>CAZCNG010000068.1:0-11568 GCA_964500045.1 uncultured Methanomassiliicoccaceae archaeon
ACTCAAGATCTGTTCCTGCAGAGGTTCGCCGGTTCAAATCCGGCCCTTCGCACCATTCTTATCCACCTCGTCTTTTCGATGCTGAAGCCTTCGATGTGAATGGGTGTTCGATGACCTCCCCAATGTATTGGCAAACGGGTCTATGACAAAGAGGCGCTCCCAAAACATGATTGGCAACTCAGAACGTGGTACGGACATAGGGAGCAGGGAAGTACTTGGCCGAGATACCTCGGACAACTTCGGTCCGCCCATGGAACTCACCGGCGGCAAGAACAATATAGAAATAGCCCACAGATCAGACGTCATTGGGATATCCTCATCCTGGCGACAGTAGATCGCAACTCCCGCACCTGGCAGTTCCTATGATCGGAGCATTCGGTTGGAAGGAGTCGCAGAATCCAGCAGATTCGCTCTGCGACGCACTCAATTCAATGGGGATCGCAGCCATACGCATCGGGAAGCGGGACCCCGCGGCATTCAATCACACGAGACCGATGGCCGCCACCGAATACCCGGACATGTTCATGACAGTCGGCCTGATCAAAGTGGAGGGCAGGAATGTGGATGTGGTGGAGCTGGGCAAGACCATGATGGGCGGGGGCAGCCATCCACGATCTCCGCCCGGGTGGGCCTATGGAGTATTCTACTTGATACGCAAGGACATGGGCGATCTCGCCGACCAGTACCACGCTGAATTCGTACCCAGCGATAGATCTCCATATCAGGGTGGAGAGGGCTCTTGGACCGGCACCGACCTGGCGACCAAGCTCAACGCCGATGATGAACTGAGAAATCTGATGATGGAGAAATGGAGCGAGGGGTTGAAGATAAAAGGCTACGAAAAAGATGGCTGTATCGTCCTCTATCAAGAGGAATTGGGACGTGCAAAGAAGGGAGCGATCATAACTGCCTGGGGTGTGGATGACAGGCCCTCGCGAGCTGAATTCGAGATCATGGACCGCATCGCATTCCTCGTCAAGGATTTTGTTCCCACGAGGCACGATGAAAGATTCCAGCACCAGGAGACCAAGCAAAAGGCGACCTCGGCGGGCGTTCTCATCTTCGTGGTAGTGCTGCTGAGCATGCCGTTCATCATGGCTCTCACCATCGGCTTCTCCACGGAGGTATTGTTCCCCATGGGCATCGCAGTGGCCATGGCGCTCTTCCTAGGTTTTGGCTGGTGGAAGCAGCATTGACCCATCTTGACACGACCGATGATAGAACGCCATTCATATGATGCGGAAGAAGGTAAGCAGCGCGCATGCGGCCACCATCAATGCCAGGGTGGCGATGAAGAAGGATACGCCCAGGTCTCCCTTGGTATGACCGTAGCTTGGCGAGAACGCCCTCAGAAGAGATCCCAGCACGCTTGGTCACCGAGTTAGAATAGTTCGGTCGGCACTATAACCTACCACATACGATTCCATTTCTCGATAATTACCCCTCAGTCAGTCTTGTTGAGACACCAGCCCCGTGGAGAAAATGGAGCAGATTGTGCTCTCCCAGGACCCATTGAGATATTTCGTTACTATTCCGCGGATAGATCAGAGGGCGGTCATCGACCATCATAACACCGTGGCGAGACCTTCCATGGGGCGACAACAGTTATTTCATCCGAAGTAGTGATGCCCCCCTTCCGGTTCACCCATGGCCTCAACGCTGGATATGCTGGCAGTCCTCATCGTGGCCATCGCCATCCTAGCGGCGGTCGCTTACCTGCTGACCCGCCTGAAGTTCTTCAGAGAGGTGTTGGCGGGCAAGGTCACTTGGAAGAGCGGGTTTCTGCTGATCATCATCTTCGGCCTGCTCTCGATCTTCGGCACCTATGCCAGTTTGGAGATCATGGGGGCCAAGGCCAACGTGCGCGACCTGGGGCCGATGATCGCCGGCCTGGTCGCAGGCCCGTTCGTCGGCATGGGGGCAGGATTGATCGGGAGCCTGCAGCGGCTTACATTGGGAGGGATAACGGCGGTGCCCTGCGCCGTGGCGACCACACTAGCAGGCCTCATCGGCGGCCTCATCTATCTCGCCAATAGGAAGCGCTTCGTGGGGGTCATTGGCGCAGTTGTCTTCGCGATCCTGATGGAATGCCTCCATATGCTGCTCATCGTTCTCCTGGTGCAGCCCACCTCGAGCGCCTGGGAGATCGTCAGCACCATCTCAATACCTATGATAGTGGCCAACGCCATCGGCATGGCGGCGTTCTCGCTCATATTCCAACGCTATCGGCCGAAAGTACCGGGCTTCCAAAAGACTCGGTCACCGGACCCAGGAAGATATGAAGTGAAATGAATGGGCCTCACACGGGCGCCATACAGCCATGGGCGGCCATTGTAACCGCCAATTGAAATTTGAGCAAAGGTGCGATCGAAAACTTAGCACCCCCAGAATCCCTTGGACCCTTGACAAGCCGTGCCGACGGAGCAGCGGATCTCATCGGCCAAACTGCCAAGTTACCGAGACCGCCTCATTGGCCCGAGGCGTCAGCGAGTGCCGCGGCGTGGTCCATAAGAGGCAGGGAAAGAATCTATTTGGGCGTCTTCACTGGACCCTTGGCCGCATCCTTTCCTAGAATATAGGTTCCATTCCTACCATCTCTATACTCATCAAACCGCATGTCTTCGATGCTGCATGGGGTGGTCTCTCCACACCATGCGCAATGAGCTGTCTTTCCTATGAGCGTAGAAGTGAAGAAGGCCTCTGCCGTTCCGAATTGTTCGGGCGAATCGACCCACTGATTGCACTTTACACACCGGATCTGACAACGTAGCTCGGGCATAGAGGAGGAGAAATCACGAACCGTATATCAAACTGCTTGATGAAGAGGCATCCGCCCATGAAAGAGAACAGAAGCCTTACGAGCATCGGTCCGTAGATTAGAGGACCATTAAAGTCCCTTTCCACCCTTGGCGCTCTGGCAGTCGAGACGCCCGCAAGAATAGGAAACTGGATCGAAATGGGAAGCAGAGCAAGAATGGAATTTGAGAGAATGCCGGACCGATCCGTGTATTGCTACGTGGTCCTGAGGAGCGCCCGCATGATCACCACCCGGATGGGGACCAGTGTAACGTTGGTCCAGGTCGTCGCTCCAGCAACGTGCCCACATGGTGGCCACGAAGGCTCGGCCTCCCTATGTAGGATGACCGCCGCTTGAGGGAAACGATACAATGTCTCAGGAATCGCCCATGCTTTCGAACGAAGAGATGTGGATGATTACGAAGCCCTGCAAAGCGGGAGAGGTTGGGCTATGACTTCTTCCGAGCCATCTATGAGAACCCTGCTGATCCTCAAATCGTACCATCACAAGAACACGGAGAAGATCGCGGAGGCGATGGCGACAGTCCTAGATGCGCCCATCCTATCGCCTCACGATGTTCGCATCGAGGAGATCGCCAGGAACGACCTGATAGGCTTCGGTTCGGGCATATATGATGGTAAACATCACAGGGCTTTGCTCGAACTCGCCGATAGGCTTCCGGCGACCACGGGGAAGAGTGTGTTCCTCTTCTCTACGAGCGCCATCGTCAACGACGAGAAGGTCGCCAAGGACCACTCCGCCCTCCGGGAGATGCTCCAACGAAAGGGATACGTGATCGTCGACGAGTTCGCCTGCAAGGGGTTCAACACGAACAGCTTCCTTCGATATTTCGGGGGTTTGAACAAAGGAAGGCCCAACGTCAAGGACCTCGCCAAGGCGGAAGAATTCGCTCGCGGTTTGAGGAGAAATATGTCAGGACAGAACATTCAGTCGGAACCGTTACCAAATATCAGGCAAGGATAGGAATGGCCGCAGATTTCGCACCACCTCCATCCAACATCTCAACCAGAGAGGTTCATTGAGTGGATAAAGCTCGGGAGGTGGGCAGTCGTCCTGCCCGAAGAACCGGAGTAGGATAGTTCCGAGGGTTCTGCCCATCCATCCCTGATCGAAATTGCGATGATAGAGTATGCCAGCTATCAAGAAAAGGGAATGTTCCGAAATCGAGACCTTATTGAACTGTGCATTATGCGAATGAGCGTATCTGGATCGCAGATCACATGACCAACGGGACGACACCCATTTTAGATCACTCTAGAACTCACCCAGGTTTTTGATGCTCGAAGGACCAAGGAAACAGACGCCGGTCTCCATCAAGAAAAGGAAAAGGAAAGAGTTTGGCCAATGAGCTACCAGGTCTACTTCTTCCTCCGCATCAGCACGACCACGATGGCGATCACCGCGATTGCGGCGATAGCGATGCCCACGTAGAGCATGGTGTTGTCTGCGTTCGCCGCTTGCGGCGCGGCGCTGACCGGGTCGGAATTAGGACCAGATCCGATAGAGTTCGTTGCCACCACATAATAGAAATAGGTGGTGCCAGCGGTCCCGGTCGTGTCTGCATAGCTCAGGGTCGAGGCGCCGACCGTGCCCAGCAGTTCAGCTCCGCCCGCCAGTTGCCGATAGACCTTATAACCGGTGAGGGCGCTGCCGCCGGTGCTGGACGGTGCGGTCCACGTGATCGTCACCTTGCCCGGTCCAGGGTTGGCCGCCACGTTCTGTGGGGCGCTGGGCACTGTTGGGGCCACAGGTGTGACGCTCACCGGGGCGCTCTGATCACCGAGGCCCACGCTGTTGTGCGCGGCGACGGTGAAGCTGTATGCCAGCCCATTGGTCAGACCGGTGATGGTCGCCGTCAGTCCAGTGGGATGGTTCGGCAAGGCGCTCCCATTCTGGTAGACGACATAATAGTCGATAACGCTACCGCCCGTCGATGTCGGAGCGGTCCAGGTCAGGATTGCCTGCGCACTGCCAGGCGTACCCTGGAGGTTCTGCGGGACCCCGGGCACGGTCGGTCCTGGTGCGGGGCTGGGAGTAGCGCTGACGACGGAGCAATTATTGCCCTCGCCGATGAGGTTCGCCGCGCTGACCTTGTACCAGTAGGGCTGACCATTTACCAGACCCGTGTCGGTGTAGGTCAGTACCTCCGGGAGGGCTATCGATTCATACGTCCCGCTCTCCGTGTTGGAGCGGTACACCCGGTAACAGGCGATGGCGCTGCCGCCATCGGATGCCGGGGCCTGCCAGGTCAGGACGACCTGGGCATTGCCTGCCGCTGCTACGAGGTTCTGCGGGACCCCAGGCACAGAGTTCGGGCTTATCGGAGTGCAATTGGCGCCTTCACCAAAGGCATTCACGGCGCTGACCTTGTACCAAGCAGGATATGCCCTTCCGGGATCAGTGTACCATGTATCGGTAGGCGAGGCGATGTTGGTGTATTCCCCACTGGCCGATTCCGCCCTATAGACATTGTAGCTAGTGATGGGGCTTCCGCCATCGCTAGCCGGTGGGGACCAGGCTAGAATGGCCCCCGTGGAATTGATTATGCCGCCGAGACCCAGCGGCGCCGAGGGAACGCCCTGACCCGTAACGCTTATCGTAGCAATGGCACCCTCGCCAATGGCGTTCACGGCGCTGATCTTGTACCAGTTGGTATTGACTATTCCCGGGTCATTGTAGGTTGTCCCAGTAGGCGATGCGATAAGAGTGTATTCCCCAATGGCGGATTCTGATCTATAGAGCTTGTAGTTAGTGATAGCACTGCCGCCATCACTGGCAGGTGCGGACCAGGAGAGCTGGGCCCCCGTGGAGATTATCATGCCAGCGAAGTCCCGCGGCGCCGAGGGAACACCCGCGCCTTTTCCGGCCGTTACCGATCCGGGGGTCTCCTTGGGCACGTCCGTGGACTCCGGGGTGACCGAAGATGGATTATTGATGCGGTATGGCGCGGTGTAGAGCTCCACCTTGAACGAGGATATGGTCCCCGTCTGATTCGAGCTGGAGGCGGTCAGGACGATGTTGTAGTCGACCTGGTTGACGTAATCCGTCATGTTGGATATGTCGAAGCACATGAAGGATGACATCCGCTGCTCGTTGCCGGCATTGAAGGAGGCCGCGAATTGGGCCTTGACATCACCGGACGATACCTGTATGGCCGTCACGTTCAGGGTGGCGTCCCGGGTCGGGCCAGGACTGAACTGGAAGGTGGCCAGTGCCGAGGGCGAGTATCCCGCGGAACCAGTCATGTTGATGAATCCGATGCTGGTGTTGGGCGCCATCTTGGCGAACGCATCATAGGTGACATAGTAGCAACCTGAGATACCGAAATCCGATCCATGGGAGTTGGCCACCTTGAATGCGCCCGGGGTCGCGTCCAGGTCCATCACGGTGTCGTTGTAGCCGACGATGGTCTGCGCGTGGTCGGTATCGTTGAAACTGTACTCCGATGAGGAAATGATGTTGTTCTTGTTGCCGTTGTAGTCGGCGATATTGTTCTCGAAGTTCGTAGCGTTGAGGGCGAAATTGACGGGGATCTGGTTGTCAAGGGCGGCCTTCACCAGCGCGATGCACTGGGAAGCACTCTCCGCATCGATGAGCGAATACCCCTGGCAGCGGTACTGCACCGCGGTCCTCCAGGCAGACTGGTCGCCCCATTCGAGCCAGCCCTCCGGCTTAGTACTGACATAGGGCATGACATCCATCGTGGCGGCGCCGAATTGAGCGATTATCTTGGCATTATCGCCGGGGGAGCTGCCGGCATCGGTGCCCCCGCTCTGTTTGGCATAGGTCCAGGTAGGACAGAACAGGTGCGCCACATTCCCAGTGCTGGCATCGGACCATCCCATTTCCTTGGCCTTCAAGAAACCGAACTGGTAATAGGTCTCTTGCCAGGCGGCGCAGGAGCCGACCTCGCCCTGATTTCCTATGGGTGGGAAAAAGGGAGAAAGGGTCAGGTCCACGGTCTCAGCCGAGGGAGCGCCACCGAGCATGTCTTCGATGATCACCTGGGTACCGACCATACCAAGCCATTCAGCTTCGGTTGGGGCTCTGATCTCCTTGTTCGGTCCATTTCCATTCGAAGCATCTGACGGGTCGTAGGTAGAGACACCAAGACGGTCCTTGGCCTCGAGCATCTCATCATAGGTCATGTAGTGCCATTTCATGACCAGGCCGGCGTCGCCGACGAGGGCTATCCCTCCAGTGGATGGGTCGGTTCCGGCCCTGTAGAGAGCCACATCCACCATTTGGGCGCTTGACTCAGTTTGTGGCGTTGCTGCCACACCACAAACACTTGTGAGTGTAGCGGATACCATCATTACAACCAATAACCAACAGAAAAGCGATCTTTCTTTCATTGTTAAATGAAACTAGTTGAGGCATATAAATATTGGTGACCTTTTCAATAAGTAGGAAATATATTGAAGGTCACGACAAAGTGGATTAATTCTTGAGCACTTCCGATCAGAAGTACATCATCATGAGTGACATGCCGACCATCATTAGAATTGAACCGAGTCGGCAGGAGGCGGGCAGAATAGAGGTAGGTATCGGACCACCTTGTAACTGCAATTGAATTTTCACCAAAAGTGCCAATCGAATATTAACCACCCCCACCCCCCCATACTGCAAGATACTTCGAGGAGTGTATGGAGACCGGGCTGGGCATCATTGACCAAACAAGGAGAATGAATCCCCCGGTCAAGGTCCCGGACGAGCTGTTGCTTCCTCCCTGGCTGGAGGACTGGAAATCTACAAGAAATCGGCCATCAACAGCATCCTGGACAACCTGGGACGAAGAACGGGCATAAAGCTCCCCAACCAGGACCCGCGTCCGCTTCGATCACGAGGCCGACATGGGGCTTAGAGGATGAGCTAGCATGTTCTGAGCGCCATTCCGGGCTTCAATGACTCTCACTCCCAGCCTTTCGTGTCAAATAGGGCATTCCGTGGATGCTCCTTCCGAGGCCTGTCGTAGAATAGGCGATACCATTACAAAACAAGGTGTTTCAGGCCGGAATCTCCAACGGGAAGGGCAAAGGAAGGATCCGGCCGCATAGGCGACAATAAGAAACGAGAAGAGGATGCCAGAGAAGACCCGAGCGGTCCATGAGCGCGGTCACGAAGGTTCACAGAAACCATTTTATTGGCTCTGCACCATACAATAGGAAAGGTGGAAGAGATGGATAGAACGAAGATTCTGGAACACTTGGGTTTGACGCTGGTCGTATTCGATTTAGTTCTGAGTTTGATATTCATCCTAGTGGGACATCTCAAAGGCGACATGTACTTTCAGGGGGTCGGGGTTGGATTGTTGATCGCCGGGGTGACGAGCGCAGTAGCCAATCTATTCAAAATGAGAAATGCAAAAGCATGATCAAAGTAGAAGAGGGCACGAGAGAGGGCCGGGACTTCGCTAGGAGGAGATATCCCGAAGAGTGTTGTCACCTTGGTCCTCCTCCTTCAGCATAGTATTCCTCGCAACGCATGGGGGGAAAAATCATTCCGTCTCCGACTGCGTCTCCACATCCTTCAGATCCACCGCGGCGGCACTCGGTCGCGGCCTCAGTCTTCCTAGGTCCAGCACATACTTGAACGCGATCATGCCCAGCATGTTGGCGATGGTCATCGGCACCGCGGTGCTGATTATGACCGTAACGACATCGCTCCACGGTTGGTCCATGGATAGCAGGGGAAGGTACAGGAACAGGTGCATCACCTCCACCAGTAGGGCGACGAAGGAGACCTTGAGGTAGCTTATCTTCCCATTCCAGTACAGCGATAAAAGACCGGCCACAATTCCGCTGGAGAGCGTGGCCACGAAGCAGGCGAGGGCCGACCAGCCTCCCAGACCATAGCGGAATATGCCACCTACCAGACCGACCAATCCACCGGTGATCGGCCCCCCCAGAAGCCCGGCCATCATCGGCCCGAAGTCCCGGAAGTTTATGATCACGCCGTTGTACTCGACGCCCCCGACCGTGCCGAGGATCGAGATCGCGGAGAACAGGAGGAGGCAGACGACCGCCCCCTTCCAACGGTGCACGTTCCGGACCATCCAGGGGAGCACGCCCGCCCGGAGCAGCAGGTAGAGGAGCAGGGACACCGCTCCGACCATGACCAGCATCGGCACTATGAAAGAGAGCATCGTCTCCTCTCTGAGCAGCGCTATTAACAAGATCGATGCGCTGCCCACCAGGGCGACGGCGCTCCACACCTTTCCCGCCCGGGCCTCGGTCGGCATCTTCCAATTGATGTAGACGAAGGCGAACCCGCAGAGGGCGAACAAGAACGACGACACCGCCGAGATGAAGGCGAGCAGGTTGGAAGGGGTGCCCAGCCACAGGGATGCCGAGATCAGGATGACGTAGAAGAGGACCAGGACACGGTATAGGACCTTCCGGTCCATGCTAGTGGTCTTGGTCTGGTGAAGCATCCTGGTGATGGCCCTGGCCCTCCCGTCGATGCCCACCAACACGACGCCGAAGAACAGCAGGAAAATGGCAAAGATGAATGCCTCGGCGGCGTAGGGCAGTGAACCCAAAGCGGTCGCCGCCACCGCCAGGTAGCTGTCCGAGCCGGAGTTCCAGGCCACGATGACGACGGCCAGGGCGATGAGCCCGGTGAGGGTGAAGGCGGTGACCAGGCTGGCCCGTATGTTTTTCACCGTCTTGTCCAACCCCTCGTGCTTGGGCGTCTTCTGAAGCTTGTCGCCGATCCAGACCGAATACAGGAGCAGGGACAGGCCTGAACCGCTGCCCAGGATCAGCAGGAGGTTCGGCCCCAGGTCGTTCAGGGGCGCGCTGCTGCTGATCGGACCGGTCGTTCCCACCATCAGTGCCGACACGGTGCAGTACAGGAGAAAGATCCCTACCGTGGTGATAAGCAAGTACACGAACTTCTCCAGCAACTTGAAAGACCGTATCTCCAGGAACACCAAGGCAATGAGGAGGAAGCCCAAGGCCAGGAACTGTTCCATCTGGTCTCCGGGGGTCAAGGAATCGAGCACAGAGGCCGCGGCCAAGGCGATGAGAGAGTAGTTCACGACCTCGACCACATAGACGGCGATGACCGTCCAGACCGCCCAATTCTTTGGTCCGGGCAGTCCGGGCAGGGCTGCGAAGATGCTTTCCCCCCGCCACACGGTGTAGCGGGCCAGACCGTCGACGATGGCGAACCTGAAGATCAAGGAAAGACCGATGAACAGGAAGATGAACAGCCCCAGGTCGTGCCCCACCCCGAAATAACCGGGGAAGCCTTTACCGCTCATCTGAACGGTTATGAACAGGGCTGGACCGAGGAAAAGAGCGGAATCGAGCAGAGCGACCTTTAGCCCCCACCGAAGGTCTCGACCAAACATCTAGGCATAAATTAGCAGGCGGGATAATAAGACGTGTTTCAATCGACTTGGCTAGAATGAAAGTACTTACACTTTTCATTCGACAGATTCAGCTCGCTTCAGGGCGATCATCCATCGAATACCTAGGGCTAGAATTCGGCGACACGGGCGATTCGATGGCAAAGTATGCCATGTATCAGGACAGCTCGATTTCCCTAGATCGGCATAGATCGAGTTTGTCCAGTGTAGGAATGGACGGATCGGTATTTCAAGCCATAAAAGTGACTGGCTAAGGCCCTTTCTTGTACCGATCCCAAAACTCCTGCCGGCAAGCATGGTAATGTAGCGGTTGAGGAGACCAACTCATGAGAGCTCAATGGTGAAAAATGCGGACCGCTCCGATGCGAGGACGGATCACTCCAAGCAGACCAAGACGCGCCTCTAGAGGTTGGAAGAGTTCCGGTCCTTCTTCTCCGATTCATTCATCTTCTCCTGAACGGTGCGGAGGTTTTCCGACTGACCGGCGAGAGGGGAGGTTTCCTTCAGGGGCATTTCCCTGCATTCCAGTTCACGGGCCTGGACTCTAGCGTTCATTCGGCTCTCTGGAGCGGACTCGAAGAGAAGATGTGACCTCTGGGCCTCCACGCTGAGGTCTCCTCCGATCGCGTGACGCATATCGGGAATAGAGGCCCTGCATCCTATCATCGGCCTGGACTCCAAGGCGCTCTGCATGACCGGTGGAGGAGAACGGGATTCGAAATCCTTGATCATGAGCTGAGCCGGTCCAAGTCCGGATTCCTCTCCGAGACGCGGCTTGAGCTTGAGTGGAACTAAGTAATCTTCAGACATGATGCAACCAAGACGACAATCGAGTATCTAGGTCTTGAGTTCTGCGGTGGGAAAGGCAGTCCGTCGATGGACATTCTTTGCCGAGGACATCTTCTTCTTTCGACCTACTTCCTCCGGTCCACCAACAGCAAAGCCAGGATGATCAACGCGGCCAGAACGATGGCACCCACCAAGCCGGCCCATGCAATGGGGTAGGCGGCGGGACGAACGATCGGTCCGACGCTTCCGAGCACAGTGTGATTCACGATGATCGGATTGGTGGAATTCACCTCAACGATCACAGGATTATCTCCCATAGAATTGACGCCAGTGGTGTCATTTACGATGAAACCTGAATCCAACCGGACCGAGGACAACGCCGATCCGATGGAAAGGACGCCCGCATTCTGGTTTCCCGCAGATGCCTGCGCCGGTACTGCGACCAGCGAGAAAAAGAAGATCATAGACACTGAGATGGCAATGGCTGCCTTGAATGCCTTGGACAAGCTCTTCCCCCGATTCAATATCAACCGGACGGATATTAAAAATGCCTGTCTTCGAACGCCACTGGAGAAGATGTCGCAAA
>CAZCNG010000069.1:0-11210 GCA_964500045.1 uncultured Methanomassiliicoccaceae archaeon
GACAAAGGGATCGGATCACCGATCAAGAATCAAGTGGTTTGCGACACAGGCTCATTTGCCCAATAAATTCCCAAAACACCGTGTTCACCCGGGCAATGTTCCCTCTGCTCTATCTGCCCTGCCATGTCTCGTTCAGATTCACGGACATTCTGAGAGGGTTGATTGCCCAGCCTATTGCTTGGAATCATGGATACCAGATCGCCTTCACTGATGCAACCGTCTATCAGGATAGAAATGAACATGATTATCTGGACGACTTCAGAGATGAGATCCCCTGCTATCAATGCGGTCATCTGGTCCCTGACCTGGTGATCGGCACAATGAGAGATGGAGCTACTATCTTTCAAGACCTCATTGCAGCCTATCTTGAGCTTGGCAAACACGGCATAGTTACGAAATCGGAGCTGTGGACCATTCAAGGGTGGATCGCAGAACTGCAGAAGAGTGGTGCTGGAATTCAGCCTTGAGCTGTCCAGGCGGCAGCGTGTCTTTCTAGGGGTGTTCATCAGCTATCGGCATGCCCATTCCATGAAATATCATCGAAATTCGTTTCGTGATTATCTGGCAAGAGGATTTAAACCCCTATTTCATTAGCAGGTTCGCTCCTGGACAGGGGCGGGGGATTGGGGAAACGAAAGTATTGCTGTCGACGCCGCCGGGAAAGACCACGGAGCTGTGGCCGCCCCTGGGGCTGTTGTACATCGCGGCCAATGTGAAGAAACATCAGGCTGCGGAGATCAAGATCCTGGACGCGTTCTGCCTTAATCTAGGTCAGGAAGAGCTGGTGGCCAGGATAGTGGAGGAGAAGCCGGACCTGTTCGGCATGAACTGCTCCACGCACACCTTCCTGGACGCGATGAACGTGTTCCACGAGGTGGCTAGACGCCTGCCGGATACCATCCTGATGCTGGGAGGCTATCACGCCACGTTCGCCGCCGAGAAGATCCTGCGGGCATACCCGCACATCGACTACATCATCAAGGGCGAGGCCGAGGAGGCGTTGGTGGAGCTCCTCATGGCCTTGAAAGAGGGAAAGGAACCCCTTCAGGTGCAAGGCATCTCCTACTTCAAGGACGGGCTGTACCATACTAATCCGATAGCCATCGTCAAGGACCTGGATGCGCTGCCGCCGATCGATCGCTCGCTACTATCTGGTGTGGAGTACGGCTACTCGCTGCAGGGCATCCCGCTGACCTTCGGCAAATTCACCACCATCAGCACTTCGCGCGGTTGTCCCTTCGACTGCTCCTACTGTTCCTGCGCTAGCTTCTCGCTGCGCAAGTGGAGGTACCGCTCCGCCGAGAAGGTGGTGGCGGAGATGAAGGAGCTGAACGCCGCCGGCTACAAGAACGTCGTGCTGGTGGATGACAACTTCACGCAGAAGGCGGACCGTGTGCGCCGCATCTGCGAACTGATTCGGAATGAAGGCATCAAGATGCGCTTCTACTGCGAGGGGAGGGTCAACAACGCCAGCCCCGAGCTCATGAAGACGATGAAGAACGCCGGTTTCGACGTTATGTACTTCGGCGCCGAAAGCGGCTGCCAGAAGGTGCTGGACTACTACAATAAGAACATCAACCCAGCGCAGACCCGGGCTGCGGTCCAGGCGGCCAAGGCCGCCAATATGATCGTCGTTACGTCCTTCATCTTCGGCGCGCCGGTCGAGAGCACGGAGGACAAGAAGCAGACCATCGAGTTCATCCGCTCGCTGCGTCCGCACGCCGTGCAGATCAACATCCTTGACTATCTGGTCGGAACGCCGCTGTGGGATGAGATGGAGAAGGTCGGCCGCCTGTCGTCGGAAGCGTGGATGACGAATCACCGCGTCTACGAGTACGACAAAGGATTCGACCAGGCCACCCTGGAGGCGCTGGTCAACGAAGGGTATACCACCTACATCGATTCCTGGAAGACCAAGGAAGGGGTGCGGGAATTCCTACGGCTGCTAGCTAAGAACCGCACCGCCCGGCGCGTGGTGTTCTCCAACCTGTTCAATCCGAAGGCGCGCGCCATGATCGCCGACGGCATGAAGGTGTTCGATGAGCCTCAGAAGGGGCCTGGCGCTGATTGAGGCGTCTCCCGTCGCATGAATTCCAGCAGCTCGTCCGTCAACCTTCCGTGGCATTCCACGCACAGGGTGATCAGGTTGCTGGGATGGTCGCTGCCGCCGTCGCGGCGCGCCTTGATATGATGCACCTCGGTGTACCAGGAGGGCAGTGCGTGCAGGTCGCGGTCGCACACCGCGCAATGCCGCCCATCCCGCGCCAGGGCGACCGAACGCATCTGCGACCAGAGCCGCTGTCTTAGCTCCCTAGGCAATGGAAGCGGGAATGGATCGAGGTCACTGCCCTGCGACTCCGGGGAGGGCGGATCCTCGCGCAGCGCTTCCAGCAGCGGACGCACGCTGCACAGCAGCGCCTCCTCGAGGTGATCGTGGCTGTGGCCGCAGGCACAGTTGCGCAGGAGCGGACCGACGCTCAGACGCACCTGTACCCTCGTATCCAGGTCCCAATCCCGCGCCGGGCAGTGCTCCAGTCGGTGCACGCTGCACAAGCGCAGCCGGTCGACGCCCTCACCCTGCAGCAATGGCCGCAGGCACAGCGACGAGCGGCCCGGCCTGTCCTGATAATGGCAGGGTCGCAGGCTCACCGCTGCATCACCTTGTGCATGACCTTCCCCGTCTTAGAGCGCTTCAGGAGGATGGCGTCCTGCGGACACATCTCGTGGCAGCAATAGCAGCGGATGCAGTTCTTGCTGGCGATCCTCGCCTTGCCCTCCGTGACGGTGATGCATTGGCGCGGGCAGGAGCGGGCACAGGCGCCGCAGCCCACGCACTTGTCCCGTTCCACCACCGGGCGCAGCGCGTAGGGGCGTGCCAGGGACAGGACCGCCCTCATGGCGCGGGAATCCTTCTTCTGCCCTGCGAAGGTGGCCGGGATCTTCAGGTCGGTGACCAGGAGGCCCGTGAGGCCGTCGCCGCCGATGTCCTGCACAAGGCCCTCGGGCAGAAGGCCACGTCGAGCCGCTGCTGCCAGAGTAGGGATAAGAAGTGGATCCAGCCCCAGCAGGCGCGCCGCGACCAGGTCCAGCGCGTGCGGGTCGGGCGAGGCGATGATGGCGCCGAAGGTGCGCGGTTCGCCATTCATGGGACCGTTGCCCTCCATGCCGATGACCGCGTCCAGTATGGTGAGGTGCGGCCGTACCGTTCTTTCCAGGTCGACCAGCATCTCTCCGAAGTCCGTGCGCGCCGTCATGCGGGAGTGGTAGGATGCTTTCTCGAAGCCGGGGATGCTGCCGAACATATTCTTGACCCCGGCGGTCATTCCGGTGAGCAGATGGGTCTTGAGCTTGGGCAGGTTGATGATGACGTCCGCTTCCAGCACCGGTTTGATGAGGGTGAACCGTTTCATCAGCACGCCCTCCGGCTGGCTGCGCTCGGAGCAATCGGTGCAGTAGTTGAGCGTCGCTCCCAACTCTTCGGCCACCTTGTCCCATCCTGAGAGTCGGTAGGCTTTGCGCAGGGACGCCTCGCTGTACACCGCCCCCGATCCGGGGCTGTCCGCGATGGTAACGATGCCGCCCGCCTCCTGCACCAGCAGCCCCACCGCCCTAATGATGGAGGGGTGGGTGGTAATGGCCTTGTCGGGATCTGCTCCCTGGAGCAGATTCGGTTTGAGGAGCACCTTCTGCCCCCTCTTGACGAAGGCGGACATGCCGCCCAGATCGTCCACTGCCAGTCGCACCGTTCGCAATACCTGCTCCTGGTCATAGGAGGAGCAGCGCCGCAAGGTCACCTGTGTCATGGTATCACTTCAATTCCAGGCCGACGGGGCAATGGTCTGACCCCATCACTTCTGGCAATATGAACGCGTTCTTCAGTCGAGGTCGCAGTCGGCGATTGATATAGAAGCAGTCGATCCTCCAGCCGACATTCCTCTCCCGGGCCCTGGTCTTCATGTCCCAGAAGGTGTACTGGTCCGGAGAATGGTCGAACTCGCGGAAGGTATCTAGGAATCCCGCGGCCAGGAGGTCGTCGATCCACTCTCTCTCCTGTGGCAGGAAACCGGATAGCTTGGCATTCTCCTTCGGCCTGGCGAGGTCGATCTCCCGGTGCGCGGTGTTGATGTCCCCGCAGATGACGAGGTTCCCGCCCTGGCGGTCCAACCCCTTGACCGTCTCCAGGAATCTGGCGTAGAATTCCATCTTGTAGTCCAGGCGCTCCTGGGACATCTTGCCGTTGGGGAAGTAGACGTTGAACAACGTGACGTCGCCGAAGCGGGCGCGGACGACGCGCCCCTCGCGGTCGAAGCGTTCCTCGCCGAGGCCGAAGCCCACCTCGTCAGGGTGGGTGCGGCTGAGCAGGGCGACGCCGCTGTAGCCTGGCTTGTCCGTGGCATCGATGAAGACCTTCTCATAGCCTTTCAGGGCGAGGATTTCCTTCGGCACCTGATCTGGCTTGGCCTTGGTCTCCTGCAGGCAGAGGACGTCGGGAAGGGAACTCTGCACGAAATCGACGAAGCCCTTCTTGGCCACGGCCCGGATGCCATTGACGTTCCAGCTGACGAACCGCATGCGATCATGACCTTATCTCAGGGCGAGGTATTTCAGCAATGCCTCAGGCCGAGAAGCGCAACCGCAGCTCGGCCTGCCCCATCTCCGCGAAGTGCTTGTTGAGCGCGGACGCCTTGCCGTTGCGCTGCAGGTAATCGACGATGTCGTTGCCCCATGGGAATGGAGTATGGTCGACGATGAAGGCGCGCAGTTCGGTGACCACAATGGTGCGTCCTCTGAATTCCCTATGGGCTAGTTTCCCGGCCTGGGCTAGCCAGCGACTGTCCGTGAGGCCCAATACTGGCACTGCCTGGCCCGGTCCCGTGGTATCGAGGATGGTCATGCGTTCGCCTTCGGCCAGCTCCCAGAATGCTCGCTTGGCCGCGTCGGTCAGCGCCGCCGGAGCGGCCATCACCGCCTCGGCCCTGGCCTCGTCGCCCGAGACATCATAGGTACGGATCAGGGCACCGCTCCTCCTCGCCAGGACATTGCGGTACAGTTCGATCGCATACTGCCTGCGGATGCCCTTCGGCAGACTGGAGGCGGTCCTCCATTCCGGCGTGCCCAGGGCCGCGTCCAGCTGCTTCTTCAATTCCAGCCCCGCATCCTCCATGCGCGCCTCGCATCCCTCGGGGAAGTAGGCCAGGACGATCATGCCTTCGGCCAGCTTCTCCTGTGCCACCCCCATCGGTTGGGGGGGCCGGTCCAGGGGCTCCAGGGTGATGACCTCTTGGCCGGCGGCCAGCCCATCCTGCAATGCTTTCTGCAATCTCTTGCGCAATGCATCCTGGCTTTCCTCAGAGCGGGCTGGATCAGAAACCATGGTCGGCCATCTCGATCAAATGGGGCAGTTCGCCCTTTGTGGTCAAATGGAAAGCATATCGTATCGGGTATTCGTAGAATGCGCCGTAGGGGTTATTTTGTATGAGGCCGTCTTCTTCCGCGCAGATCTCGCCGAGACCAAGTGCTCCACAAATGCATCTAGTTACCTAGGTGATTCCGCAGCCAGTTTAATTGGCTTGTCATGGATGGTTGCTCAACGGCGTTAATCCATCCGTTGACTTCCTTGTAGGCAAATCGGTAATTGCTTAATAGCGAATTCATCATAATCAAGTGGGACCTGCCTCGGGGCAGGAAGTGGATGCACCTGGTGGAGAGATCCTTGTCAACTTACAGCGGTCATTTGGCGCGAGGCGCGATCATCGTTATTCTAGGGGCACTGTTGCTCCTGCCGACCGGAGTATTGGCTGATCGATCTCCGGCGGAAGCTGTGACCGCCGCGGCCTTCTCCTACCACAAGCTCACGGCCGCCGAGGCCGCCGTCTACGCAGCCGCGGACCAAGCGGTGCCATCGGCGGCGAACAGCACGGGGCTCTCCCTCCCGGACGGCGCCGATTGGGCCAACTACGTAGGCCGTTTGAACATAGTGGATAGCGTGACCGTTCCGGCCGGGCTTCCCAGCAGTGATATGACCATCTACAATTCCCTTTACTTCCCCAAGATCGGCAACCAGGGTTCGCAGGGCTCCTGCGCCGCCTGGGCCGCGACCTATTACTCCTATGGCTACATGGAGGCGGTGGACCAGGGCTGGGACCAGGCCCGTGCCGGGGCCACGACGAATCTGCTCTCACCCGCTTGGACCTACAACCGGGTCATCGCCGAAGGCGGTGGGTCCTGGATGTGGGACAACTTCTTCATCATCAAGGACTGGGGCGTCCCCACGTTGGCCAAGATGCCCTATGTCCAAAGCAATGACATCAGCTGGGGCAGCGAGGCCGCCTGGAGAGAAGCGCCCCTGCACCGCGGTCTGGATGTCTTCACCGTGGAGTACGACGGCACGCAGACCATCAAGGACGTCAAGGCGCTGGTGAACCAAGGCATCCCGGTCACCTTCTGCCTCAACTCACACGGCTTTAGTGCTGGCTTCTCCGACGGAAATTACATCATTTCCTCGACCGAGTATAACCAGCAAGGCCTGGACCACGCGCAGACGATCGTCGGCTACGATGACAGCATCACCGATGACGGCAACCTGGGGGCCTTCCGCGTGGCCAACTCCTGGGGGTCCGGATGGGGTGACTCTGGATTCTATTGGATAACCTATGAGACCATCAACGAGATCGGGACCTCGCAGGTGGACCCGGATGAAGGCATTCATGACAACCTCTGTCTCAGCTATATCACCGACCGGCCGGACTATGTGCCATCCACCTTGGTCAGCTGGCAGTTCGATGAGGTCATGAACCACTGCGGCGGCAGCGACGCCAACATCACCATCTCCGCCATGGATGGGGAGACGGTCCTGGGGGAGCTGGATCCCTTCACCCTCATCACGACCCGCTCCGCGACCCACTACTTCCCCTCCTTCATGTTGGTGGACATCTCCGACCTGAGCGGGGCGGTCCAGGGCGGCGCGGCGGTGCAGCTGAACTTGAGCGCCCCCCAGGAGGGCGGCGCCCTGAGCCGGCTGACCTCCTTCAAGATCGAACAATATGGAGAATACTCGCCCTACCCGAGCGCCCTCCCGCAACGGGTCTCCCGGCAGGTGGCCGATCTACCGGTCCTGCAGCCGTTCAGCGTCAGCGCCGTGCTCGATACTGTGGCCGGTCCGACCTATGATATGGCGCTGGACGCCCCCGGGAAGGAGTTCAGCTCCGGCGGCAATTGCGCCTGGTTCGGCGTGGCGTCGGTCCATTACGCGGGCGGCAGCAGCGTCCAGAGCGGCATCATCGGGGACGATTCCACCTCGACGCTGCAAGCCTACGTCTACGGCCCCGGGAACATATCCTTCTGGTGGAAGGTGTCCTGCGAGCCCAACTACGATTACCTCCGCTTTTACCTCGATGGCACTTCGCTAGGCAATGAGAAGGCGAAGATCACCGGGTCGGTGGATTGGCGCCAGGTCACCGTCTCCCTCGGGGAAGGCCGGCATTTAGTGACCTGGCAATATGAGAAGGACGATTCTACCGCGGTCGGCGAGGATGCGGGATGGGTGGACAACATTCTGCTCTCGATCGACTTCCCGCCCGGCGCCGAAAGCTCGGTCACGCTCACCGGCGGCTATGGCAACTTCAGCGGATTGGCGACCAGCAACGTGATCACGGTCGATCCCTCCACGACCATCGAGGGATCCATCAGCGGCACGCTCCTGAGCGCCTGGCCGACGCAGCAGATGCCGGTCATCCTCGTCGCCAGCTGGTGGGGGGCAGCTAGCTACTTCTATCTTGAGACCAGCGTCGCCGAGGGCACCACGCCCCTCGCTCTGGGCATAATTCCCTTCCTGGCGCCATCTCAGCCAGGCGATCACTACATCCTCATCGCCTTCCGTCCTGAGCACGGAGGGGCGGAGTACCTCGCCTCCTCCACCTACTCGCTCCTGCCCGCCCCGGTCTGGGGGGATGGCAATGATCTCAATCGGCTCAACGCCACACAGCTGGCCGCCGCGGAGAAGAACGGCCGGATAGAAGTCCACTACTTGATCGCGGAAGGGGAGTACGCTACCATCTATGTTCCCTGTGCCGTGATCCGCGTCCAGGTCAACGATGAGGTGCCGCCGCAGACCACGGCGACCATCTATGGAACCCAAGGCGACGATGGCTGGTACACCTCCAGCGTATCTGTGGGCCTGGGTCCCAGTGACCTGGGCAGCGGCGTGGCCAGGACCTATTTCCGTCTCGATGACGGCCCGGTCATGACCTACAGCGGCATGCCCCTGGGCATAGTCACCGAGGGAATGCACACGCTGCGCTACTGGTCGGTCGACCTGATGGGCAACGTCGAGGCGGAGAGAGTCCGGACGCTGCGCATCGACACGACCCCTCCCAGCGCTTCCATTGTCGTGCAGGCCACTGCCTTCCAGGGGCATGATGGCTACGACCTGAGACCGCCGACCATCATCCTCTCCGCTGCGGATGAGGGGAGCGGACCGGGGGCCATCTACTATCGCTACGACGAGGGCGTCTGGCAGACCTACTCCGGTCAGTTCCTGTATGCTTTGACGACATCCTCGATGTTGAGCGTGATGGCGGTCGATGCCGCGGGCAACGAGGCCGCCCCCATCACTCGATGGGTGAAGGTGGATGCCATTCCCCCGACCGTCATTCCGGTCCTGCAGGGTCATCAGGGCAGCGGTCAGTGGTATGATGCTGCGGTCCTGGTGGATCTCACAGTGAGCGAGATCGGCAGTGGTACTGAGACCATCTGGTACTCCCTCGACGGGGTTACCTTCAGCAATTTCACCGAGCCCTTCTGGGTCAATGACACCGGGATCTATCATCTCTGGGCCAGGGCGAGCGACGTGGCCGGCAATATCGGCGATGCCACCACGAAGCTGTTGCTGGTCGACCGTAGCCTCCCAGAGGTCACCGCAGACATCGATGGGGATCAAGGCATGGATATCTGGTGGAACGGTTCGGTAGTGGTGAGGCTCAGCGCGCAGGATGTGGGCAGCGGGATAGCCAGTATCCTATACCGCCTCGATGGCGGCAATTGGGCCATCTACGCCGACCCCTTCGTCATCAGTGGTGAGGGGCGTCATAACCTATCGCTCAGAGGGATGGACCGGGCCGGTAACCAAGCGGTCCAGGTCGACCGCCCGGTGGGCATCGATAGCGGTTCTCCCGCGGGATCGCTGGACTTCGCCGCGCCGGCGGCGCCCAGCGGATGGTTCCTGTCGCATCCCGTTCCGATCATCAACATCACGGACGCTGTGAGCGGTCCCGGACGCGTCACTCTCCTGGTGGATGGTGTGGACGTCCACTACCAAGCGGGAATGGCACTGCAGATGGAAGGAACGCACGCGCTGCGCTACCGCGTCTCTGACGCTGCGGGCAATAGCGGTCCGTGGCAGGAGATATCTATCCAGATCGACACGCTAGCTCCGACCACGGCGGTCTTGATCGACGGCCCGCAGGGCCTGGGCGGCTGGTACACGGGCGATGTGCAAGTGCTGCTGACACCAGCGGAGAACGGCAGCGGCCTGGCCGGTCTGGAGATCCGTTGGGACCTGGGGCCATGGATGCCGAGCAATGGCAGTCTGGTCTGCTCCACGGAAGGGAAGAGGCAACTGGAGTTCCGCGCCACTGACCTGGCCGGTAACGCGGGCGAGGCGTATCCGGTCTACCTATGGCTGGACAAGACCGCCCCGGCGGTGGGCCTCTCCACCCCCGCGGAAGCGCATGTCACGACGCGCACTGCTCAGATCAGCTGGTCCGGGGCCGATGGCTCCAGTGGCATCAGTGCCGTGTTGATCGCGCTGGACGGCGGTCCCTTCGTGGAACAGGTGGGCAATGCGGGGAACGCCACGCTGGATGGCCTGGCGGACGGGAAGCACCAGATAGTGGTCCGCCTGGTCGATGTGGCCGGCAACTCCGTCGACCTGAGGTCGACGATCACCGTCGACACGAATCCGCTCAGCCCCGGTGGACCCTATGGTGCGTGGCCCATCCTCATCCTGCTGGGGATCATCGCCTTGGCCGCCGCGGGCATGATCTTCTGGAAGAGGAGGCAATGAAGATGGTCTACTGCAAGGGCTGTGGCAAGCAGAACGAGGACGCGGCCGCCCACTGTTCCCAATGTGGCCAGGGGCTGCTTGATCCGTCGTCGCAGGCGCAGAACGAGGTGCCACCTCCGGCTCCGGACGGCGTCAAGCGCCTGTACCGCTCGGGCAAGAGCAAGTGGGTCGCCGGCGTATGTGGCGGCCTGGGCGAGTACTTCGGCATCGATCCGGTGCTCATGCGGGTGCTGTGGATCATCCTGACGCTGGTATCGGTGGGCATCGGCATCATCGCCTACCTGTTGCTGTGGGCCATCGTGCCGCGCGATCCGCGCCACACCTGGCCTGCCTAGGACGATCATCTGATGGCTTCGGGGCTCCCGCAGGGACCTAGATCGTCAGTCGCTGTGCCAGGCGGGCAAGCGCTCCTCAAATCCTAAATACCGCGAGGAAGAAGCAGTACCCATGCCGCATTCGCCCTCCGACAATGAAGGGAAGGTCGTCGGGATCGCACGCAGCGTCAAGCTGATCGACGCCCGGATCATGGCCCGCAAGGCCACTCGGGCCATCGATTCCGGTCGCTTTGCCGACGCCATCGAACTGCTCACCGAAGCGCGCGGCTCCTTTGAATTCGCGCAGGAGCTGGAGGGCGAGGCCGAGGTGCTCTCGCTGCGGGCATTGTGCCACGCGCAGCAGGGCCAGTTCGCTGAGGCGGAGAAGGACCTCGCGGCGTCACTGCGGCTCAACGAGGCGATGAAGGATGAGGAAGGGGCGGCCACAGATCTATTTCTAATGGCCAAACTGAAGCTCCGCCGCAGGGACCTCGAGGGCGCCAAGCATTCGGCCACGGCGGCCCTGGCGATCTTTGAGAAACTGCGGCTGGAAGAGGAACGACAGAAGGCCACCAAACTACTGGCAGCGATCGCGGCCGCGTAGTGCGGCGTCAGCAGTTTTTTCTCCGAGGAGGGACATCGCCTCCCTATGAGACAGGAGACCAAGGCGTTCCTGGGCATCGTCGCCAACAAGCGCTGCGAAGCCCTGCGGAAGAAGCATCCCCAGGCACAGGTCGTAGCCGCCATCGACGACAGCGGGATGCGGGCCGCGGTCTCGGTGACCGAGGGCGAGCAGCTGCTGTACATGGAGTTCATTGAATCGGCGGAGACCG
>CAZCNG010000070.1:0-11198 GCA_964500045.1 uncultured Methanomassiliicoccaceae archaeon
GTGGACATCTCCATCGTGTCCGTGGCCATCAGCGTGCTCATCTACCTGGGCATACCGTTCCTATTGGGCGTGGTCAGTCGCTACACCCTGAGACCCAGGAAAGGAGCGGAGTGGTATGACCACAAGTTCATTCCGGTGGCCAGCAAGATATCGCTATTGGCGCTTCTCTTCACCATCGTGGTCATGTTCTCGCTGCGGGCCCAATCCATCGTCGACACACCGTGGGATGTCGTTCGCATCGCGATACCACTGCTATGCTACTTCTGCATCATGTTCCTGCTGTCGTGGTGGCTGTCCATGCGCTTCAAGTTCGATTACCCGCACGCAGCGACCCAATCATTCACAGCGGCGAGCAACAACTTCGAATTGGCCATCGCAGTGGCCGTGGGGGTGTTCGGCATCAGTTCGGCGGTCGCTTTCGCCACGGTGATAGGACCGCTGGTGGAAGTGCCCGTATTGATCTCGTTGGTCAACTTGGCATTCTACTTCCGCCGCAAGTATTACGACAAGAACGACCGATTGCTATCCGCGACGAAGGATGCCGCGACGAAGGAGATCTGATCCCATGGATGCCCAGACCAAGGAGCTGGTGGCCATCGGCGCCTCTTTCGCCGCCCGCTGCCAGCCCTGCATCCGCCACCATTTGGCAAAAGCTAGGGAAGCGGGCGCGAGCGAAGAGGATATTCGCGCGGCGATCGACCTGGGGAAACGCATCAGCGCGGTGGGGAATGACCGCATGTCCGAATTCGTGGATAACATCATGAAGGATTGAAGGGGGAGAGAAAATGGCCATCGAGGAGATCGACCTGTACAAGATGAGAGCTGAAGATCTGATGAACTATATGCCAGACGGAGACCCCGCCTCCTGCGGTGTCAAGAGCTGGGAAGAGTTCGCGCAGAAGCTCGTGGATCGTAAGGTGAAGGCATCCGACTGCAAGAAGATCAAGAAGGAGATGGCTGCGGCAATGGACGCCGTGCTGGCGATCGACATCCGCCTGCCGGAGAGCGATCCGATGCAAGAGAAGGTGCCGCAGAAGCTATTCGAGTACAATTCACCCGGGGAGGACTCTCCGATCATCTTGACCAGCAACTCGATAGTCACTCACCGGATCCTGAAGCTGATCTTCGATGCCACCAAGATCCCAGCATATGTGATACCGGTGGATACGAATGGCTATACCCTTGACAACGCCGTTGTGGCCGGACAATTCTCGCCGATGAATGTGATGAGAGCGATCAACGATAGCGGCATCGCGGCGAAGAATCCGTCCAGGAGAGCGGTCATCTCCGGCCTCGCAAAGGATTCGAAGGGCAATATCGAGCGCATGTCCCGCTGGAACCTGGAGATCGGGCCGATAAGCGGTTTCGAACTACCCCTCTACCTGATCAGTATAAGGTAGCTCTGCCATCGGAAGTAAAAATACCTTCACTGCATTCGCCGCTAGCGAAGAAGGACCGCGCGGGTGTCCTATCTAGCGATCGTGAATAGGTGACAATATGGTCGACGAAAAGAAGTCGTGCAAGGATTGCCAGCACATCGATGAGGGCGATGGATGGAGCGACGCCAAGGAATGCGCCGACTGCAAGAACGCGGGCGGGCATTATGACCATTGGACCGAAAAGAAGAAAGATGCGGCTCCAGAGGCCAATTCTTAGGATGGTCGCGCGAACCATCTGACGATCCAGGAAGATGGATCCGCATGGGAAATGGAAGAAGGATACGCAAAGAACCGCTGGCCCCCTGGCTCGTGGGCGACGTGAAGCGGCACTGCATCCGCTGTGAGGCGCCGGTGGCACTGATGGACCGGTCGTGCCCTACCTGTGGCCTACCCCTGCGCAAGGAATGCCCGCGCTGCCATTACTGGGTGGAGATGGATGTCGCCACCTGCATCTCGTGCCGCTTCGGGTTCTCACCCCCCATTCCGGATAAGGCCACGATCAAGCTGTGGCATGCCAAGGAATAGGGAAAGCCCAGTATCGGGCAATTCGATCAGATGTCCTAGCCAAAGAAGCGGCCGCCTCAACGATGGAGCATATCGACGGAGTACTCTCTGATTCGCGCGCTCATCATGTCCAGGATAAGCTGACCACCCTTAGGAGCATCCCAAAGGATTTGAGGCCACGGATGCATGGACACCCATGAACGTCGATGATATCCTTAGGAATATGGAGAAGAACAGTGGCGAGGTATGCAATCCGCTCATCCTTGTATCAAAGATAATGCCGGAATGGATACCGCGTCAGGCAGAGGAAGGCAAGTTCGTGATGAGCCTGCCAGAGATACCTCCGAAATACAAGCAGCTGATCATGATCTCAGTGGCTGCGGCCTTGCAGAATTCTCAATGTGCCGAGTATTTCATCAAGGTCGGAAAGAACATGGGCTTGACGAACAAGGAGATTGGAGAAGCGGTCCTGACCGCAAGGTTCGCGATGGCCTCCACGGTCTTCTCGAATGTTGAGCTGGGTTTCGAATCATTGCTCGAAGATGAGAAGAAGTGAGAAGATCGGGACATATCCGATCCCGTACCCCTCTTCATTTCATCGAACCGCCCCGCTGGTTCCCTTGTTCATTAGAGCGACGGTTCGATGACGTACTTGCAGATATTGAACCCGCTGCCGATGGTTTCCTTATCGACAACACGCAACGGCATGTTGAGCCTTGCTGCGAATACGGCCTCGAGGATGCCTTCATTGAGGAGGCATAGGGTCCTTCCCATCTCCGGGTTCTTAGCACAGTCGTACTCGTCCTTGATGATCAACGTGACCGGGTGGATGGAATAGACCACGACCTCTCCCAGTTCATGCGCCTTGTAGAAGTCCTTGATCTCCTGGATGAGACCTTCGACGTCGCTGCTGCGCATCCTCTTGCTGATCTCGGTGCCTATTTGCCGGCCGATGTCCTTGAGCACCGGGTCCATGTTGAAGCCGATGGCCTCCATGCCGATGACGATGGAACGCATGACGCCCTTGAGGAAGGTGCTGGGGGTGCCTATGCTGCGGGCGATGGTGTTGCCCACCGCCTTGCTCAGCTCCTCCCGTGGGACGACGCTGGAGCCGATCGGCCGGGAGATGATGTAGAAGATCTTGCGCCGATTGTCCTGTGGATCGTCGCGGAAGCCGATGAGCCCCTCCTGCACCATCTTATCGAGGTGTACGGAAAGCGTCGATTGAGCCTTGCTGGTCAGCTGAGCTATCTCAGAAAGGCTGAGGTCCTTGCGCTGCAACTCTCCGAGTATCTTCTGTCGGACTGGGTTCGATATCTGTCTCAGACCGCTGCTGGTCGAGTAGACGTCAAAATCCACTGGCTTCTTGTTCAAGGTGTTTTTCTCCCGGCGAACTATTGCTGTTGAGCGTTCTTAAATGTATTGAATTTCGCGATGTTTCGGGTCCGTGGCGGCAAAGCCTTTTTGCCCAGCCCGCGTTAGAGGGCTTGATAGCGATGAGATTGGTCATAGACGGCAAGGCCAGGGAGATCCGCGCCCTGTGGTGGGAGAAAGACGCGCTCATGATGATCGACCAGCGCATCATTCCCCGGGAGATCAAGACCGTCCGGCTGAGTAGTTTCGAGCAGGTCCGCGACTCCATCAAGGACATGACGGTGCGCGGCGCCCCCGCCATCGGTGCTGCGGCCGCCTACGGCATGATCTTCGCCAAGCGGCAGAAGATGGATATGACCCACGCGGCAACCGTGATGAAACAGGCTCGTCCGACCGCCTTCGACCTCTTCTTCGCGGTGGACTGGATGGTCGCCGCCGATGGGGAGGGAAAGGATCTGGTCCAGGCGGCCAATGATTATGCGGACATGATCGTGGAGAAGTGCCGCCTCATCGGAGAGTATGGAGAACCGCTCATCCGCCCCGGCGCGAGGATCATGACCCACTGCAACGCCGGAGCGTTGGCCACGGTGGACCACGGCACCGCCTTGGCCCCGATGCGCGCCGCCTGGAAGAAGGGCAAGCCTTTCTTCGTGTACGTATCCGAAACCAGGCCGCGCCTGCAGGGAATGAAACTGACCGCCTTCGAGCTGCTCCATGAGGGCATCCCCCACGCTATAATCCCGGACGGCGCCTCGGGGCACTTCCTGCGCCTGGGAGTAGACCTGGTGATCGTCGGCACTGACCGTATCGCAGCCAACGGCGATTTCGCCAACAAGATCGGCACCTATGAAAAGGCCGTGCTGGCCAAAGAATTGGGCGTGCCCTTCTACGTGGCCGCGCCGGTCTCCACCTTCGACCCGTCGCTCGCCAGCGGCGAGGATATCCCCATCGAGGTGCGCGGCGTGGAGGAGATCACCCACATCGACGGCATCAGGATCGCGCCGGAAGGGTGCGGCGCGCTGAACCCTTCGTTCGACATGACCCCCGCCCGCTACGTGACCGGATTCATCACCGAGGAGGGCATCCTCAAGCCTTCCGAGATAGCGAAGATCAAGGGGAGAAGGAAATGAGAGACGAGATAGTCCGCTACGGCAAGCTCCTCTACGACAGGGGATTGCTGGCAGGCACCGCCGGCAACATTTCTGTGCGCAGCGGCGCCGATGAGATGCTGATAACCCCGTCCGGCGCCTGCAAGGGAATGCTGGACGAGAAGGACCTGGTCAAGGTGCGCATCTCCGACGGCGCACCCCTGGAGGGCGGGCGGCCGTCGATCGAGACGCCTTTCCATCTTGCCTTCTATCGCAAGCGTCCAGAGGTGAACGCGGTGGTGCACACCCATCCGGTGTATTGCACCACGCTCGCGGTCATGGGACGCGAGGTCATCCCATCCATCATACCGGAGGGATTACTGGTCCTCGGCAAAGAGGTTCCCATGGTGCCCTACGGGACGCCGGGAAGCGCGCAACTAGCGGCGCACCTGAACGAGGCGGCGGCGGAGGGCGACGCATTCTTGATGGAGATGCACGGAGCACTCACGGTGGGCAAGGACCTGAAGCAGGCCGCGCACCGCATGGAAACCTTGGAGTTCGTGGCCAAGGTACAATACCTGGCCGAGATGTCAGGAGGGCTACGCCTTCTCCCCCGGGAAGAGGCGGAACGGATATTGGCGATGAGGTAAAACTATGTTAGTACTGGTCACAAAATGGTTCGGCAGTTTCCTTTGCGATGAGCTGAGCGCGAGCGTGCGCCGGAGCGTCATCTTCGAGAAGGACGCGAAGATCATAGCTAAGAAATTGGCGGAGATCCAGAGGGGCGAGATCCTGCCGGAGGAGCTAAGCCTCCGCGTACGCGCCATGAGGGTCGCCGAGCCGCGACTAAGTAAGCTGGGCAAGCCCGTCGTATTCGACTCCAGCTTCATCAAGCCTGAGGCTTTCGGCATGGACGCCGTCCTCATGCAGAAGGTCATGATAGAGCTGGGGCGGTTGCGCACGCGCGAGCCGCTGCCAGAGGACAAGGGCATCGCCCAGGCCATCCGCGCCATCGATGACCTGATCGAAGCGATCAACGTCGCCAGCGAGCGCTTGCATGAGTGGTACGGATTGTACTTCCCAGAACTGGCCGACATGGCGCGCGATGACGAGTACGCCCGCCTCATCTCCGAACTGGGCAGCAGGGAGGCCATCCTCGCCCATCTGGGCAAGGAGCTGGAGAGCGTCGGCTCCGACCTCAACGACCGTGACCTGGACACCCTGCGCGGGGTAGCGGCCAGCCTCGTTTCCCAATATGAGAGGAAGAAGGCGCTGGACCGCTATGTGCTCGAGGGCATGGAGAGGGTCGCACCCAGCCTGAGCGCGCTGCTCTCGCCCAACCTAGGGGCGCGTTTGATCAGCCTGGCCGGCGGATTGGACCGCCTAGCGAAGTTGCCCGCTTCCACCGTGCAGCTGCTGGGCGCCGAGAAGGCGATGTTCTCCCACCTCCGCGCCGGCAAGAAACCGCCCAAACATGGCATCATCTTCCAACACCCGTGGATCAACCGTGCACCTTACTGGCAGAGGGGAAAGATCTCCCGCAGCCTGGGCGCCAAGGCAGCGATCGCCGCCAGAGTGGACCGCTTCAAGGGAGAACCGTGTGGTGAGCTGTTGCTCCAGCAAATGGAGAAGCGCATCGAGGAGATCAAGCGGAGATACCCGGAGGCACCACCGCGCGGCGGCCGTCCCAGGTACGAGGGAGCACCCATCAAACCGCGCCCGCAGCAGGGCCAGCAGCCATCACCATCGGCACAACCGGGACCAGGACGCTCGCCTCGGCCGCCCAGCCGTCCACAGCAGAGCAGCGGCCGCAGGTACGACAGCAGACGGTAAAAGGGGCCCGCCGCCCCATAGCGGCACCCCTTTACCGGCAAAAGTTATTTGAACAGCAGCTCGATTCCTGACCCGATTGCTATGTGGACTCAGTCGGAAGTCAGGGAATTGAAAGAAGGCCGCTATATGCTCATCGATGGTGAGCCCTGCAAGATCATCTCCATCTCTACTTCCAAACCAGGGAAGCATGGTGAAGCCAAGGCCAACATTGACGCCGTAGGCATCTTCGACAACAAGAAGCGCCAGGTCGTCCACCCGGTCAAGCACAAGGTTCAGGTCCCCATGATCGACAAGCGCAAGGGGCAGATCGTCACCATCACGCCCAAGGAAGTTGAGCTGATGGACCTGGAGACCTTCGAGCAGTTCCAGCTCCCCCTCACCGAGGAGTTCGGGGCCGATAACCTGAAGTCTGGCGAGGAAGTAATGTACCTCGTCGCCATGGAGAGAAGGAAGATCACCAAGGTGTGAGCGCCTGGCCTGGCATTGTTATGGCCCAAAAAGGCGTCACCTTCGCTTCCGCCAAAGCCAATTTTGACGAAGCGCATTTCGTTATCGTAGGCGTTCCCTTCGAGACTGGAAAGTCCCTCCGCCCCGGTTGCCGGGGCGGACCGAAAGCTATCCGCGAAGCTTCCCACAATCTGGAAACATACCTTTTCGAGCACGACCTCGACCTGCGCAGTGTTCCGGTCCATGATATGGGCGATCTGCCCAAGGTCAAGAAGAACACCGACATGGTCGAGCACGTCCGGCAGGCCGCGGAGAAGATCATCGGCGCCGGCAAGTTCCCCATCTTCATGGGCGGGGAGCACATCATATCCCTCCCTGTGGTACAGTCGTTCAAGGATATCGGCGTCATCAGCATCGACGCACACCTGGACTTCCGCGAGGAGCAGGATGGCAGCGCCCTAGGCGGCAGCTGCGTCATGCGCCGCATGGCGGATCAGATCGGCCTGGAGAATGTGCTGCCGTTCGGCGTGAGGTCCATCTCCCTGGAGGAGAAGACCTCCAAGATGCCCAACTACATTGATTCGTTCTCCATTCATGAACAGGGCATCGAGAACTCCTGGAAGAGAGCGATGAACATGATGCGCCGCGAGCGTGTCTTCCTGTCCCTCGACATCGACGGCATCGACCCGTCCTTCGCCCCGGGCACCGGCACGCCGGAGCCGTTCGGCCTCTCCCCCTACGAGGTCAAGAGGTGCATCAACATGCTTGGGGAGAGAATGGTCGGCTTCGACGTGAGCGAGGTCTGCCCCGCCTGCGACCAGGGCAGCACGGCGGTGCTGGCCGCCCGCCTGGTCCAAGAAGTGTTGGCGGTCGGATGGAAGCACCGCAAGGGCAAGTAGACCATGGACCTCGCGCCGCTCCTGGCCGCATTCTTTCTCATTCTGGTCACCGAGATCGGTGACAAGAGCATGCTGGCCATCATCACACTGTCCTCCAGATACACGCGCCTGGCCGTGTTCCTGGGCGCATTGAGCGCACTAGCGGTCATGTCGCTGCTGGCAGTGCTGGTGGGGGAGGTCCTCTACAGCTTCATCCCCGCCTGGATAGTGAGCGTGGCTGCGGGCATCCTCTTCATCGTGGCCGGATTGTTCACTCTGCTATTGCCTGAGAAGGAAGAAAAGGAAAGGCATGTTAGCGCGCGCAGCGGGTTCGCCGCCTCTTTCCTGCTGGTGGCATTGATGGAGATGGGGGACAAGACGCAGTTATCCCTCATCGGCCTGAGCGCCCAGAGCGGTCAAGCCCTCCTGGTGCTGATCGGTGCGGTCCTGGCCTTCACCATCCTAGTGGCGCTCGAGGTCACCCTGGGCGGGGAGATCGCCAAGAGGGTGCCGCCGCGCGCCATCCAGGTCGCCAGCGGCGCCATCTTCCTCCTCTTCGGCATCATCTTCCTGGCCGAGACGCTGTGGAACCTCTAGCCCCGCAGCGCCGCTTCGAACGCTGCCTGGCATTCATCGCCGTGCTGCACCGCCGCCCCCTTGCTCTTCGCTTCCGAGAAGATGCGGAAGATCGGCTCCGTGCCCGAGGGGCGGATGAGCGTCCATCCGTCATCGAAGAAGACCTTGAGGCCATCGGTGGTATCGACCTTGCGGCCGGAGAACTCGTCCAGCAGCGCTTCCAACACCGCCTCCTTGCGCTCCTCGGGACAGGGCATGCGTCTCTTGTCCAGGCTGTACGACGGAACGTGGGACAGGATCTTCGAGAACGGCCCTTCCTGCGCCACCATCTCCAGCACCTTGGCCATGGCCATGGCCGCATCGCGGCAGTGCTGGTGCTGCGGGAATATCAGACCGCCGTTCTCCTCGCCGCCGAAGAGGGCGTTGATCTCCATCATCTTCCGCGCCACCACGGGAGACCCGACGCGGGTGTAGACGACCTCACCTCCCACGGCCTTCACCGCGTCCTCGACGCAGGACGAGGTGCTCACGGGCGTTACCACGGTCCCGCCATTGTTGCGTTTGACCATGAAGCGAGCGACTGCCGCCAGGGAGCGGTCGCCCATGACGTAGTCGCCCTTATCGTCCACGAAGATGGTGCGGTCGGCGTCGCCGTCGTGCGCCACGCCCAGGTCGGCACCGGTCGATCTCACCGTGGCCACGAGGTCCTGGAGATGGTCCGGGGTCGGCTCGGACTCGTGTCCGGGGAACGTCCCCTGCGGCGAAGCATTGAGCGTGATCACCCTAACGCCCATCTGCTCCAGCAGGTAGGGGGAGGTCACGGAACCCGCGCCGTTGGCGCAGTCCAGGACCACGGTGAGCTTGGCGTCCGCGATGAGCGGCGCTTCCACCTGCTTGCGGATGGCGGCGATATAGGAGCGGCCCACGCCCTCCACCGGGCGCATGCTGCCCACGGTGCGCCAGGACTTCTGCAGGAAGCTCTTATGGAAATATATCTGCTCGATCGCCTCCTCCTTGTTGCGCGGCATCTCGGTGCCGTCGTAGTCGACGCACTTGATGCCGTTGAACTCCGGAGGATTGTGCGAGGCGGTGATCATGACGCCGCCCTTGACGCCGCTGTGCTTGACATAATATTGCAGCGCAGGCGTGGGCAGCAATCCAAGGTCCAGCACCTCTATTCCCGTGGCCATTAACCCGGCCGAAACGGCGCTGCGCAGCATGGCTGCCGACGTGCGCGAATCCACGGCCAGGGCGACCTTGCCGCCCATGAACGAACCGATCGCCTTGCCGACCTCCAGCGCCAGCTCGGCGCTCATGAACTCGTTGACGACGCCCCTGACCCCATTGGTGCCGAACAGCCTTTCTTCCATGTTATCTCGACCTGTGTTCGCTGGATACGACGAGGATGTGCAAGATATCTGCGGCGTCCTTGCACTTGTCGGCGGAGTTCTCTATGGAGTGGAGCAGGTCCCTCATGATGTAGATGGCACGCACGTCCATCTGCGCAAAGAATATTTCCTTCTTGGTGCTGAAATACATCTCGTCGAGGATGTGCTCCAGGACGTCGACGTTGCGCTCGTGCTTGAGCACCTCGTCGGCGTCTACGCCAAGGGCGTCGATGGAGGCCTTGAGCTCCTTGCCGGCGCGTTCCAGCTCCTGCGTCATGGCCAGGTACTTCCTCCATAGGGACACCGGGACCTCGACGTTGGCCTCGAGGATCAACTGCAGGTTCATGCCCGCTTCCTTGGCCCAGTCCGCAACGTAGTCGAGGCGGCGCACCAGGTGCATGAGGTCCTCGCGCTGCCTGATCTCCAGATCTCCCTTGGAGAGCTCCCCGGTCATCATGTCCTCGATGTTGTCCGCTTCCTTCTCGGAGAGCAGCAGGCGCCGGATCGCTTCCATGGCGCGGTCCCTCTCCCCCAGCGTCATGGCGTTCATGGCCCGATTCAGCTCGGAGAGCGTGTCCCCGACCTTCTGGGCGTGATCCCGCATACCCTTGGTGACCACGGACTCGCGTCTCTTACCGAACCACTCCAGCAGATTCGTCTTATTCTCACTCAAGCCTGACCGCCTCCATTATACCTTCCCGCGGACGCGGGAAGACCACTGCCGCTTTCCTGTTTATCATGAGATTGACTTCCTGACCTACGCCGTACATCGACCCTTCCTGAATGGGGATGTCGAACTCCACTTCGTCCTCGCTCTCCGTTACCGCCGCAGCACGCCAGTAGCTGCCCATATAGGTGACCCGGATGATCTTGGCCTTCAGACCGCTGGTGAAGGGAAAGACGAATTCCGGCCTGATGCTGACCACCACGGCCTCGCCCTTGCCGAAGGGACAGTCGGCCACTCTCACATCCACGCCCCCACGCAGCTCGATGAGGGAAGCTCCCTCGACCTTCTCCTTGACCCAACCTTCGATCAGATTGGTCTCTCCGATGAAGTTGGCGGAGAATATCCGCTCAGGATGTGTATAGAGCTTTTCAGGGGAACCGACCTCTACGACCGATCCCGCCCTCATCAGCACGATGCGGTCGGAGACGGACATCGCCTCTTCCTGGTCGTGGGTCACGTGCACGACGGTTATCCCTAAAGCCTTTGCCAAGCGTCTTAATTCATAGCGCAGGTCGACGCGCACGCGCGCGTCGAGCGCCGAGAGCGGTTCGTCCAGCAACAGCAGCCGCGAGCCGGATGCCAGGACGCGCGCCAACGATGCCTTCTGCTGCTCCCCACCGCACAGCGCGGACGGGAACATGGCCATCTTGTCCAGCAAGTGGACCAGGGAGACCATCTCCTGGGCCACCCTCTTCTGCTCCTCCATCTCCTTACCCTGGGCGCGGGGCCCGTAGCGCACGTTGCCCTCGACGGACATGTTCGGAAAGAGAGCTATGTTCTGGAACACGTAGCCGATGTCCCTATCTTCGATGAGGACGCCGTTCATGTCCTTGCCGCCGATGAAGACCTCGCCCGCGGACGGTTCGATGATGCCGGCGATCATCCGGATGAGCGTGGTCTTGCCGCAGCCCGAAGGCCCCAGTATGGTGATGTACTCGCCATCC
>CAZCNG010000071.1:0-11151 GCA_964500045.1 uncultured Methanomassiliicoccaceae archaeon
CCGAAGCGGCCGAGAACGCGGACATCCTCTACACCGACGTCTGGGTCTCCATGGGCCAAGAAGACGAATCTGCCAAGCGCGAGGAGATCCTCAAGCCCTATCAGATCAATTCCGCTCTACTATCTCGTGCCAAGAAGGACTGCATGGTCATGCACTGCCTGCCCGCGCACCGCGAACTCGAGATAACCGGCGAGGTCATCGACGGCCCGCGCAGCGTGGTCTTCGATCAGGCGGAGAATCGTATGCACGTGCAGAAGGCGATCCTGCTAAAGGTGATAGGTCATTGAATGGCGCGACTCCATTCTATGCGCCTTCATCGCAGCAACTCCTCTTCGCCCTCATCGTCGCCAACCATGAGCTTGTTGCTGCGCAATACTTTCTCCAACTCTGCGCGCGACATTAGGTTCTCGGCCGAGCTGTACTCTTTGCAGTAATACGACTGCCCCTTCTCCTCGTGTCCTATCTCCGGGAGTATGGACCCGATGGCCAGGTACTCTCCCCTTGCCACGGTGCGGTTCGCTTCCTCCTCCGAAACCAGGATCTCATGGATTTTTTCTCCCGGGCGTACGCCGGTGATGGTCGTCGCGATCTTCCTATCCTCAATGAGGATGTCCGCAATGTCCTTGACTAGGGCAGAACGAACGCGGGGAATGTAGGTCTCTCCGGCCTTCGCGCCCTTAACTGCGGCGAAGATGGTGTCCACCGCTTCCCTCAGACTGAGCAGGAAGCGGGTCATGTCCGCTGAGGTGAGAGTCACCGGTCCTCCGGCCTTGATCTGCTCATGGAAGAAGGGAATCACCGAACCGCGCGACGCCAGCACATTGCCATAGCGGACGCAGATGAAGCGCGTCGACGGACAATCCAGATTCCCGTGGATGAAGACCCTCTCCTGGATAGCTTTGGTCATGCCCATCACGTTCACGGGCTTGCACGCCTTGTCCGTTGAGATCCCGACCACCGTCTCCACTGGCAGCTCCAGTTCGCGGATGGCGCGGACGATGTTCTCTGGGCCAGATATATTGGTCATGACCGCCTCGTAGGGGAAGTATTCGCAGGTCGGCACCTGCTTCAGCGCGGCGGCGTTGAAGACCACATCTATGTCCCGGAGGGCGGTGGCCACACTGTGAAAGTCCCGCACGTCCCCTATGCGGAACGTCAGCAGTTCCTGGTAGTTGCGGTAGATGATGTCCTCGGTCGCTTTGCGCTTGTTCTGGTACTCCATGCGCATCTCGTGCTGCTTGGCCTCGTCCCGCGAGAACACCACTATCTGCTTGGGGCGACCCATCTCATTGGACAGCAGCCTCTTGATGAGCACCTTGCCCAGCGAACCGGTTCCTCCAGTCACCAGGATTCTCTTTCCCTCCAGATTCATCGCCTTCCTCCTTGGATCTGATCGTAAAGGTGCCATTCTTCCGCCAGGCCGTCCATCATCTTCTTCCAGGTGGGCGGATGGTAGTTGAGATCATTAGTGAAGACATGGCCGTCAAGGCTGCGGTCGCAATGGATCCTACTGTCCGGGACGATATCCACGTCTAGCTTGAGCGTCTTCTTCATCTGCACCAGCAGATCGTGCTTCGATATCCTCTCAGATGCCACTTGCCAGAGCCCCCGGGCATCACCGTGACGGAGCACGGTCCGCACGATCTCGGTCATCTCGCGGGTGGTGAATCCAGAGAAATAGGCTTCTTGGAATCCTTGGACTTGCTTACCCTGCTGCGCCGCGAACCATTCCACCAAGCCGCTGCGCGTGCCCAATTCTCGGCCTATGATGCTGCTGCGCAAGGTCACGACCCCTGACCCGCTCGGCTCGCCCAGGGCCTTGCTGCGACCGTATAGGTCCTCCGCGTCCGACTTGTCTTCGATATTGTATCCTCCTCTCCTGTCGGAGAATACGCAATCGGTGCTGAAGTGGATCATGCGCATCCCCGACTTCTCACAGAGGGCTGCCAATCGGTGCGGGAATAGGGAGTTGAGCGCGATCGATGCTATCGGATCTTTGGCCAGTGGAGATTGTTTGATGATCCCGATGCAGTTGATGACTGCGTCCGGCCGAGAAGAGCGGATGGCGGCGGCGACCGTTTCGAGGTCCAGCGCATCCACTCCGTCCATAAGACAATCCCTTGCGACTAGGGACTCGGGTACATCGTCCCGGATATGACGGCAAGTTCCCTCGACGTCGAATTCCTCTTTGAGTCCGCGCATCAGCCTATGGCCCAGCATGCCATAGGCTCCGAGGATTAGGATCCGCATCAGCTCTATATTGCTGGTGCATAATAATAAGATGTGCGGCGGGCGATCCTGCGAAAAGTGATAAATCACTGAGCCAAAAGGCTCAGTGCAGCGGCAAAGCGAGGATCTGCTGATGCACCTCGTACCAGGTGCGCATCTCCGGCGGCAGCGTGAACTCCAGCTCCTTGAGCTGTTCGCTGGCGATGACCGCAGGACCTATCCTCTTCCCCTTCACGAGGAACTCCACCTGGTGGGACATCTCCACCGCCTTGGTCAGGGAATCCAACTCCCACATTTTGCGGATCGGTGACTCCCGCGCGGAGATCTTCCTCCTCCAAGTGAAGATCGCCGCCTCTACTGCCTTATGCGCATCCCTGCTCTCCATCGAAAATCGCATCAATTCCTCAGAATATAATGCTAGGCCTTGGTTTCTGCCCGAAACTATCTCAAGGGGGTTGAAACCACGCCCCTAGCGCAATACGGTCAGTCAATTTTTCCATAACTGGATTCCAATGCAATCCTTTAAGTCAAATGGACTTTCCGTCGCTTTTCGAACCGCAAGCGTAATGCTTTGCCACGTTCGAAAGACCGTAATATTTGCTTCAGAACGCTCTGCGCTTGCCATTCATGCAATAACAAGTGTTCCAGGAGCTCTGTTTACAATAGTTAAGTAAGGATTCGTGTTGCCTAGCCGTTGCCGCAGGCCAACGCAGATTCCTTGAACGAGGCTAATTTAATGCAAATTCATCGAATATTCCTAGAGAATAAGACGCAATTCTAGACAAAGCGCCACGAATCGTTCATTTGTCTAATGCGACCAAGAAATCGCTCTAGATCGCGTCCTCGCCCGGTCGGAACGGCGTTCACTGCGTGCGCACGGAAGCGGCGAAGATCGCATCTAGGTGGGAGAGGAACTCTGTCTCTCGACCTTCCGGTATGGTCGCCCCGGCGGCGATGTTATGCCCCCCGCCGGTGCCCTCGCACCTTTCCGACGCTTCCTTCATCGCCTTGGACAGGTCCAGACCCCTCTCAACGAGCGCCTTCGTGCCCCGCGCAGACGCTTTCGTATTCATCTGTCCGTTGGCGCCGACCGACTCGGCGAATGCGACGATCGGTCGATCGTCCGGCACTCCTCCGGAACCGAGCAGCATTCCCGCCACGATCCCGACCACCGTATCCTCCACCGGGATGCAGAACCCTGCCGGTCCGCGGATGTACTGCAGGTGCGTGAACTGCGCCCGTTCCACGCCGCACTTCTTGACGACGTCCAGCGCCTCGGCGATGTTCTCGCGGTGCGACCTCAATTGCCGCAGCGATTCCCTCCACTTGTCGCCTCGGTCGCCACAACAGACTTCGAGTCCGACCATCGCTTTGCCGTAGCGGCCGCAGGAATTTAGCAACGTAGAGAATTCCTTGGCGTCCCGCAGCTCAGAACCTTCATCTTCGCGGCGCAGACGGTAGCATTCACCGACCAGTCGAACGATATCCTTCTCCTCACGGCCGTCGTTCAGGAGCAGCTCTACGAGCGCCGACACGATCTTCCCTTTCTCATCGCGGTCCAGCATCGACCACGTTGACCATGAGCCGCCCTTCTTCAATTCCACGCCGGACCGGGAGATGAAGGAGGCGCAATCATTCGGTTTTCCCGTCAGTCCCGGAAGATTGGGGTCCGACGAGTACTGCAGCAGCTTGGTGAGCGGCCTCGTCTCGCGTCCGTACAAACGCAGATCTTCCTCGACGTCGACCATGCCGTGGTCCACGGCGTCCTTCACGATGAGCGTGTTGAAGCCGACCAGCCGTCGCGCGTCCGCGTCCTGGAAGTCGCCGACGGCGCCCACTATTGCCAACGGCGCCAGATCGACGTTCTTGGCGTCCATCGCCTTCGCCACCAGGTAGGACGCCCCGGCGCCGCACAGCTCCCGACTTCCGTCCCCGCCGAACAAGTGCGGGTTGAGGTGCAAGCCCTCCGACGCTTCGTCGGAATCGAAATCAAAGATCGTCCTCTTGACCGCCTTCGTTTTGCATGGCAGCGAGGGTTGATGATGGTCGGCGATGCACACACCGCCGCGCAGCTTGTCCGCGTAGCCGCTGCCTAGATCGACCAAATAGACCATCTTGGTCAGTTTGTTGATGCGGGCGATCTCCTCCTCATCCAGCTTCTTGACGAAACGGACCTCGTGCTGGACGCCCGCCCGTTTCAACGCCGCGGAGGCGATGCTGGAGGCGGTGATGCCGTCCGCATCGATGTGGCCGACCACCTCGACCTCGTCGGAGGCCAGGAGCGCGTCGGCGACCTCCTTGGCGCGTTTCTTCATGCCGGCCACGTCAGCCATGCGCATGCACCTCCTTCCTCATTCGTGATGACATTTCTTCGTACACGGTATCGGCTACGTTCTCTAGATTGACGCAGTCCTGTTCGTTGTAGCGCTGCAGTATCTTCAAAGCGCCCGGCGAACCCCGCTTCCACGCGTGCCACAGGTGCACCGCGTCCGAAGACCGTAGATATTCCAGCTCCGTCGGCCGCTTCATGCCCAACTGGATCTCGACGTCCTTCAAACCGCCGTGAATGCCGATGCGCGGGCACATGTGCCGCAGATCCATGTGCGGCACCTTCGGAACGCAGAACGGAAATTCCTTTTCCAACATAGGGATGTCAAAGGAGAGGCCGTTGAACGTCACCAGCAGCTTCTTTCCCTTCAGCGCCGCGCGGATCGTCTCCGCATTAAGGTCCTGCCCCCTCGTCAACGTTACGAATCCGTCCGAAGAATGGATGCCCACGATCGTCGTATGAGCGTGACGGTCCACGCCGTCCGTCTCGATGTCCAAGAACGCCGTCTCCGACTTCAATTCCTCATACAAACGCCAGTGCTCTCTTCGGGGCAGGCACTGATTGAAGTATTCCGATTCTCTCTTTCCAAGAAAACAGGACGCCTCCAGCAAACGGGAGGAGAGCAGCTCCTTGCGCACAGGCGACATTCCTTCGACCGATTCGGTCGCAATGAAATCCTCCCAGCTGCGCACGCCCCGGCGCCACAGCTTCTTCTCGCTCGCCTCGCCCACTTTCGGTAGGAGGATGAAGCTGTGGCGTATCATGGAGCTTGTCACCTAACTGCGCATAATAAGGGTTTGCGTGCCATGGTCGAAAGTTATGCGCCACGTCCTTGGGACGGAAGACGTCGAACGGGCGTTTCCCAAAATGCTCCGTCCCCGCCGGCAGATTGATAATCACTGGATGCCGTGGCAGACCTTAGCACATCCCAACGGATGTGCAAGGTGGGGATTCTAATGGGGAAGAGAGCTGGAGCCTATGCTAGCGCCATCGCCGTGGCCGCGCTGATGTTGCTGAGTTCTTCGCTGGTGCTGAGCGCCGGCAGCGCGAGCGCGTACCAGGAGGGCGAGTTCTCCTTCACCCTGGACGGAAGTCCGGCGGTCGCCACCATCACCGGCTACAGCGGCCCGGGCGGCAGCGTGGTCATCCCCGACCACATCGGCGGCCAGTCGGTCGCGCACCTGGGCGAGGGGGCCTTCCAGGCGGTTAACAGCATCACCTCTGTCGTTATTCCAGATTCCGTCCTCACCATCGGCGCCTCCGCCTTCAGCGGCTGTTCCGCCCTCACTTCCGTGACCATCGGCGCTGCGGTCACCACCGTGGGCGACCACGCCTTCAGCGGCTGCGCGGCACTCACCTCCGTGACCGTAGGCGGATCCGTCACTTCTCTGGGCGACGGCGCTTTCCAGGACTGCGGCTCGCTGACATCGGTGGAGCTGCCGGACAGCCTGCTCCACATCGGCGCTGCCGCGTTCTGGAGTTCGGGACTCACTTCCATCATCATACCGAATAGCGTTCTCAGCATCGGCGCGGACGCCTTCCGGCAGTGCGCCGCCATGACCGAGATCACCATCGGCAATTCCGTCCTCAGCATCGGCGCCCGGGCCGTCTCCCTGACCTCGGTCGCTTCGGTCACCTTCCTGGGACTCGCGGCCCCGGTCGACGTTTCCGACAGCTGGATCGTGGACAACCTCGCCACGCCGGTCGGGCACGCCTTCCCCGCCTCCGACCTCCCCTCCCTAGGCGAGGACTTCCACGGCCTGGTGATGGGTACCTTCATCCAAGAGGATTTCTCCTACGAAATCATCGACGGGGCCGCGTTGATCACCGGCTACAGCAGCGACGCCACCGAGATCGTCATCCCCGACCTGCTGGGCGGCTATCCCACCTTTGCGATAGGCTCCTTCTCCTTCACCGATTGCCCGAACCTTGCATACATATACATCCCGGAAGGGGTGGAGGAGATCGGCTTCTCTTCCTTTGAGAACCTGCCCTCGCTCACCACCGTGCATCTGCCCGAAAGCCTCACCAAGATATTGGACGGCGCCTTCGAAGGATGTAATAAGCTGACTTCCGTGGTCATACCGGACGCGGTCACCTACCTCGGCCTCTATGCCTTCCGTCATTGCTGGGCGCTAAGCTCGCTCACCATCGGCACTGGGATCGAATTCATCCGGCAGGGCACCTTCGCCGATTGCCGGGCGCTTACCGCCGTAACCATCCCGGACAACGTCTGGAGCATCGTCGGCGGCGCCTTCCAAGGATGCCCTAACCTCTCCTCCGTCATCATCGGCCGTGGCGTCGCCGCCATTGGAACGGCCGCTTTCTACCTGTGCACCTCCCTCGTTTCCATCACTTTCCGCGGCCTCACCGCGCCCTCTGCCAACGAGCAATGGATAGACGGCACTAACTCCGAATTGCTGGGGCACGCCTACCCGGACGCCGACTTCCCCGAGGTCTTCCACGACCTGGTGATGGGCAGTTACATCGTAGAGGAGTACACCTACACCGTCAGCGCCGGCAAGGCCACCGTCACCGGTTACACGGGAGCGGGCACCGACCTCCTCATCCCCGACCTCCTGGGCGGCTATCCGACGACCGCCCTGGGAGACACCTGTTTCTCCGGCCGGTTCTTCATCACCTCGGCTGTCGTACCGGACGGAGTAACCTCGCTGGGCCAACGCGCCTTCTTTGACTGTATACGCCTGCAATCGGTCATCATCCCCGACAGCGTGACCAGTGCCGGGACGGCCGTCTTCGCCCATTGCGTGAGCCTGGTCTCCGTCGAACTGGGTCATGGGCTGACCGCGATCACCGATTACATGTTCGACCAGTGCTACTCCCTGCATAACATCGTCTTGCCGGACACGGTCGGAACCATCGGTCTATACGCCTTCTCCAGCTGCTCGGTGCTGGATACGGTGCAGATCCAGGAAGGGGTCGCCTCCATCGCGGGCATGGCCTTCTTCGACTGTCCCGCCCTGCCTTCGGTCTGGATCCCTTCCACCGTCCTCACTATCGACGGTTTCGCCTTCAGCCAGGATGACGCGCTCTTCGCCGTCTTCCTGTCCGAGGGGCTCAAGCAGATCGGAGATTACGCCTTCGCATCGTGCCCCATCCTATCCGACATCGACCTTCCCAACGGCCTGGAGAGCATCGGCGCGAGCGCTTTCACCAGCTGTACCGCCCTTACCGCCATCGACATCCCGGACAGCGTGCAGAGCATCGGCGCCTCCGCCTTCCAATCCTGCACCTCGCTGGCGGACGTCCATCTGGGCACGGGCCTCACCGCCATCGCGCAGGCGACCTTCGTGGGCTGCACCTCCCTGACCAACATCACCCTGCCGGATGGGGTACTATCCGTCGGCTTCTCCGCCTTCTTCAATTGCAACGCGCTGCAGAGCATCGACCTGGGCAGCGGGCTCACCTCCATCGGCAGCAACGCCTTCGGCAGATGCTTCGCGCTGAACGGGGTATCGATACCGGAGGGCGTCGCGACCATCGGCTCAGACGCCTTCAACAATTGCACCTCCCTTTGCGAGGTGATCATTCCTGACAGCGTGATCTCTCTGGCCGACCAGGCCTTCGATGGCTGCACCTCCCTGAGGTCTGTATCGCTGGGCGAGAATCTCTACGGCATCGGGGGGCGAGCCTTCCGCGACTGCGGGCAACTGACCTCCATCTCCTTCCATGGTTTGGTAGCACCCTTCTCGGTGGGACCGCAATGGCTCTTGAACACCAACGTCAGCATCCTGGGCCACGCCTACCGGGATTCCAACTTCCCTACGCCTGGGAATTACTGGCACGGTCTCCTGATGGGCGGCTACCTTCCGGTGATTCCGGAGGCGCCCCAGAACCTGCAGCTGGAGCAGGGCGATGGCCTCCTGACCTTGACCTGGGCCCCGCCCGAGTATGATGGGAGCTCTGCCATCCTGTACTATCAGGTGTACCGTGCGGAGAGCGCCGGCGGGGAGTACACGCTGCTCTTCTCTCCACAACGTTCGCTGTATGTGGACAGCAACGTGAGCAGTGGCCAGACCTATTGGTACCAGGTGAGCGCCGTCAACGCCATCGGAGAAGGTCCCCGGTCCACGTCGGCCTCCGCCCTCGTCGTCACCTCGCCCTCCGCGCCGCGCTCACTGCACGCCGCTAGCGGAGATTCCGTGATAAACATCACCTGGCAGGTCCCGCTCGAGGACGGCGGACTCGGTATCGATGACTACCTTCTCTATCGTTCCTTGAGCGCAGGCGGTCCGTACTCACGGATCGCCTCGCTGGAGCAGACATACTATGAGGACGAGGACCTGGTGATCGGTCGGACTTATTATTACCTGGTCAGCGCCGAGAACGCCATGGGTGAAGGGGCGCAAGCCGGACCGGTCCACGCCCGGGCCATAACGCTGCCCTCGGCTCCGACCTGGCTCCATGCCGAGGGCGGAGACGCGCAAGTGTTCCTGGAATGGACCGAACCCTATGATGGCGGCAGTTCCATCCACTCCTACGCCATCTACCGTTCCTCCATGGTCGGAGGACCTTACGGTCTGGTGGGCTCCTCCGCGTCTGCAAGCTTCACCGACCTGGGATTGGTGAACGGCATGACCTATTGGTATCGGGTCAGCGCGCGCAATGACCTCGGCCTCGGGCCGCTGACGCAGGCCATGGCCGCGACCCCATCCACCACGCCGGAGGCGCCTGGTAACCTGCAGGCGAGCGCGGGCGATGCCATGGTGACGCTCACCTGGTCCGCCCCGGCCTACGAAGGCGGCCGTTCCATCGACCACTATGTGGTCTATCAGGACGGCGTCCTGCTCACGACCCATTACTCCGATTTCAGCGCGGTCATCAGCGGACTGAGCAACGGCCGCGAGTACACGTTCACGGTGGCGGCGCACAATGAAGCAGGGATCGGCGACCTCTCCTCTCCCGCCCACGCTACCCCATTCACTGTGCCGGACGTACCCGGCGATCTCCAGGCGGAGGCGTCCGATGCGCGCGTGACGCTCATCTGGTCCGCCCCGGCCTTCGACGGCGGCCGTTCCATCGACCACTATGTGGTCTATCAGGACGGCGTCCTCCTGACGACCCGCTACTTCGATCTCAGCGCTGTGATAAGTGGATTGAGCAACGGCCACGCATACACGTTCACAGTGGCGGCGCACAATGAGGCGGGGTTAGGCGACCGGTCGAACCCGGCCGAGGCCACACCCTGCACCGTTCCGGACGCGCCCAGCGATCTCCAGGCGGAGGCGTCCGATGCGCGGGTGACGCTCACCTGGTCCGCCCCGGCCTTTGACGGCGGCCGCCCCATTGATTACTACCTTGTTTACCAGGACGGCGTCCTCCTGGCCACGCACTACTCCGTTCCCCGCGCCATCATCAGCGGGCTGAGCAACGGCCGCGAGTACACGTTCACGGTGACGGCGCATAACGAAGTTGGTCAGAGCGCACCATCGACGGGCGCTTCGGCCACGCCTCTCACCATTCCCGGGATGCCGCGCGGCCTGTACGCTCCGGCCGGCGACCGTTCCGTCATGCTGCAATGGGACCCGCCGGCCTTCGACGGAGGACGTCCGATAGATTATTACCTCGTCTACCAGGACGGCGTGGCCATCGGCCATTTCGCCCGCGAGGCGGCCATCTCCGGTCTGGACAATGGGAGGACCTACACCTTCGCGGTGGCGGCGCACAACGAGGCCGGTTTCGGACCGTCGTCCGAGAGCATTTCTGCAACTCCCTACACCGCCCCGGACGCGCCTCGTCCGATCGGAGTGAGCGAGGGCCTGGGCTCGCTGACATTGCGGTGGTCCGCACCCTCCTTCGACGGCGGCCGTCCCATCACCATGTACAAACTCTATTGGGACACCATTTCCCCGCCGACGGTCCACACGGTATTCTGCTCTGCGGACGTCCGTTCCTTGGAGGTCAAGGGCCTGGCTGCCGGGACGACCTATTATCTGACCGTGGTGGCGATCAATGAAGCGGGTGAGGGAGAAAAGCCGACCGCCCTCGGCGGGACGACCTTCAACACTGCGGGCGCGCCGCTGCTGCAGAGCGCCGAGGCCGGGGAACTGAGCGCCTCTCTGACCTGGTCCGCCCCGTCTGATGACGGCGGCGCTGCCATCTGGGCCTACGAGATCTATTACGGCAGGACCGACGCGGTCGCCGAATACTACGGCGAAGTGGGCGGTGACCGCCGTTCCGCGCCGGTCGACGGCCTGCTGGCCGGCGTCAACTACTACTTCGCGGTGCGCGCCGTGAACGACGTCGGTACCTCCTCCTATTCCAATGTGCTTACCGCGATCCCCTATGATGTTCCCGGAATGCCCGCCCTGGACAACGCCTCGGCCGGAAAGGAGGAAGTGAAGCTGACCTGGACCGCCCCCCTCGGGGAGGTGGGCCTGCCCCTCCTAGGCTACGAGGTATTCTACGGCGAAGGTACCCCGAGCGTGCAATTTGGAGGCTTGCTATCCGCCTCGACCTTCAACATAACTATACAACCACTGGCACCTGGTACGAATTACGCGTTCGCCCTCCGTGCCGTGAACGCCGCCGGGGCGGGGCCGCTTTCCAATATATTATATGCTGTTCCATAT
>CAZCNG010000072.1:0-11125 GCA_964500045.1 uncultured Methanomassiliicoccaceae archaeon
CTTGAACATCTTCTCGACCTGCTCGTCCTCGCCCTTGCGCATGAAGCCGTTGTTGACGTAGATGGTCAGAAGACGGTCTCCGATCGCCTTGTAGACGATATCTGCGGCCACGGTGCTATCCACGCCCCCGCTGCAGGCGATGATGGCCCGCCCCTTGATGGCCTTGCGCATCTCCTCGATCTGCTCCTTCTCGAATTCCGCCGGATCGAACATTCACTGCACCTCCAAGCTATCCTTGTCCACCTTAGCCGCCATCTCTGCGCGGTGCTCGTGCAGACGCTTGGTGAGTGCTGCGTCGGAAAGCGCGAGGATCTGTGCGGCCAACAGTGCCGCGTTCTCGCCACGGTCCAGGCCGACCGCCGCCACCGGTATGCCCGGGGGCATTTGTACGATGGAAAGAATGGCATCCATGTTGAGCGGGCCGGACACCGGCACGCCTATGACGGGACGGATCGTGTGTGCGGCGACCACCCCAGGCAATGCCGCCGAGAGGCCGGCGATCGCGATGATGACCTTGGCATCGCTTCCCTCTACGAGGGTACGGACGCGGTCCGGGGTGCGGTGCGCCGAGGCCACTGCCATCTCCCACGGCACCTGCAGACGGTCAAGGATACCGGTCGCACGCTTGGCGACATCGATGTCGCTCTTGCTGCCCAAAAGAATGAGGACGTCGGCCATTGATAGGCTGACAAAGTACGGATAATAAAATGTTTGGATATTAAGGGGTTTAAAGAGGTTTGAAGAGTGCCCTTAGGTTTAGCTCTTCATGATCGCCAGCAGGAAGACCCCGATAGCGATCAAGGCGCCGATGAGGGCCGCCACGATGTAGATAAAGGCGTTCCACAGCAGGTTGCTGAGGCCGCCTGGGATGATGATCGTCTTAGAGCCGCCGAACATAGACATGTATATCCAGGCCACACCCACGATTAGGCCGACCAGAAGCAGGACGACACCGATCATTCTGCTCTTACCGCTACCAAAATACGCGGTGAATACCCCCGCCAGCACCATGAAGAGGGCGAAGACTAGTATCAGTATCGTCAGGAATTCCATCAGTTCCATTTGCAATATCTCCTTTCCATTTTGATATTCTGGGGTTCTAGGTGCAAACGAGCATAGATGAACCTCTTTGAGGCATCCCCGCCATCCTCACCTTGAGCCACCTCTAAGGATTTGGCATTATTAAACATTTCGAAGGAATCCAGCAGTATCAGAAGACATCTGGGCGACCCGTCTGGAGGCTCCCATGTGAACGCTTTGCATGATAGTTCCCCTCATGCCCCGTCGGGCATTTCCCGCAACCTTTCTTCCAACGCACCCCATGAGGGGAGGCAGGACATGGCGCCCTTCTCCTCCAAGGCGAAGGAGGCAGAGGCACTGCCGCAGCGGGCGGCCTCCTCGATCTCCTTGCCGCGGAACAGCCCCGCATAGAAACCGGAGCGGAACGCGTCCCCCGCACCCGTCGGGTCGATGACCCGCAGCGCCTTGGCGATCGGTATCGTAATCTCCCCTCCCTTGGTGATGATGCGGCTGCCCCTCTTTCCCAGGGTATTGATGATCATGTCCACCGAACCGAGGAGCTCTTCCGGTCTTGAGGCGCCGAGATGCCGCATAGCGGACTCCAGCTCCGACTCGTTGCAGAAGAACACGTCCGCCAGCTCAATCGCCTCGGCGAACTGCTCCGCGTTCCAGATGTGATGGATCTCCTGCGCCGGATCGAGGGCCAGCTTCTTCCCCTGGCGGTGCAGCTCGCGCATGACGCGCAATTGGTAGGCGGGCCGCCCGGTCATCATGTGGGCCCACTGCGCCTCCTGGGCCGCATTCAAGCGCAACTCCGCATCATCGATGTCGCCCATCGCGCCCTGATAGACATACGCCACCTGGTGCTGATCAGCGGCGGAGATTATCCAGACGGTCGGAGTACCTTTGTCCTGGCGGACCACCAGGTCGCGCAGGTCGACGCCTTTCTCCTCCAGCAAGGCGCGGAACCCGACCGGCATGTCGGCGCCCACAAAGCTACACAGCGCCGCCGGCACGCCTAAACAGGCGGCCCGCACGCAGACGTTGGCGGCGGTGCCCCCATAGAGCGTTTCATGCGAACGGACGTCCATGGAGGTGTCCGGTCCAGGCAGGTGCCTGACCTCGAGGATGTGATCGATGTTGGTGTGGCCGTATACCGCGAGAAAGGGCATCCTCAGGTGCCCTCCTTCCAGTCGTGCAGATAGTGTTGCTGTGCGTCCGTGAGCTTGTCCAGCTTGACGCCCAGGGTGCGCAATTTGATGGCGGCCACCCTCTCGTCCAGCGAGCGCGGCACCGGGTGCACGGTCGGTCCCATTTCGCGGTAGCCTTTGGCCAGCACCTCCAAGGAAAGCGCCTGCACCGAGAAGCTCATGTCCATGATCTCCGCGGGATGCCCCTGCCCAGCGGCCAAGTTCATCAGGCGGCCTTCGGCTATGAGGTATGCTTTGCGTCCACCAGGCAGGTCGTAGGCCTCCACGAACTCGCGGACCTTGTGGGGCTTGCCGCCCAGCTTCTCCAGGGCGGGCTTGGAGATCTCGTTGTCGAAATGGCCGGCATTGCCCATCACGCAGCCGCTCTTGAGCACCTTGAGGTGCTCTTCGGTGATGATGTCCTTGCAGCCAGTGGCGGTGATGATGATGTCCGCCTGCTTCACCGCGTCCAACATGGTCATGACGCGGTGGCCGTCCATGCGCGCCTCGATCGCCCGTATCGGATCGACCTCGGTCACGATGACGTCCGCCCCCATGCCCTTGGCGCGACTGGCGATGCCCCGGCCGCACCAGCCGTAGCCGGCGACCACGAGCGTCTTTCCCGCGATCAGCAGGTTGGTGGCGTTCATGAAGCCATCGAAGGTCGACTGGCCCGTGCCGTAGCGGTTGTCAAAGAGGAATTTCATGAAGGCGTCGTTCACGGCCATCACTGGGAAGAGCAACTTCTTCTCGGCGGCCATGGAACGGAGGCGGATGACGCCGGTGGTGGTCTCCTCGTTGCCGCCCCTGACCCCGTCCAGCTTATCCTTGCGCGAGGTGTGCAGCATCGTAATCAGATCAGCGCCGTCGTCGATGACGAAGTCCGGCGAGGCGTCCAGCACCGCGTTGAGGTTGTTGTAGTACTCCTCAGTGCTCTCCCACTTCTTGGCGTATACCTTGATGCCCATTTCCTTGAGCGCCTGGGCCACCGAATCGTCGGTGGAAAGAGGATTACAGCTGGCTAGAGAAACTTGAGCGCCTGCGCGAGCCAGGGTCGTGGCCAGTATCCCCGTCTTGGCCTCCACGTGGAGCGCCATCCCGACCTTGAGTCCTTTCAGCGTACCGTCCTCGATGAGCTGGGCGCGGATCTCGGCCAGCACGGGCATGTGCGCCTCGGCCCAATCAAGGCGCAGGCGACCTTTCTGCAGCAACTCTTCGTCCATAGCTACACCGTCAGCGCTGGCAGGAGTCGATTGGGCGTAGATGAATGTTCTGCTCCGGCGAACGCGGGAAGAGAATTGGGATGGATGGCAGAGCACATGGCATGGTTTCTCCGCAGCGGGGCGCGCGGCGCTACGCTTAACTCATGCCAGCTCCATACGATGGGTCTGGTTGACACCATGAGTGGGAATGTTCTCGAGCCTGTGACCATCAAGGGTCTGGAATTGAGGAACCGTTTCGTAGCGGCAGCGGCCGCGGACAACAGGACCGGCAGGGGCGGCACCTTGGCGCCGGCGCACCTGGACTGGTTCAGGGCCCTGGCGCGCGGGGGTGCCGGACTGGTCATCACCGGCGGCGTGGGCATCATGGAGGAGGGCCGCAGCGGCGCCGACAACCCCAGCATGGCAAGGGAGAAGGCCGTCGAAGAATATACGGTCCTGACCAAGAAGGTGCACGACGAAGGGGGCAAGGTCGCCCTGCAGCTTGTGCACTCGGGAATGTGGACCGCCCGCTATCAGAACGCTATGCGCAAGGAGGCGATCAGCGCCTCCGTCACGGCCAAGGACAATTCCTACCGGCATCGGGGCCCGATGCCTGCGCCGGGGCAATTCCATGCCGCGTCCCTGGAGGAGATCGATGCCATCTGCGCGGCCTTTGCCGATGCTGCCGCAAAAGGCAAGGAGGCGGGCTTCGACGCGGTGGAGGTGCACGCCGCCCACGACAGCCTCCTGGCCCAGTTCATGTCACCGCTGACGAATCAGCGCGAGGACGAATACGGCGGCTCGGTGGAGAACCGTTGCCGGCTGCATCGGCAGGTCGCGGCGGCCATCCGTGGCCGCATCGGCCCGGACTTCCCGCTGCTGTTGAAATTCGGATTCGAGGACGGGGTCAAGGACGGCTTGGTCCGAGAGGAAGGAATGGCGGCGGCCGTACTGCTGGCCAAGGACTATGATGTCCTTGAGGTCAGCCTGGGTTTGCAGGGAGGACCGCTGTCGGAAACGGTGTTCCGCCCCATCCCCAAGGACGGGCTGGGATTGTTCAGCGACATCTCCCACGCACTGAAGGAAAGAGTATCCAATCCAGTGGTCCTCACTGGCGGCATCCGCGAACTGGACAAGGCGGAGGAGCTGGTCGCCAAGAAGGACGCGGACCTGATCGGCATGTGCCGGCCCTTCGTACGCCAGCCGGCGTTGATCAAACGTTGGCTGCAGGGGGACACCAATAAGGCCACCTGCACCTCCTGCAACGGCTGCGTGCTGGCTATCGGCAAGGGGCAGCCCTTGGCTTGCCAGCTGGACATGCAGGGGTTGACCATCGATCCGCGCCGGTGAGCTGGAGCCCCGCAGGACAGGGCGATCAGTGCCCGTGCGCCTTGCCGTGCAGGTCGTTGGACATGCGTTCCATGACCGCACCCAGATTACGCTGGTTGTTGAACATGGCGACCATCCTGGCCCTCTCCTGGGGAGGGTGGTCCACCATGACCTCCGCGAGCGCCACCATGTTGCGCGCCGCCCGGGTGAGTTCGTCTACGATCGCTATGTCCGCGGCCAGCGTCGTTCTGGACAGCGGATTGAGATCGATGGCGATGACCTTCTTGCCCGCCTTACGCAGTGCTTCGGCCCGGTCCCCATCCTCCAACGGGATCAGTACCACATCCGCGGCGGCTATGCCCTGTGAACAGCAGCGCGCGCGGTCCGAGGCGATGCCTTCGAGGGTGAAGTCCTGCTCCCGCCCCAGCACCGCATGGCCGCATTGACTCTCCACATAGGCGATGACCTTGGCGATCCGCTCCTCGGAGCGATGGAACAGATTGACCTCGACCTTGGCGCCCACCAGGTCGGCCAGGGCGCAAAGGTCCCTGGCCGCCAGGGCGGCGGCGTTGCCATTGATGGTTACCACCGGGCGGGATGCTTCCAGCAGCAGCGCGACCGCCACCTCCTCCGCCCGCTCTCCTTCGAGAGTGGTCTTCTCGCCCAGGAGATAGTCAAAGGCCTCCCCGCGACCATGGGCTATGAGCCCGGTCTCCGCCACTACCCCTTGCCTCATCATCTCCGCCATATGCTCACGCACGACGAGCGAACGGTAGCGCGGATGATCCTTTGAGACCTGCATGCCATGGAAAGCATATCACGATGCTAAAAGCCGAACGGTGCGACCGACATCCGTAGAGAGGGCCCGATTCCGCGTTCTTCTGATCCGGACCGTCGGAAATCGTAGAAGGTCCGTCCGAATCGGAGCCGAACTGCTATTAATAGCCAAGGCCTTCTCCGTTTTGATTCTCTGGATTGAATCAAATTCTCGCTAGTGTATGTTCTCAAATACTGCTTCCGAGGCTCCTAGAAGACGAAAACTTATAATCTGCGGGCGCAACGTATATGTAGTTTTGTGATTCCTTTTTATAGTTAAATCGTGTTTCACTCTTCTAGCGCCGAACAGTCGACCTGCGAGCCTGATTTACATGAGATTGCTAGGCAATGTCCAAGATGTTACTTCTGACGGAAAACTCATCGTCAGGGGAACCTTCACGCCCGGTTTCCGGGCGTTGGCAGTGGACAATCGCAAGCGTCCCATGGGCCGCGTGTCCAGGGTCTTCGGACCGGTGAGCGCACCATACGTCACTGTCGAAACGGCGCCCGGGATCAGCCTGCTATCCGCGATCGGAAAGCAGGTCTACATTGAGGAGGTCGAAGTAGATGCCAAAGCCAAAAGAAGGGACGGACGAGGTCGAGAGATGTCCTGAGTGTAACAGTGGGCACCTAGTACGCGATTACGAGCGCGGGGAGCTCATCTGCGAGGAGTGCGGACTCGTCATTGACGACCAGTTCATTGATCTAGGTCCGGAGTGGAGGGCATTCGACGTCGAACAGGGCGAGAAGCGCGCCAGAACCGGCGCCCCCATGACGTACACCATCCATGACAAGGGGCTTTCCACCGAGATCTCCTGGAAGAACAAGGATAGCTACGGCAAGAGCATCCCTACTCGCAACAGAGCACAGCTCTACCGCCTCAGGAAGTGGCAGCGCCGCATACGTGTCTCCAACGCCACGGAGAGGAACCTGGCCTTCGCCTTGAGCGAATTGGACCGCATGGCCTCGGCCATGGGTCTGCCCAGGAACGTCCGTGAGACCGCCGCCATGGTCTACCGCAAGGCCGTCAACAAGAACCTGATCCGCGGCCGCAGCATCGAAGGTGTCGTGGCCGCATCCCTCTACGCAGCGTGCCGGCAGTGCAATGTGCCGCGCACCCTGGACGAGGTGGCCAACTCCTCCCGTGTCGGGAGAAAGGAGATCGGCCGTACCTACCGCTTCATGACCAGGGAGCTCAAGCTCAAGCTGATGCCGACCAAGCCTCAGGATTATGTGCAGAGGTTCTGCAGCGAACTAAAATTGTCCGGAGAGGTGCAGGCCAAGGCCCAGGACATCCTCAAGGACGCGGCCAAGAAGGAACTGACCTCCGGAAGAGGTCCGACCGGCGTGGCCGCCGCAGCGATCTACATCGCCTCCATCCTGTGCAACGAAAGGCGCACACAGCGGGAGGTGGCGGATATCGCTGGGGTCACAGAGGTCACCATCCGCAACCGTTACAAGGAATTGACGGAGAAGCTGGGTATCGAGATCCAACTGTAAACACAGGGCCGAAAGGCCCGGCGAATCCTTTTTTTAGCTTGGAGTCATTGACAATTATCGCGCGAGGCCTGGGCATGCTGAAGCAGATTCTTATGAAAGTGGTTTCGGTCTGGATGGTCCTGTCCAGCCTGTATCTGGTCGCCTTTTGTTTCATAATGGTGTTCTTCGATCATAAGCTGGGCACCATCGCTGGCGTGGTCCTCCTATTGATCATAGCCCTGGTCGCGATATGGCAGGCCACGGGATTCCGCTCCGCTTGGTCGGCCCAGGTAGGGGAGTGGTCGGCACTGCTACGTGGCCTCGTGTTTGGACTACTGGCCTGGCTCGTGCTGGGCCTGGTCAACAACTCCTGGTTCGACACCACCGGACCGACGCTGATGGCATTGATCACGCTCGCCTGCATAGGCGCCGTTTTCGTTTCCAAATCGATATTCCTTCCGAGCAAGGAAGAGGTCGCGATAGCGCTGCGCAAGTTCGCGCCCAAGACCGTGACCGTCGCTTCGGAGTGTCCGACCTGCCACCGCGAAGTGCAGGACGACTGGTCCCTGTGCCCGGAGTGCGGCACCGGACTGCCGCGCGAATGCGCCTCCTGCCACGCTGAGGTGCACGGCGGCGATCATACCTGCCGCGCCTGTGGCTGCGAGATCGAGATCCCGATTTCCATCGCCAAGACCGTGGAGATGCTCAAGGAAACGGCGGAACTGCAGGCCAGCCCGGAGACCCGCTCGGCGCGCTACGCCCGCTATGCAGATGCGCAACTCAAGGCCGGGGACTCCAAGGGCGCGGTGGAATCGTACCGTAAGGCGATCCATTACACCGAGTTCAAGAAGAAACAGACCAATTTCATGGTCAAGATGGCCCGGGTCCTGAGCAACTCCGGCTGCCGGCAGGATGCCGAGCAGATGCTGGACGCCGCATTGCAGCTCGACCCGCAGGATTGGGCCGGGGCGGCCCGCGTCCGCGACGAGATGAAGAAGACCCTCGCCTGATCAGGGGCGCACGCGCTTAAGCCGGATATAGAGGACCTCAGGGCCGCCCACGCTGGCGAAGAGGACCTCCTTCTTCACGCCGTGCGCCAGGCGGATGGCGCGCGACACTTCTGCCCACGTGGTGCTGTACTCTTCGGGCACGGCGTGCACCAGATACTTAGAATGGTGATGTGCTGGGTCTCCCTCATAGACGCGGAAGTGCGTCCCGTACTTGAAGCCGGTCTTGGCCACCATCCCCTTCGCCTTGAGGTCGCGGTAGGTGTGCAGGCGGAGCACGAACTCTCCCTGCAGAGCCGTGGCCTTGCGCATCAACCCCGTATGCGTGATCTCCTTGCCCGTCTTTGAAGATACTAAGGAAAGGCGCCCCTGCTCCATCAGGTGCGCCGTCTCGATGAGCGAAAGCTTCAGCATCTTCCCGATTTGCCGACCGTAGAAGCCGTCCCTCTGCAGGAACTGCCCCTCCTCGTCCAGGATAAGAGTGCTGTCGCCATGCAGGATGCCGGTGGCCTTGGCCTCGGAATCCTTGGCGTCCCCTTTCGGTTGAGCGCAGGAGGCCGAATAGAAAGTGATGTCGCCCTCCTCGTCCACCACGGCAATGAACAATTCCTTCCTCGTTCGTTCCGCCAGGTCCGAACAGCGCACGATCTCCGCCGCCTTGAACGGCGCTCGTTCGGAAACGGCCATGATCCACTGCTTCGCCTGGGTGGTGCTCGGACCGCCGCCTCTGGGATAGAGGCGGAAGTCGAACTCCCCTCCATCGGAGAGGACTATGTAGCCCCTCTGCCGCAGGTCGCGATAGGCGAAGTACTTTGTCTCAAAATCGGGACGGTCCAGTGCGGCGGCCTTGACCAGGTCGCCGAAGGTCGCCGGGCCGCCCTCCTTGTCCACCGTCAGGCGATCGCTCTCCACGAGGTAGAGCGCTTCCAGCAGGTCGAGCTCCAGGCCCCCGCCCTTCAGAGGGGTGCCATAGAATCCCTTGTTGTAGATCTGGCTCCCCTCCGCTTCATCGGGGATGACCACTTTTCCCTTCAGCAACCTGCCGGCCATCGCGCGAGGTAGGCTGTGCCCATGCTAAACTGTTTCGCTTACGGAGCAGGGGCACCAGCGCGATCAAGAGCATTGAATGGAGGCGGACGCGAGGTATTGTCTTGCATCGGGCGACCATATCGATTTACGAGGGCGGGTCTCAGAAAGCGAACGTATATGTACTCGGTGTTCGAGTGGAAACGTGTTAACAACGGTAGGTTACCAAGTTGGTGTAGCATGGACGAGATTGACATCCTCTTATCGATCATCGAGAACCCCACCCGGCGCCGCATTTTAGAGGCGCTGGTGCGCGAACCGCATTACCCCCTGCAGCTGTCGCGGGAACTAGGCCTGAGTCAACAGGGCATCATGAAGCACCTTAAGGTGCTCGAGGACTACAACATCGTGCGGTCCTCGCCGGGCGAGAGCGATCAGGGAGGGCCGGCCCGCAAGGTGTACGTTCCCACCATGGGCTTCTCCATCGTCATCGACGTCGGACCGGGGCTCTTCAATACCGCGCTGGTGCGCAGAGAGATCGGCGATACGGTCAGAAAGGTCTCCGCCAAGGAGGAGTTCGCTCCCAAGGCCAGGGGCCTGCGGGAGGAGATCGTGCGCATCGACAACGATCTGGAAGTGATCTCAAGGCGGCGCGAGGAGCTGATCCGGCGCAAGGAGATCGTGCTCGAGGAGGCGGCCGCCTTCGTCGAGGCCATGGCCCATGGCTACCAGACCAGGCGGATACTTTTCGAGTATATCCAGAGGCCTGCGGACACCATAGAAGACATCGCGGCCGACCTGGGCATCAGGGACGACATCGTCAAGCGGACCATCGAGAACTACGAGGAGGAAACGAAATGAGCACTGGAAATGACATGCAGAGGGTCGCCGACAAGTATGCTGAGGAACTGCGCCGCGTCGCCAAGGAGGCGTCCAAGGAATTCGAGCGGGCGGCCGCGGAACTGGAGCGGATCGGGGTCCGGATGGCCTCGGACCTAAAGGGCGGCCTGAAGGAGGGTGGCATGGACCTCGATAAGATCAAGGAGCGGACCATGGAAGAAGTGAATCGCGCCGTACCAGCCATGGCGGCGGACCTCAAGGAAGTGCAGCACCGGATCAACGAGAGGGCGGACAAGCTGCAGACCGACCTCAAGCGCATGTTCAAGTAAATGTCTATATAGAAGTGCTTACAATCTCAACTGCACGTCTAGTTATCAACTAGAGGTTTACAAGAAGAAGGAGGCATTAGAATGATGGGAATACAGAAGCGAGAGGGCCCGGTGGCAAAGTACTACTGGAGTCCGGCCAGCATGATGGACGAGATGGATAAGATGATCTCCGACATGAGGCAGCTGAGCAGCGACTGGATGCCTCGTCTTAGCGAGGGAGCGCGTGTCCCTGCGGTGGATGTTCGCGAGGAAGCGGACCGCTACCAGGTGGAGGCGGAGATGCCGGGCGTCACGAAGGAGGAGATCAGCATCGATGTCGGCGATGGTCTTCTGGCGATCAGCGCCAAGCGCGGGGCGGCCAAGGAAGAGAATAAAGATGGTTACCTGCGCCATGAGCGCGGTCCCATGAATTTCTTCCGCAGGCTCGGATTGCCAGATGATGTCGACCTGGATGGCATCACGGCCAAGCTGGAGGACGGCGTGCTGCGCGTGAACCTGCCCAAGAAGATGGCGTCTCCGGAGAAGAAGACCGGGGTCACGGTCCAGTGATCTCGGCCAGCAAGCATACTAGACCAACAGGTTCCCAGTTCAAGAAAGAGGAGAGATGACCACGTCTGAAAAGATATTGAAGGTGTCCGAGGCCAAGACCAAGGACGCAGGAAGAGGCATCGCCAGGATCGATCCCGCACTCATGGAATTGCTGGGCATCACCCCCGGCGACGTGGTGCAGATCGACGGCAAGAAACGGACGGTCGCCATCGTCTGGCCCGGGTATGCGGAGGATGCCAATCGCGGCGTGATCCGCATGGATGGGACCATCAGGGACAACGCGGGCACCAGCATAGACGAGAAGGTGGCGGTGAAGAAGGTCGCCGCCAAGAACGCGC
>CAZCNG010000073.1:0-11026 GCA_964500045.1 uncultured Methanomassiliicoccaceae archaeon
GGTATCGGGAAGCCGGTCAGGCGGGATATGCTGCGCGCCGAGGGCCCGATCTTCCGGGTATCCACATTGGTCTCGATGCCGTAGAAAGCGAGCAGCGACATGACGATCTCGTCCAGGGAGGCGTTGCCAGCTCTTTCGCCCAGTCCGTTGACGCAGACGTGGACCTGGCGGGCGCCTTTGCGCACGCCGGCCAGGGAGTTGGCCGTGGCCATGCCAAAGTCATCGTGACAGTGCATGCTCAGCGGCACCTTGGTGAACTTCATCAATTCCCCGACCAGGTATTCCATCGCGGAAGGCGACATGGTACCCACGGTGTCAGGCAGATTGATCTTGTCCACGCCCGCATCCTGCACCGCCAGGTGCATCTCCTTCAGGAACTCCAGCCCGGTGCGCGTGCCGTCCTCGCAGGAGAACTCTACGATGACACCATGCGACTTGGCATACTCGACCGCATCGATGGCTTTGGCCTTCACCTGTTCGCGCGTCATCTTCAGCTTGTGTTTCAGGTGCGTATCGGACGTGGCGATGAAAGTGTGAATGTAATCCACGCCGGAACCTATGGCCGCGTCGATGTCGGCATGGCTGCAGCGCGCCAGGCCGCACAGCTTGGCGTTGAGCTTCAGTTTGGAGATGCGGCGAATGGCTTCCCGCTCGCCTTCGGAGGTGGCGGGGAACCCGGCCTCTATGACATCTACACCCAGATCGTCCAGTATCTGAGCTATCTTGACCTTCTCGTCCACCGAGAGAGCGATCCCGGGGGTCTGCTCGCCGTCCCGCAGGGTTGTGTCGAAGATCATTACTTTCTCCGGCATACCCTCGAGGAGGACGGCGCGATTGTAGTCACTGATGAAGATCTTATCGCGCGCCGCTGTTTTCTGCTTAGAGCATGTGCTCTCCGTCGTCTCAAGGGAGGACATTCCAACACCTCAAAACAACGGGCCTATGGAGATGGCACTAGGCCGATAAGAAGAAGAATGCCGGCCAAGTTAATGCGGTCCATCGCCTATCCCGTTGTCCGGCACTTGAAAGGGATGGCATTTATTTAATCGTTGCCAAGATGTGTCAAGTGGAGATCGGGAACGATCTCAAAGGCCTTGAAGCTCTCGGCTAGCTCGTGCCACCACCTCATTGCACCACGCGAGAATATCACAGCAGCATCAGAGCCATATCCTTGGGCAACCTGATTACGTTCCCATCTTCAGAGAGTGAAAGCTGCCGTTCCGATATCGTGATCCCGTAGCGTATCTTATGGCGCTCCGCTGTGTTCTTGATCTGCATTTCATCTTTGCTCCCATAGCCAACCCCAATGGCGATCGGAGGATCGAATCCATTGCCGACCAGAAGGTCCGCCCCGCCGTCGTGATAATCATAATCTACCTGCACTCTAGGGCCGGTCCAGCCACGCATATGGAGTCCTGAGGCAACGGCATCCTCCAGCAGCGGGCCTAGAACTCGATGGTCATCCAGGGGGCGGGCCGCGTCCCAGAAATGAGCAGCACGCATTGAGGGGGCCATGAACGCATATTTCGAAGTTTTTCGATTTCGCGTGGCCTGTGAACCGAACGGTCGTACCCTGAGTAGAAGACCAGCTCGCTCCAGCGCAGCCACTACCGCGATTAGCGTCGGTTTTGATAATTCCAGGTCCCGAGAAAGGGATTCTAGGCTGCTTCGATCGCTGAGAGCGAGCGTATGGATGAGACGATAGACCTTGGACTTGGTCGCCTCATCCATGGGAACGATCCCGGCCAGATCCCGTTCGATGATGCGCCTTTCCATTTCCAGGGACATTCGCATGATATCGTCGTTCCTCTTTAGCGCTAGAGCTCGAGGAAGAGCTCCGACGATAAGATATTCTTCCAGTTCATGGGGGAGAGTACCCAGGGCATTTAAGTAGCCCACATGGCGCAGCTCGTTCAGCCGGCCCCAGGCAGTCTTCGCGTCCGGAGACATGAAGAGAGCGCGAAAAGCCTCATCCTTGAGATCTCGCGAAACCTCCAACCCTCTCTTCAGCCACAGATACTCAGAGAACGTCAACGGTCCGATCCGAACATCATGCGATCTCCGGGAGACCTCGGCCCCTTCATGAAGCATCAGGGCCGATGATCCCGTTGCGAGAACGAAAAGACTCTTGGTGCGATCATAGAGTATCTTGAGCGTGAGGTCCCATCTGGGGTCGGATTGGACCTCATCGATCAGCAGGAAGCAAGGAGTTTCCCGAGGGATCATCAGGATATCGCTTCTCAAATGACGTTCATAGGCATCGACCAGGTCCAGAATCCTACTGCCATGCCGTAGCCACGCCTCATCGGCTTCGAAATATAGGATCCGAGCGGAATCGACCCCGTGGGAGCGAAGCCAGGAATAGGTCTGGGCCAGCAAGGTCGTCTTCCCAGTACCTCGAAGCCCTGGCAAAATGAACAGACGCTCATCGGTCTGCAAATGAAGATAGTCGTCGATCCGAGATGTTATCTCTGTGAACACTCGACGCTCTCGAGGGCTAGTCTCTGAAGATTGCGATAGAAGAGAGCGGACCTGCTCACCCGCCCTGGATAGCCTGGAATCGACGTACTGTCCGGTCGATGCGGGATCTGGCATGAATTCAGTATATTATATAGTTCACTGAATATATACTTTTTCAGTAAATCTAATTTGAATGAATGTGCCTGGATATCCTGCAATCCAACGTGGCCGGAGGTCGCGAACTCAAACACCCTTCCTAGCACCCCAGATGAGCTTGTGCAGCTGCGGCAGGACACGGGCGTTCATCTTCTTCTTGAGGACGAATTCCGCCACTTCCAGAAGGTCCACACCACCTACGGGGGTGAGGATGACGGTGCACGGCGCCGGTTGCTCTTTGAGGAAGCCATAGACAAACAGCATGTCCTTCTTGTCCGCCACCACGAACTTCAGTTGGTCCAACGGGGACAATAGCTCCAGGTTCTCCAGCAGCATCTTGTCATCCATTCCCGAAGAGGGGCATTTCCAATCCATGCTGACCATCATGGCCTCGCTGCACGGAAGATTCTCGAGGGAATAGGAACCGTTCGTTTCCAATGTGACGTGGTGGTCCAGCTCGAGCAGGGAATCCAGCAGCTTGTTGATGTCCTTCTGCAGCATCGGCTCGCCGCCGGTGACGCTGATATGCTGCGTCTCGTGCCCTTCGACCTCGGCCAGGATCTCCTCGATCTCCATCTCCTTGCCCTTGGTGAACGCGTACGCGGTATCGCACCAGGAGCAGCGCAGATTGCAGCCGGAGGTGCGGATGAACACCGTCGGCGTACCGATGAACTGACCCTCTCCCTGCAGCGAACGGAATATCTCGTTGATCTTCATCAGCGCACCTCATAGTCGATGGGGTCGGGTATGCCGACCTCGTGGAAACCCTTGAGACGCAGGAGGCACGAATCGCACCGGCCGCAGCCCTTCTGCCCGCCCTGATAGCAGGACCAGGTCAGGCTCAATGGTGCTTTCAGGTCCAGCCCCAGCTTGACGATCTCGGCCTTGCTCAAACGGAGGATGGGGTGTTCGATCCGGACCGGGTGTCCCATCACGCCGGACTTGGTGCCCACCGCGAGCACCTGCTCGAAGGCACGGAAGAACTCCGGCCTACAATCCGGATATCCGGAATAATCGATGGCGTTGGCACCGATGAACACGTGGTCAGCGCCCTCTGATTCGCAGAGGCCTGCGGCCACGCTGAGGAAGATGATGTTGCGGGCCGGCACGTAGGTGACCGGTATGTCGTACCCGATGTCCTCGACCTTGTCGCGCATGGGCACATCCACGTCCTTCGACGTGAGCGCGGAGCTGTGGAAGGAGGTGAGGTCCAGGTCGATCACTATGTGTTTCTTCAGTCCGTAGTGGGCGACCACTTTGCGCGCGGATTCCAGCTCGCGCGAATGTCGCTGCCCATAGCGCATCGTGAGCGGCACGATTTCATAGCCCTGGGCGATGGCGTAGGCCAGGGTGACCGTGGAATCCAGACCGCCAGAAAGGAGACAAATAGCCTTGGGCATCAGAGATCGACCTCCACCCAGGCGCTCTGCCCCAGCTCCTCATGTATGCCCAGCTCCACATGGCTGACGTTGTTGGGAATGACGAAGGTCTGCCTCAGCCGCTCCATAAGATAGCGGGCCAGTTCCTCCGCGGAAGACTCGATCAAAGGCAGCAGGACCACGTCCTCCTTCGGGAACACATAGCGCTTCGTTCCGCTGATGACCGTGATCTCCGCCCCCTCCTGGATCGAGATCTGCGTGGATAGTGCAGGTATCAGCACCCGGTGGTCCAGCTCCTCCGACAATGAACGCAAGGCCCGCTTCAACGGAATGAAATCTACCAGCATGCCCCTGTCGCCCCTTTCCCCGCTCAGCCGCAGGCTGATCACATAGGTATGCCCATGCAAGCGCCCGCACTTCTCATGTCGCGCAATAAAATGGCAGGCCGAGAACTTGATGCCGACGTGCTCCCCATCTATCTCCAGACGCATCGTAATCGCCACCTATTATGAACGAACCCGATTTAATGCTTGCCCGGATGTCCGCCGGGATGACCACCGGGACTGGCCTCGGTCGGACTGCCGGGATGCCCCGCCGGGTGTCCGCCGGGACGGCCCGCTCGGATCGGCTTTCCCCCGGCCAACGCGCTCGCCAGAGCGATGGAATCGACATAGCTGGCCTTGGAACGGCTGGTGTCGATGAACACTTTCTGCAGATTGATGACCGGCGCGCCCATGGAGCGTCCTCCGTCCACTAGGTGCAACGTCCTGAAGATGAGGTTGCCGCTGATGCCGTCCGGCGCAATGAGGATATTGCAGGTCTTGAGCGCCTCTTCGATGAGGATCTGGCAGTCCTCGATGTCAAGTCCCGCCTGCTTGCCCAGACGCACGACCTCGCTGCCGTCGCGGATGGAGCGGTCCACCGCCTCATGGCGGCCCAGGTCGTCGCTCCTTCCGCCGGATAGCACACCTACCTTTGGCTCCTGGCCCATGCGCGCCACTAGGCGCGCTCCGTACAGGGCTAGTTCCAATTTCTCCGCCACGGTCCATCCCTCATCCACTCCCACCGGCGCCATGAAGAAGATGCCCGAGCCGCGCATCTGCAAGAGCACGAGCCGCATCACCTTGGGCAGGCCGAACTCCTGCTTCAATGCCGCCAACGCATCCTTGGCGTCGAGATCGCCCCTCACGGCCGCATCAATGCTGCCATCCTTGAGCGCTCGCACCAGGTCGGCGGCGTTGTCGAACAGTACGGGCATTCCATATCCACAACCGGAGGCGATGCGGGCGCTATCTTCGACCCGCTCCTTGTTCTCGCCGCACCCGATGCCGATGCGCAGCGTCTGGTCCTTGGCGGCCCTGAAGATCATCTCCGGTGTGAGCATGAAGGCCCGATGGCACGCGGGCTATTCTTGAGTATCGCTGCCACTAGCACCTTTTATCTTCAGGCAGGAGAGTGTAGCATCCATGGTGCTCCCCCCGCAATATGAAAAGCAGAACGAAGCTCGAGAGAGGGAGATACCCTTGGCCTTTGGCGACATCTGGGACAGGACCATGTACCTGCTCAAGGTCGTGGCCCCTCCGCAACGCATGAAGGGCTGGGCCGGTCCGATCGCGCGCAACGGCTACGAGATCCTCGACACTAAAGGCGGCCATCTGATCGCCACGTTGCTGGCCAATGGCACCTATGAACTGAAGGACGAGGTGCGCAGGAGGGAGTTCGATCTGCTGACCGCCCGCGTGGATAGGGCCGGCAAAGCGGCCCATGATAAGTGGCTCGAAGAATATGCCCGACTGAAAGCGGAAGAGCCGCTCAGATGACGTCCATGCGGTAGTCTTCCCAGGCCCTCTCGCCGAGAACTATCTCCAGCTCCACCGGAGTCAGCATCGGCTTCCCATAGCGTGCCTGGTCATCTATGGCTATGCGCGGGCAGGCCGTGTTGACATAGGCGTCCACCTGGTACGCCAACAGCGCCTCCGGTCGGAACTCGCCCATGACCATGATCCAGGCCTGCTTACCTTGGACGCGGATCCTCTCGGCCAGTTCTCTCGCCAGCGGCATCCGGTCCTGTCCGACCTTGCTGGAGACGAGGATGAGAAAGGTCTTGGCGCGGGTGGCCGCGGTGATGACGCCGAAGCGCTGGCGCATGATCCGCTCGTGCAATTCGCCCAGCTCCTCCGCTTCCTGCGTGTAGGGATCGAGGCGCACCACTCTCTTACGGGTGCCGATGGCCACCGCCAGAGGGTGAAAGTTGCCTGTACCTATGAACAGGAAGCAGTCGACCTCGCCCGATATCTCCTGCGGCCCGGAGATATTGCACCCCAGGACCTGACCGGGCCAGCGGATGCGACCGTCGCCCTTGCCCATCAGCACGGCGAAGCCGCGCGCTTCTAGATAGGCGCGTGCCTGCTCCAGGCAGTCGAGGTGTTGCACTGCTGTGATGAGGCCGACCCGACCTTGCAGTAGCGGGAGCACGCGCTCCAGGCCGACCTCGATATCCATGGGAAGACGCACTTCCTGGAAGATCACATTGTCCGAACACTCGAGCACGGGCATGGCCGCATGGCCAAAGTGCACCAGGACGTCGACATAGCGCAGGGCGCTGGCATCCACGTCACAGGCGCCGAAGCAGGCGTCACCGAGGACCATGACCTCTGCGCCCGTCTCTGCGGATAGATAGGCGGACGCTTCGAGAGCGCGCACCTTGAGACCTTCAGGAAGCTGCAACGCAACGCGGCGGGCACCCTTGGCCTTGATCTTCAGGGCGACTTCGGGCAGATGCAGGTCGATGCTCGACATGTGCTTCACCATAGAACGATGTTGAAGAAATGACTTTGCTTGAAAAGAAGAGGGATGGAAAGGGGTTGATGGAAAGGGATTTTACTTTACCAGCTCAGCGCCCTTCTCGATCTCGAAGTAGCAGGGCGTAGGGAGCTTCAGGGAGGCGCTCCAGAGCGCTTCCTTGGCCTGGTTGTACTGCGCAACCGGGACGCGGACCTTCATGACCAGCTGACCCGACTGAACACGCGCGGCGGTTCCGACGGCCTTGCCGAAGGCGGCTCTCATGCCGCTCGAGACACGGTCTGCACCAGCGCCGGTGGCCAGCTTGTTCTCCCTTAGCACGTGGTGGGGGTAGACACAGATCTTGATGTGGTACTGGGTACCAGCGGTCCTAGAGAGGATCCGGTTGCACGCGATACGCGCCGCCTCGAGGGCGGTGTGGCGAATCTGGCACGGTTCCTTGACGCGCATGTTGATCGTGATGGGGTAATCACCGTTGGTGACGCCGACATCGAATGTGTTGATCCTCAAGGCAGGCACGCCGCCCATGTATTCCCTGCGGCAATATGCCTGTCCCCTAATCTGCCTGTACATCCTTCCGGGCTTCCTGGCCATGATCAATCACCTTTGAAATGGTACTACGATAGTTTGGCTAGATTAGTGTTTTCCTATATAAGCGTGCTGGAGTCCTGACCTGCATGGCCTAGCACCCAATGCGCAACGGCAACACTTCTTCCATCATCCGGCAGTCTTTTCTCACTTAAGACCTTTGCCTACCGCATGGAAGATATAGTGTTCATCGCCGGGGGTGCGGAGCTCCTCTCCGATGTCGGTCCGCTGTGGGAGCAACTGCGTGACTTCCACGCGCAGATCAGCAAGGATTTCTCCCACGAGATCAGGGCCAAGAGCTTCCACGAAAGGGGCGAGGAGATATTGACCAGCGTAGGTGCGGGTTTGCTGCGTGTCGACATCGTTCATGCCAAGGAGGACGCCGTCGGCTACTGCATCACATCCCTTAGAGAAGACCTCACCGGTGAGGTGGAATCGATCTTCGTGCGCGAGACGCACCGCTCCCTGGGCCTCGGTTCACAGCTGATGTCGAGGGCGCTGGAATGGCTAGACGCCCTCGGCTGCACCAAGAAGGAGCTCTGGGTGCTGTATGGCAACGAAAGGGCCCTGGAGTTCTACCGCACCTTCGCCTTCTTTCCGCGCCGCATCGTGCTGGAGCAAACAGCGGCAGGTAAAAGATAATGAGCAAGTAGTCATTAGAGTCGTTGAGGCAAGGACGTGGGCCGCAAGCGCATCCCCAACAAGGAGATAAGGGCCATCGCCAACCGCCGCATGCGACGCCTGATGGGCATCGCCCGCGAGGAGGTGAGGGGCGGGGAATTGGCGCTAGCGCGCAGGCACGTCGACCTGGCATTGCGTATCGCCAAGCGCAACAACGCCTGTATGGACTGGTCCATGGCCTGCAAGGGGTGCAAGGCGCCTCTGCTACCGGGCGTCAACTGCCGCGTCCGTTCGACCGGCGGCCGCATGAGCTCCACCTGCCTGAGCTGCGGCAAGATCAAGAGGATTCCATATCTGAAGGAGAAGGAGAATCATGACAAAGAGGACAGTAAAGGAGATCAAGGCCATCGGTAAGGACCTCGTCCCCACCATCCACGTGGGCAAGGGTGGTGTCGATGAGGGCCTGATCCAAGAGGTCAAGCTGCAGCTGAAGACGCGCAAGGTCGTCAAGATACGCCTGCTGCCCTCCGCGGCGGAGGACAAGAAGGGCACCGCACAACAGATCGCCGACGGCGCCAACGCGGTCCTGATCGACGTGCGCGGCTATATCGTACTCCTATGCGAGAAAGCCTTTATGGAAGGCAAGGGCGTTCTACCGAACCTGGGCTGATAGAAAATGCTGGATATCGCGGTCATCAGGGAAGCGCCTGACAGGATACGCGCCATGCTCAAGAACCGCAACTATGACGACGCCATACTGGATAAGTTCATCTCCCTGGACGGGGAGTGGAGGACGCTCACCGACGAGGGCAACCAGATGCGCCGCCTGCGCAACGAGGCCTCGGTCCTCATCCCCAAGCTAAAGGGGGAAGAGAAGACCGCCAAGCTGGCAGAGATGAAGCAGGTCGCAGCACGCATCACCGAGATGGAGAAGCGGGCGGCGGAGGTCGAAGCAGAACGGGACCAGCTGGTGCTGCTCTTCCCCAATGTCCCCGATGTCAGCGTGCCCATCGGCGCCGGCTATGAGCATAACTTCTGCCTGCGCACCCATGGCAAGGAGAAGGTATTCGATTTCATCCCCAAGGACCACATCGAGATCGGCGAGTCCCTGGACATCATCGACTTCAAGAGAGGCGTAAAGATCGCCGGCTCCGGATTCTACGTGCTCAAGGGCGACGGCGCCCGCCTGGAGAGGGCGATGATCCAGTATATGCTGGACCTGCACCACGAACAAGGCTATACCGAGATATTCCCGCCCGCTATCGTCAACACCGAGGCGCTCAAGGGTACCGGTCAGTTCCCCAAGATGAAGGACGACATGTACTGGTGCGAGCGCGATGATCTGTGGCTCAACCCGACGGCCGAAGTACCGGTCACCAACCTCTTCATGGACGAGATCCTGGCCAAAGAGGACCTGCCCATACACTATACCGCATACCTGCCTTCCTTCCGCCGCGAGGCCGGTCGCAGCGCGGAGATGAAAGGCATCATCCGCGTGCACGAGTTCAACAAGGTGGAACTGGTCAAATTCGTCCTGCCGGAGACGGCCTGGGCCGAACTGGAGACGCTGACCGCGGACGCCGAAGCGGTGCTGAACGGATTGGGACTCCCGTACCGCGTGCTGCAGCTGTGCACCGGAGACATGGGCTTCGCCTCCGCGAAGACCTATGACCTCGAATGTCACGCCCCGGGCAGCAAGCAGTGGTTGGAGTGCTCCTCCTGTTCCTGCTTCACCGATTTCCAGGCGCGCCGTGCCCGCATCAAATACCGCCCAGCGCCGCACCTCAAGAGCGAGTTCATATGGACGCTGAACGGGTCTGGAGTGGCGTTGCCGCGCACCATGGTGGCGGTGCTCGAGAACAATCAGCAGGCCGACGGCAAGATCGTCATCCCCCAGGTGCTGCGGCACTACATGCAGGGGCAGGAGCTCATCGAGTGATGCTCACAACTTGAAGACGATGAGCATCATGAGAAAGGCGTAGAGCATCATCCCGAAGAAGGCCAGGCTCTTGTAGAGTCTGGCGATACGCCTCTGCCGGGCCCCCTCGGCCTTGCGGCCCAGCTTGAATCCCAGGTAAAAACCATAGGGGAAAAGGAGCGCGGATACGATCATCGTATTGCGTTCGATCCCGATCGCTTTGTAGTAATCCTCGGAAGAGAGCTTGTCTGCCATGGGATGCTCTGGCAATTCCTCTCAGCTATAAGAAAGATTAGCGTCTTTGAATCGGGGTCCGTTGAGCGCTAGGAACCCGTAGTTGACGCTGCCCGCAATGGTCACCCAGATGATGTAAGGGACGAGCATCCAGGCCGCCGGTCGAGATATCTTGCGGAAAGATAGGATGGTCAGCAGGATGAATATCCAGAGGATGACGATGACCACGGCGCCCGCCAACAGCGACTGCAGAGCGAAGAAGGCGCAGGACCAGGCCCCGTTCAGCACCAGCTGCCCCAAATGGAGCTGCATGGCCCGCTTCTTCTTGGGACCGTCGGGTGCCGTCCAGGTCAGGTAGAGGGCGACGGCCATGAGAACGAAGCGCACGTCCCATACCGGGCCGATGACCCAGTTGGGCGCCGCCCCTGCAGGGCGGACCCGCGTATTGAACCAGCCGGAGATCGAGGCGCTCGTGACGAGGCCACCGATCAAAGCGACGACGACCAATGCGAGATTTATGCCACCCTTTCTCCAGATGGCCATGAGTTCATCTGATCAGAAGAAAATATTATTGCCGGGTGCCCCCCGGCCAGGCGTTCCGATTACTTCTTGCCGCTCTTCTTGGGGGCGGGCTTGGCGGCCGGCTTAGGGGCCGGCTTCTTGGCGGCCTCGACCTTCTTGGCGGGGGCCTTCTTGGCGGCGGGCTCGTCATCGACGACCTCAGCGGTGTGCTCGCATTCGGCATCGCCGCAGCCGCATCCTTCCTCGTCATCAACCTCGACGTATCCGAGGAAGTCGAACATGTCTTCCTCCAGCGCCTTAAGGACCTCAAGACCCTCCTCAGCCTTGCCTTCCTCGATCATATCGA
>CAZCNG010000074.1:0-10618 GCA_964500045.1 uncultured Methanomassiliicoccaceae archaeon
GAAGTTTGACCATTCAGATACCTCTTTGGAAACACCGGTGCGATGGCCTTGGTGGGATGTTACCTATGGATGGAAAGAAACTATAAAAAGAATATGCCGCATGAGAACACCTTGCACGGGACATTGCTGGCTATCCTTTCAGCCCTCCAAAATCGGGCTGTAGCCGTACCACGCGCCATCGGTGCGCAGCATGTGCATGTTCTCCTCGAGCAGGCGCAGGTGACCTTCTTCGATGCCCTGCAGCTTGACGAGCAGTTCGCGCAGCTTCCGGTCGGAGACGCGGCCGGCAGCATTGTAATACATTTCGATGGAACGCTGCTCGACCTCGATGCCTATCTCGAGGGCCTTGATCTCATCCTCCAGCAGAAGACAGTTGTCCTTGTCGGGGAAGGGGAACGGGCCGCTCGGGAGGATGCCCAGTATCTCCTTGGAGGAGGCGGCGGTGCTGACGGCCGTGCCCTCCAGGACCTTGACCAGTTCTTCCTCTATCTTGCGGCGATGTCCTTCCTCGTCCTTGGCCAGGGACTTCATCAGGGCCTTGCCGGCCGGTTCTGGAATGCACTTTGCCAGGCGCCCGTAGTAGTCGACGCCGAATTCTTCAACGGCTATCGCAGCCAGCAGGATCGTGACCCTCTCGTCCGCTTTCTTCGCCATGGTGCTCGGCGAGTGAACGGTACTGCGCCTATTTGTGCGGTTCGCCGATGCTTTTCTAGTTAAGCATGAATAACGGGTCATGGAATTCACCTCATTGTGAAGCAGGCGGACCCGCGTTACAAATGGTATGTGCTGGTCATCGCCTGCGTAGGCTCCATGATGGGGCCTTTGGACGGCACTATTGTCTCCGTTTCCCTGCCCAGTATCGCCCGTTCCCTCAACGCCGGTTTCGACGCCGTCATCTGGATCCCGACCGCGTATCTGCTCACCATCAGCATCCTCCTCCTCCCCATCGGTCGCCTTTCCGACATGATCGGCCGGAAGCGGATATTCCTCTGGGGTTTTGCGATCTTCGTGCTGGGTTCCTTCCTCTGCTCCCTCGCGCCCAACGCCACTTTCCTCATCGCCGCGCGTATCCTGCAGGGTGCGGGCGCTGCTTGCATCATGGCCACAAGCACGGCGCTCATCACCTGCGCTTTCCCTCCGCGGCAGCGGGGCAGGGTCATTGGCATCAACGCCATGTGCATCTACATCGGCCTGGCGCTGGGGCCACCTCTCGGGGGCTTCCTGACAGTTGCTCTCGGCTGGCAATCGATCTTCTGGGTCAACGTCCCCATCGGCATCTGCACGATGATCGCGGCGTACTTGATCATCGAGAAGGACTGTGCCTCGGAACGTCGTGGCTTCGATCTCAAGGGCAGCGTGGCTTTCGCCGCCATGCTCATCACCCTGCTGCTCTTCCTGACCTTCGGCGAGGCTTGGGGGTACGGTTCGCCTCTCATCGTTGCCCTGTTGTTGCTCTCGATAGTATCGCTGGTGACCTTCCTGCGGATGGAGAAGAAGGCGGGCAGCGACGCCATGATCGACCTTTCCCTCTTCCGCAGCAATCGGCTCTTCGCCATGGGTAGCATCTCCGCTCTGCTCAATTACACGTCCTACTTCTGGACGCCCTTCATCATATCCTTCTACGCCCAGTCGGTGATGGAACTCACGGCCGCGGAGACCGGTCTGATATTGTTGATCATGCCGATAATCATGGCCTGCATCGCCCCAGTGAGCGGCATCCTCTCCGACCGCATCGGTTCTCGGGTGCTCGCCACCGGCGGCATGATGTTGATCTGCGCCGGCCTCCTGGAAATGACGCTTCTGAACGGCGGCAGCGCGGACGGCAAAGTGTTGGTGAGCGGCATGGTGCTGATGGGGGTCGGCATGGGCCTGTTCTCTTCTCCGAACACCAGCGCGGTCATGAGCTCCGTCGGCAACGATAGGGCCGGCCTCGCTTCCGGCACCATTTCGACCATGAGGACGGTCGGCCAGACCGTGAGCCTATCCATGGCCGGTGCGCTCATAGCGATCATGGCGTCCACCGCGCTCGTGACCGCCATCTTCAGCGGTCAGGTCATTCACCCTACTCCCGAGCAGACCGCACAGCTGCTGAGCGGATTCCGCCTCGCGTTCATCGCCTCCGCTATCCTTTCGGTGCTGGGGGCGGTGGCCTCGGCCATCCGCCCGGCGCAAGTGCGCTGATCACTTCTTGCGTGCCTCGACCTTCGGTACGGTCCACTTGCCGCCGCAGGTCTTGGGCGACAGCTTCTTCTTCGGCAGCCTGCGGATGAGCAGGAACGAGATGACGATCATGATCACGCCCAGCACCGCCAGCAGGATGGCCACGGTGGAGCTGAAGGCCCATGGCAGGGTGTAGTCCAGGCCCAGCTCCTTGAGGATGGCGTCGATGCTGCTGCCTCCGAACACGAGGTGCGCGCCCATCGAGCCGGTGAGCGCCGTTACGGAGAAGGCGGCCACGGCCGAGCCGACGTAGACCCACGCCATGGCCGGGCAGGCCCACAGCCCCCTCTTGAAACGGAGGCGGATGCCCACGACGCAGATCCACATGGCGAGGATGATGCAGGTGAGCAGGATCTTGTTCCTGACGATGACGTCGTTGACCAGTTCGTCGATGGTCCAGCTCTGCGAACCGGTGTACGCGGAGAAGATGATGGCTATGACCCCGGCAAAGGCTCCGACGATACCGGCCGCCTCCGTGTAGGGCGCTACCTTGCGCGCCAGACCGGTTATCGATTCCGGTAGATAGTCTCCGAGGCGGACGACGATCTGGCACAGCGCGGTGAGCGCTATGCCGACGATCGCCACCAGCAGGAAGCCGGAGTGCATTTCTGCGGTTAGCGCGTGCAGCGCTTCCATCGTGACCATTACTTCTCACCTCCTTTCTTCGCGTTGATGTAGAGCGCGGCCGTGACCAGCATGCAGATGATGCCGATCATGAAGATCGGAAGCGCGATCATGTTCATCTCCCAGGCGGCCTTGTCAAAGGTCGGGATGTTCTGGAAGGTCACGTCCACGCTGGCGGAGCCGCTCCTGCCCAGGCTGTCGTAGGCGGTGATGTTGACGGTGTGGGCGCCATCGGTGTAGGTGGTCGTATCCATCATGTAGGCCCAAGACCCGCTGGTCAGGTTGCCGGCCAGGAGGCCGTCGATGTAGAGTTGCGCGCGTACCACGGGGGCCGGTGCGGTGATCGTCGCCAACACGGTGTAGATGCCGGAGATCTGCTGCCCCGGCGCCAGGTTGGTGATGGTAACGGCCGGAGGACTGTTATCGGTGCGGATGGTGATCTCGTCCGAGCCGTTGGCCGCCACTCCCCGCGCGGTCACGTTTATGACGTGCAATCCGTTGCTGAAATGGGACGAATCGACGGTCCAGTTGTAGGGCTGCACGGTCTTCGTGCCCTGGGCGACGCCGTCGATGTAGAGCGTTCCGGAGAGCATGGTGCCGCCGCCCACGACCTCGGCCTCAACGAAGAAGGGGCCGGTCACCAAGGTGTTGTTGAACGGCGCCCTGATGACGATGACGTTGGCATCATTCAATCCTTGTCCATTATTGTTGAGCACGACGCTCACTTGGGCCACGCCTTTGGTCGGGTTGGAGTTGCTCGCTTCCACCCTTATCTTGTGCAGTCCGTCGGCATAGGCGGCGGTGTTCAATTGCCACGTGAACGGCGCCGCTGTCTTGGTGCCCATGGCGACGTCGTCGAAGTACATGGTGGCGGTGGTGGTCGGGTCGGCGCTGAACACGTCCGCACTGACCTGTACCACCCCGGTCAGGACCGCACCGGGCGAAGGGGCGGTGATGGTGACCACGGGCGCGGGGAGATTACCTTTCACAGTGAACAACAGCGGGGCGCCTTCCTCGTAGGAGGGGCGGTCATCGGCGCCGTGCATCACCTGAACATAGAGGCTGTATTGGCCGGGGGTCTGGGGTGCCAATAGGGACCATTGCAGCTGCGCCGAATCAACGTAGTTGTTGATCTGGTAGTAGTTGAAGGCGGTCGCTCTGCTGGGGTCCTTGACCACGACCCAACCGGCCTCCGAGGGCAGGCTATTGGTCGTCGATAGCGCGGAGAACAGCAATACACCCACCTTTCCCGTCTCCTGTTCCTCTCCTTCCATGGATCCGGTCAGGTGCACGGTCACGTTGACGTACTGTCCCGGTTCCACGGTGCTGGCGGAAGCGGCGCTGGCAACGTTGATGGGGCCGAGGTTGCTGTGGCATCCGCACGAGCCCCAGGCATAGTCACCCGAGGTCATCCCTCCCGGTCTGGCCAGCACCGGCATGGTCAGCGCGGCGGCGACCAGGAACACGACCGCGATCATGGATATCTTCTTGGCGTTCATGTTCACCAGTCCTCCTCCTCGATCATCGTAGGTTCGGAATAACCGGACCTCTTCTCGCAGTAGTCCGCATCCTCCTGATCGGCTAGGCCGTACCAGCGTACGGCGATGCACACCAGGATGATCACTCCAACGGCCGCCAAGGCCGCTATGATCATCAGGTCCGCGTTGAATTCAATGGGTTTGGTGTAGTCGAACCCGATCCACTTGAGGAAGGGGTCCAGCGAGCTCTCCCCTTTGGTGAGATGCGCGCCCATGGAGCCGACTATCGCCGTGAGCCCGAACGCCGCCAGGGCGAAGATCGTGTACAGGAAGGCCAGCGGGCGGCAGGTCCACAGCTGCCGCGTCAGGGCCATCCTCATGCCGGCGATGCCGATCCACATCGCCAGGATGATGGCGGTGAAGAGGACCTTATTCCTGGTGATCGGATCACTGGCAAGCTGGTCGAAGCTCCAGGCCTGCATGCCGAAGTAGGCGGAGGCGCAGATGGCTATGGCGCCGATGATGGCGGCGACGAGACCTACGGGGTCTGTGTATCCCCTCAGGCCGAGGGCGATCTTGACCAGCCCCGGGGGCATTCCCTTCTGATGACGGACCACTATCTGGCACAATGCGGTCAATAGGATGCAGACCGTCGCTATGGTCAGCGCTCCGGTGTGCATTTCCGCCGTGAGCGCGTGCAATCCCGCTGCTTCTACCATTTCCTCAACCTCCCTAGGCGCTTCTGGCGCCTATAGGCCAGGACGCCACCCACGAGCAGGGCCATGACCGCCACCGAGCCGAAGGCGCCGGCGAGCATGGTCGCCGCCCACTGGGACATGTCCGGCAATGGCACAGGGTTCTTGATTGTGAAGCTGACTGCGGTGGAATTGGACTTCCCCGCAAAGGTGTAGGCGGTAACCACCAGCGTGGCCGGTCCGTCCGCGTACCCTCTGGTGTCCAGGCTGAAATAGAAGGGCGGTGCGGTGCGGTTCTCCAGCAGCACGCCGTTGATGGCGATCGTCACATAGGCGATCTCGCTCAGCGGTCTGGCCGTTCCCGAGATGGTGATGACGCCAGTGACGTTGCTGCCCGGGGTCACGCCGCCCACGGTCACGGAGGGGATCGGATTGCTGACGGTGACGTGCACTGAGTTCTCGGCCACGCGACCCAGCAGGTCGAAGGCCCTGACGACCACGAGGTGCGGTCCATCTGTCAACACACCGGTATTGATGGGCCAGAAGTAGTTCTGGACGGTGCTGTTGACGAAGACGCGGTCATCGACCAGCACCATCACGTAGCGGATGCCGGCAGAGGAAACGATGTCCGCGGAAACCTGCATCGTCCTGGAGACATTGGCGCCGTCCGTCGGGTTGATGATCCGCACCGAGGGCGGTCCGTTGGCGATGATGATGACGATGGACGCATTCGAGGAGCGCCCGCCCGCATCATTGGCCATGACCCGCAGGGTGTGCGTGCCGTCGGTGTAGGCAAAGGTATCCATACTGAAGAGGTAAGGGGACGTCGTCAGGGCGGCGACCAGCGCGTTGTCGACGAAGAATTGCATTGAGTTGATCGCATATGGTCCGGTGACCGTGGCGTTTACCGTCACGGTGCCGAACACCGCAGTGCCATTGAGCGGCGCCATGATCTGCACCAGAGGCAGCGCGTTGTTGACGATGATGGGTATCTCAATCGAACCTCTCTGCAGGCGTGCATCGATGGCGGTCACGTTGATGGTGTGCCGTCCATCCGTCCAGAGGTTCGAATCGGCCTGATAGGAATAGGGTGCCGTTGCCAAGGCGGACACGAGCACGCCGTCCACGCGGATCTGGACCTCATCGATGTTGATCTGAGAGATCACAGTGGCGTTGATGTGGAAGCTGCCGGTCACGGTGCCCCCATTGGGCGGAGAGGTGATGGTGACGCTGGGGGGCGGAGCTGGCGCATTGTTGATGAACACCATGATGGCCATGAACCCGGTGCGGCCAAAGCTGTCCAGGGCCGTGACGTTGATGGTGTGCACGGTATCCGTGTACAGGGTGGTGTCCACGGTCCAGGTGAAGGGAGCTGCGCTCAGGGTGCCCACCAGTCCGTTGTCGACGTAGAGGGACACGCTGACCAGGGTCGCAGGGGCGGTCGCGGTCACCGTGGCGGTCACGTTCTCTGTGCCCGATCCCGTCTGCCCGTTCAAGGGGCTGGTGATGATGACCTGCGGGGGCGTCGCTGCGGTCCCGCTATTATTGGCGATGACGGTGATGGTCTGGGTGCCGCTGTTGCCGGCCGCATCGATCGCCCGCACCAATATGGTATGCGGTCCATCCGCCAGAGGAGCCGTATTGTAGGTGAAGGTGTAGGGTGCAACGGTCAGAGTGCTCTGGAGCGTACCATCCACCAGGAGCTGGACGCTGCTGACCGTGGATCCATGGCGCGCCACGGCCATGGCGCTGACGCTGATGGTGCCGGTGACCACCGCCCCATTGCTGGGCGCGGTGATGTCCACCATCGGGCCCGTGTTGTCCACCGTCACCGGCGCCGTGGTGGCGTGGGTGTTGTTGGCCATATCAGATACCATGACCTTGACCACGTGGCTGCCTGGTGCATAGGATGCGGTATTCCAGGTCGCCGTGTACGGTGCCGCTGTTAGATTGGCGATCTGTGTAGAGTCGATCCAGAAGGATACCCATCTGATCGGAGACGCGTCGGTCACGGTGGTGGTGATGATGCTCATGCCAGTGACCACCTGGCCGTTCAGGGGCGACACGATGGTCACCTGCGGAGCGAGGTTATCGAAGTTCACGCGCTGCAGGGCGGTAACAGTGTTGCCGTTGCTATCGGTGGCGGTGACCATTATGTCATGCGCACCGTCGGTGAACGGCCTTGTGTTCAGCTGGTAGCTGTAGGGGGACGACCAGGAAGCAAGCACCAGGGTAGTATCCACCTTGATGGTGGCGGAGATGATGCTGGTGCCTACCGTCCCCGGTGTGATCGTGGCGTTGACCCAGGCGATGCCGCCTAAGATATCTCCTGCGGCAGGAGCGGTGATGACGATCGTGGGAGCGATGTTGCTGACGACCAATCCAGAGGTGGTGGTCGTCCCGGTCCCGGCCGCCGAGACCGCGGTGACGACCGCAGTAGTGGCGCCGTTGGGCATCAGCTTGGTGTCCACGGTCCAGGTGTAGGTCGTCCCAACGATGGATGGTGAGGAGAAGGTCTGTCCTCCCATGACCAGGGTGGCGCTGGTCACTGGAGACGATCCGGGAGAGATGGTGGCGATGACATTGGTCACGCCGCTCAGGGTCCTGCCCGAGATCGGCTGGTTGATGGTCACTGACGGTGGGGTCGTGGCCGCAGTCACGGTGACGGACATCTGCGCCTGTTTAGCATACTTGTCCCCTCCTCCATGCAGGGTCCAGATATTCATGGCGTGAGTGCCAACGGTCATCGGTGCCTTCACTGTCCAAGTGAATGTATGGGGGCTGGACCAGGCGGTCATCTGATTCCAGTTGAACGCCGTTCCTGAAGGGTCGGAAACGATGACCCACCCATCCGTACTGGGGAGAACATTGCCCGTTGTAAGTAGCATCACGCCCAGCGCTTGTCCGCTCGGCTGCTGTCCCCCGGTTATAGTTACCGCAACGGTCATTTGCTGACCCGGAGAAGGTGTGCTTGTGCTCGGAACGATGGCGATCGTTGCAGTGCTTGCTACGGTGTGACACGAGCATTGGCTCAGTGTATCATTGCCATTTACCACACCACCAGAACGCGCCTCGCCCATCTGCAAGGATGCAACCACGGCAACACACACGATCAATCCTAGCAATGCCAATGCTGCTCTCTTTCTCTTCAAATCTCCACCCCACTAAGAACGACTGGTGAAAACACTGGAACCCCTAGGTGATATAACTTTTGACGAGGGAGGTCAAGGGGGTCTTGCTTGGAACGTTCCATGTACCAATAATGTTAAGAAGGATTAAGCCGGGTTAGCGAGCATCCTGTTCCAACGCTGCGGGACGCTGGAGAAGAGCGATGCTTGAGGCGACTAGGATTGTGAAATCGTATGGCCCGGTCCGAGCCCTGGACCATTGTGACCTGAGTGTCGGGCCCGGGGAGCTGGTCGCCATCGTGGGGCCGAACGGCGCCGGCAAGAGCACGCTCCTCAAGGTGCTGGTGGGCTTGCTCCGCCCCGAGGAAGGCGAGGTCCGCATCGATGGTATGGCGCTGCATGAACACCTGCCCGAGATCCGCGCTAGGGTCACCTACTTGGGGCATGCGACGGCGCTCTATGACGATCTGACCGTGCGGGAGAATATGAAGCTAGCCTGGTCCCTGGGAGGCTTGGACCGGAGATCGGTCGAAGCGCGCGCCGCTAAGGCGCTGGACGAGTTCGGCCTGGAGCATCGGGGCAACGACCGCGTAGCCGTACTTTCGGCAGGGCTGCGCCGCCGCGCGGCCTTGGCGATACATCTTCACTCAGGTCGGGCCCACATCCTGTTGGACGAGCCGTTCGCCAACCTCGACAAGGACGGCCAACGGACGTTGCGAGAAGCTCTGTCGCGCACCGTAGCGGAAGGAAGCAGCATTGCCCTGGTGGTGCACGACCTTGCGCTGCTGGAAGGAACGAAGTACCGCGTCTTGTGCCTGGAAGAAGGCCGGGTAGTGCCCCTATGATGCCCTGGCTGGAATTGACTCGCAAGGACCTGCGCATCGAGGCGCGCACCAAAGCATCGCTGCTCACGATGCTGCTCTACTCCCTGCTCATAGTGATCGCTTTCCGGGCCGCCTCCAGCGTGACGGGCGCTTCGACCGCGGTCCTGCTGCCGCCCATGCTCTGGGTCGCCGTGGCCGTGGCCTCCATCATGGGGGTCATGGCCAGCTTCGAGTTCGAGCGCCACGACGAGGCGATGCAGTCCTCACTACTGGCGCCGATGGAGCGGGGGCAGATCTTCCTGGGAAAATTCCTTTCCAACCTCCTCCTCGGGCTGGTGGCGGCGCTGTTCACGCTGGTGCTGGGGCTGGTCTTCTTTCCCCTCGCGGATCTCGCGTCCATTCCCATCGTCGTCCTAGGCTTGATCGTGGGCACAATGGCCACGATGTCGGTGCTGTGTCTGGTCGCTTTCATCGCCTCCGCCTCCTCCGTGCCGAGGGTGCTGCTCCCCGTGGCCGCGGTGCCCCTGCTGATCTTCGCCGTCATCCTGCCCATGGTGGATGCCACCGCGCGCTCCCTTTCCGGACAGGACGGATGGCAGGGAGGACTGGCACTGGTCGGCCTCTGCGCTCTGATCATCACCGCCGCGGGCTATCTGCTGGCGGGGCCGCTCACGGAGGCTGCATGAAACGGCGTTCGGCGAAGATGGCCATGGCCGTCGCGGCCCTGCTTCTGCTCCTAGCGGCCACGTACATGGCCATCTACTATGCTCCGCTGCCGACGACCTCGGTGCAGTCGCTGGACCAGGCGGCGCCCGGGTTGGAAGGATTTCAGGTCAGCGTTACTGGGTTCGCCTTTGATGTGCAGGAGGCCAACGGCACGCTGCTGCTCGGCGACCATGTGGACTACTTCCGCTGGCTTTCCGGTGAACGGCAGGGATGGATGGCAACGCCCATGCCCGTGCGGGTCACGGCCCTCTTCCACCTGGTCGACGGGCAGAACCTCACTTTGACCGGTGTGGTCAAATCGACGTCCTCGGGCATGGCCGTCGTGGCAGCTCCCATGGACCTCGATATCAATTCTCCCAATCCGCAGATCATGATCGCCCCCGTAGCGCAGAAGATATTCTACTTTCACATGCCAGCGGCCTGGGTCTGTTACCTCGCCTTCTTCGTTACCTTTGTCTGCTCCATCCTCTATCTGCGCAGCCATAGGCAGATCTACGATCTCGTCGCAACCAGCTCCGCCGGGCTAGGGGTGCTCTTCGCCAGCATCGCGCTCCTCACCGGACCTATATGGGCGAAGGAGGAATGGGGCGTCTATTGGGACTGGTCGGACGCCAAGCTGGTCGCCACCCTGGTGCTGTGGCTCGCCTATGTCGGCTATCTGATGGTGCGAACTCTCATCCGCGACGACCGGGAGAGAGGGCGTATGGCGGCCGTGTACGGCATCGTGGCCTTCCTCACCGTGCCGCTGAGCTTCCTCGCCTCGCGCGTCGCCGTGCTTTCGAACTCCATCCACCCGATCATCATTGGAACGGGACAGCTGGGGATGGAAGGCGGCCTCTCCGTCCTGGTGAGCGTGCTCGCCTTTACATGCCTCTTTGTTGCCCTCTTGCTCCATAGGGTAGAAATAGGCGAGATTGAGATGG
>CAZCNG010000075.1:0-10545 GCA_964500045.1 uncultured Methanomassiliicoccaceae archaeon
CCCTCGATCAACTCATCCAGCCCGTCGATGCCCGAGGGTATACGCACGAGCTCGTACCTTCCTTGCACGCTGTTCTCCAAGTCTCTCACCTCTTCTCACTGGCGGGGGGTCTCCCCGCATTCATCGTGGCGCGCTGCGCGGTAATGGAACGGAGCATCTCCATGAGGAGGAGCTGCCTCTCCCCGTCCACCATCAACACCAGTCTGCGCTGCTGTCCCGATTTCGTCAGGACCGCCAGGCCCTTGACGAACGATTCCACCTTGGGCAGATTGTTGTATGGTAACAGTGCCCCCATGTTATCTACCAATATGAAAGAACAGGAAGCGATGTCGATCGTGCCACTGTTCTCGACGATCGACATGGCCCGTACCGCCTCCGGGGCACGGTCGATGTTGAAGGGGCCGTCCATGACGCTGCACACGCGGCACTCCTCGTTGATGTCCGCGGAATAGCGGGCGATGACGTCCAGGACCACCAGATGACTGGTCGGTATCTCCTGGGCCTTGAGCGCCTGCATCAGGTACTGATGCGGGCGATCGATGGTGATGATGATCCCCCTCTCATTGGCGGCCAGGAGGCGGGCCGTCTCGATGGTCGCCCGCAGCATGAGGACGCCCTTGACATCCAGTATGATGATGCCGGTCGGCCACAATTTGAGCGCTTGGGCGATCTCCTCCCTAAGGGTGCTCGTCACGTCCATGATTGCCAAGCGAATATTCACACCGGGCTAATATAAAGAAATCTCACTGAGTATCAAGGGCGGGATTGCCTCACTGGCGAGTTTTTATATCGTCAAGCGTTTCATCTCCCGTTGAATCCGATCAACGGGGACCTGCTGGGCCTTCTGGCCGTCTACACCTACATAGGCCTGATGGTGGTGGTCGCCAGTAAGTGGAAGCTCCTGCGCAAGTGGGGCATCCACCGCAAGTTCATCCACGTCATGATCGGGAACATCGTCTTCCTGTGGTGGGTCTTCGAATCCAATTGGGTGATGTCGCTGCTGGCGGCCGCGCCCTTCGTGCCCATCCTGCTCATCTTCGCCGAGGAGGGCAAGAAGATCAAGGAGCCGCACAACAAGGTCGAAAGGGGCATCAAGAGTTCCATTCTCGCTGAGGCGTCAGGCGACGGTCATAAACTGGGATTGGTGTACTATGCCATCTCCTGGAGCATCCTCGCCTTCTTCCTCTTCAACAATCTCATGGCCGCGGCCGTCGGCATCGTGGCCATGGCCTACGGCGACGGCTTCGGCGGGATCATAGGCAAGAAATGGGGCAAGCACCGTATCCATGGCAAGAAGACCATGGAGGGAACGCTAGCGGTCTTCTTCTTCAGCTTCCTCGCCACCCTCGTGGTCTTCGCTTTCTATGGAATGCTCGCATTCAACGGCCTCTACCCCGGCAAGTTCCTGGCTGCGCCGCTGGCTTTGGCCATCGCTGCGGGTGTGGGTATCTACGTGGCCGTGGTGGAACTGGTCACCCCAGGAGAATATGACAACCTCGTGATCCCGCTGAGCACCGCCTTTATTCTTGCCCTGGCGGGGATCTGAGATGCGCTGGATCGTCGTGGACGGCATCGACGGGAGCGGCAAATCCACTATAGCCAGCTGGATCTATGACCATTACACTGCTCGCGGACAGAAAGTGACCATCCTAGCGCACCCTTCCGAGACCTGGGTGGGGAAGGCGGCGCGGCGCTTCCTGGAGAGCCAGGGGAAGGCGGCGCGGCTCATGGCCACGATATTCTTCATCGTTGATGTGCTAGGCTCAGTACGAACCTTGAAGAAGCTGGAGAAGACGACCGGTACGGTCATCTTCGTCCGCTACCTGATGGCGACGGCGTACCTTCCGGAAAGCCTCGCACCCAAGGGCTACGAGTTCTTCCGCAAGGTATTGCCGGTGCCGCGCCGCCTGCTGCTGGTGGATACAAAGCCGGAGGTGGCGCTTCTTCGCATCGAGGACAGGAACGAGACGAAGGAGATGTTCGAAGACCTGGGCAGCCTAGAGAAGACCCGTCGCAAGATCCTCCTACTGGCTGGACTCAACGGCTGGAAGGTTCTCGACAATTCCGGCCCCGAGGGGGAGAGCAGACCGGCCCTGGATGAGCTGCTGGCGATGTGGGACGAGAGCGCGGATTGAGGGCAAGGACCGCACGCGCCACGGCCCTTCGATTTCAATGAAACTTATTTACCTCGTACCCATTCCTTCAGGACGGAGCGATCACCATGGAAGGAAGACAGGTCACGGACATCGTCCCGACGGCAGGCATGAGCGTGGACGACCTGATGCGCCAGCTGAAGGAATCCGGAGGCTTCACCGGCCGCAAGCTGGCCGACGCCGCCGACATCGTCACGGAGATGTTCGGCAAGGAAGGATGCTTTACCTTCCTTTCGTTCCCTGCCTGCATCATGGCCACCGGCACGAGGGGCGTCCTCGTGGAATTGGCCAAGCGCAAGCTGGTCGATTGCATCATCACCACCTGCGGCACCTTGGACCATGACCTGGCCCGCACCTGGATGAAGTATTACCACGGCGATTTCAACATGGATGACGCCCTCTTGCGCCGTGAGGGCATCAACCGCCTCGGCAACGTGCTGGTGCCGGACGAATCCTACGGCCTCATTTTGGAGGAAAGGCTGGCACCGATGTTCGATGAGATCCTGAAGGACAGGGATTCCATCAGCACCAGCGAACTGATCCGTGAGGTCGGGCTGCGCATCGACGACGAACGATCGCTGCTGCACTGGTGCGCCAAGAACGAGATCCCCATCATCGTGCCCGGCATCACCGACGGCTCCTTCGGCAGCCAGCTGTGGATGCATTGGCAGACGCATCGCAAACTGAGCGTCGACCTCTTCGGCGACGAGCAGGTCCTATCCAACATCGCTTTCCATGCGGATGAGACCGGCGCGCTCATCATTGGCGGGGGCATCTCCAAGCACCATGTCATCTGGTGGAACCAGTTCCGCGGCGGGCTCGATTACGCGGTCTACATGACCACGGCGGTCGAGTACGATGGCAGCTTGAGCGGCGCCCAGGTGCGCGAAGCTGTCTCCTGGGGCAAGGTCAAGGAGCAGGCCCAGCACGTCACCGTGGAGGGGGACGCGACCATCACCCTGCCGTTCCTGGTGGCCAGTGTGCTGGAGAGACTGGGATGAAGAAGGTCTGCGTGATACGCGGGGACGGCATCGGCCAGGAGGTCGTGCCGGCGACGGTGCGGGTGCTGAAGGCGCTGCATGCTCCGCTGCACCTGGAGGAGGCGGACATGGGACTGGACTGCCATGCGCGCACCGGCCAGTACCTGCCCCAGGAAACACTGGACCTCATACGGGAGAGCGATGCCACCTTGTTCGGCGCCATCACCTCACCTGCGGCGGGAACGAAGGGCTACCGATCGCCGATCCTGGCGCTGAGAAAGGAGTTCGACCTTTATGCCAACGTGCGACCGGTCAAGCGGCTCCGCCCTGACATCGGGCTCGTGGACCTGGACTGCCTTATCGTCAGAGAGAACACCGAGGGCATGTACACCGGACGCGAGCGGGAGATCGAGGGCGGCGTCCTGCTGGAGAGGATCGTCACCGAGAACGCCTGCCGCCGCCTGACGAAGAAGGCGGTGCAGCTCTGCACAGAACAGAAACGCAAGCGCATCACCTGTGTGCATAAGGCGAACGTAATGCGCCTATCTGACGGCCTCTTCCGCAGGGTCTTCTTGGAAGAGATGCAGGGCAGCGGGCTGAAAGAAGACGAACTGCTCGTCGACGCCGCCGCGGCCGCGCTGGTTACCTCACCGCGCCGACTGGAATGCATCGTAACGCTGAACCTCTATGGAGACATCCTCTCGGACGAGGCGGCCGCCCTCGTGGGCGGACTAGGTCTCGCCCCCTCTGTGAATTTAGGAGACCAGTACGCCATCTTCGAGCCGACCCACGGCAGCGCCCCCGACATAGCGGGGCGAGGCATCGCCGATCCGATCGCGACGATGCTCAGCGCCTGCATGATGCTCCGTCACCTGCAGATGCCATTGCTCGCCGCCCAGGTCGAGGAGAGCATCGATGCGGTCCTGGCCGCGGGGGTCCGGACCCCCGACCTGGGCGGCACGGCCAGCACCTCCGTCTTCACGGAAGCTGTGGTCGCGCGCCTATGACTTGAGCCACCCCAGCCGAATGTAGACCCAGGCGGTGAAGGCCATGGCCGCAATGACCATGGTGATCATGGCACCGAGCGTCATCGACCAGGGATTGCCGATGAGATTCATTCCCAGCAGACCGCCCACCACCGTGGGGATTATCGCCAATGCGGTCAGCACGGCGATGACCTTCATGACCTTGTTCATCTGGAAGGAGGTGTTGTTGAGATAGAAGTCAATGGCATCGGAGAACGCATCGATGACGCTATCGGCCGCCTCATCGAGGTAATCGACCCTCTCCAAGAGCGCTTTGACGAGATCGTCGTCCTCCTTATCCCACCCGCGCAGCACTACCTCCTTCTCCTTGAGCGTGTTCAGCATCACCCGCATGTGCCGCAGCCAGGTGCGCGCCTGACCGACCTCTTTCTTGATGTTGTAGGTAACGGAGAGCACTATGCGCGGCTGTCTGCTGACCGGTATGGCCTCGATCCGCATCTGCTCCATCTCCGCGGCGGAGATGATCTCTTCGACCATATGCACCGATTTCTGCGCCAGATAGAGCACTACTCCAGCAGGGTCCAGGTGCATTCCCTCCTTCTGTGCATCAGCGGGCACCTCCAGCACCGAAGGTATATCATGCCGCGAAATGGACAGCAGGTGGGTCTTGGTATCCAGGAACAAGATGCCTTTCCATTCGACGAACCAGAAGCGGACCTGCTGCTCGTCGTGAAATACCTCTGGAACGCGCATGAAGACCGAGGGCACGCCGCTCAGATTCTCGGCGCGTGGATAGGCGATATCTCTTGTCTTTCCGTCCAGCAGGACCTTGGGCACCCCAGACATGCTGCCCAGATCCGCAAGATGCTTGGGAGAGATATTGCTGACGTGCGTCCACTTGCCTCCGCCCTCCACGTTGGGGGGAAAGTCAGCCACCTCCCATTCCACGGCCTCGTCTGTCTCCAGGTCCACGAACCGCGCCAGAGGATCCTTCTCTTTTTCGGCTTCGCGCTTCCTCTCCGCCTCGGCCTCCTCCCTCCTCTTGACGGACCTACCGCCCAAGGAGATGGCGGCGGGAATGCGTATCAGACGCAGCACCACCGCGATGGACGTCTTGTTGTAACTGGAACCGGTGATGGCGTTGGCCAGCGGACCGGCCAGGGATGCAGCTATGATGAAGAGATCGAGCAGATGCCAAGGGCTCTTGACGAAGGCCTTCCGATCCGTCGCCATGGCGAGCTTCAGAACATATTCGAAGATGAAGATGAACACGATGCCATAGTCGATGACGTCGAGCGACTCCTGTACAGGCGTCGGGATGTTCACGAAGAATGGCACCAGTATGATCGGCAACAGGATGAGCGAGAGGCCGATCATCAGATAGTCGGAGAAGATGCGGTCCACCGATTCGGCCTGTTGTCTCCGCCTCTCCTCGCGGTCGACCTTGTACAGGTCGGGCCACATGATTATCGCTTCATCGGACCTGACCCGGTGTAGCCCATCCTTCTCCTTCGCTACCATTCGGCGAACAATGACCCGCCAGGTTCAGAATACTTCCGCCTCGATTTGCGAGGATCGCATGAATCGGGTGCAGAGGAATAGGTTCGGACCATTGAACCAACAATGAATAGGCTCGCAATTTCGCGAGCGGATATTTGGTATACACAGTCGGGAACCTCGAGTTCTGCTGAGACCGATCCTTGCCATCACTCTGTTGTTCTAGGCCCGGAGTCAAGACGGCATGGCGGTTGATGGCCCTAGTGACAGCCGCGGAACGGTTCCGCTCACGCTTATCGAGGGGATGACCGGGCATGGCGAATGACGATCGTCGCGGCCGGAGAGATGGCATGAAGTTTGATGCCCGTTCCTCAATCCGGAAAATGATAGCGGGGAAGGAGCTCAGAAATAGCTGTTCATCCGGTGTGAATGCCATTAGGAATACTTCCGAGGTGCTTATTTGGAGTATCAAATAGGGGACTATGCTTTTACCACGGAAGGGGGCGGTGCCACCATCACCAGATACACTGGCACCGGTGGGGCGGTGGATATCCCGTCTACTCTGGGCGGGCTACCAACGGTTGCCATCGGACAGATGGCGTTCGAGTTCTGCACTTCCATCACATCCGTTACTATTCCAAGAAGCGTCATTTCCATTGGACATTGCGCCTTCGTCGTTTGCAATTCCCTGACCTCCGTCACCATACCCAGGAATGTCACGTCCATCTGTGATTGGGCGTTCGCCTACTGCTCCTCCCTGGACACCGTGTCCATACCGGATGGCGTAACCTCCATCGGAGAGGGTGCTTTCTACCGGTGCACCCACCTGACCTCGGTAGCGTTGGGAAGGGGAGTCACCGCCATCGGCAACTTCGCATTCCAGTATTGCAGCGCTTTGACATCCGTGGCAATGGAAGACGGGGTTACTATCATCGGTACCGACGCATTTCTCTTCTGTACCTCCCTGGCCTCGATCAGCATCCCCAGGAACGTCACCTCCATCGGGGATGGTACGTTCTACAAGTGCACCCACCTGACCTCAATAACATTCCTCGGTCCAGTAGCGCCCGCCAAGGTTGGCACCGATTGGATCGAGAATACCCATGCAGCCATCCGCGGTCACGCTTTTGAAGCCTCAAATTTCCCCGGGCCCGGGGGTCATTTCCATGGATTGCAGATGAGCACGCGGATCGGGGGAAGAAGTAGAACCTAGCACATTGAAGATGACGATTCATGCAGCATCTGGCTCATCACCATCCACCATATCTTGGGTAGCGAGATTTGTGCCTCCCACTGTGGAACGGAGCTCGCAGATCGCCCATAGCACTGTGCCCTTGGAGTTCAAAGCATCCCGTGCGTTTGGACCCGATACCTCCTGATCGCACATCAGGCGATCCTCGGTCTGATCCATCCGCCCGGTCAAGCTGATAGATCGGAATGGCAGGGATAGGTTCGTCGGCCCGCAAGACCCTGCAAGCAACCTATCGATCCTTCATCGCTCCTTGCTGTTGAGCAGATAAACGCCCACCATGATGGCAAAAAGCACAGCTGGATAGTAGAGCATACGTTCCATTCCACCCGGGCCCAGCCCAAGGAAGTCGTTCACATTCTGGGTCGTGAGCTGACCGATCGCCGCCGCAAAGCCGATGATGCCCAGGACGAGGGAGAACTTGCCTTGGATCCTTCCTTTGAATATGGTGCCATAGGACCGCATGGCCGCGAAGGCGGTCAAGCAGAAGGCCATGAAGGCGCCGGTGTAGTGGATCGCTAGGATAGTATTCTCGTTGAAGATCGACACGATGATGGCGCCCAGCCCGGCCAACATCAGGAGATAGCAGAAGATCTTGTCCATCCCATCTTTCTTCATCCAGTAGAATGCGATGATGACCGAGGCCCCGAAGATGAAAAGGGTGATGTTGAAAAGGAGCGCGGAGGTGAGGTTGTGCCCGCCCAGATCGCTGATGAAATTGTGCGAGACGCTGTAGCCAGGGTACACGTACTCGGCGATCTGCATGCCAAAGAACTGAATGATGCAGCCCGCCAGCAGGAGTGTGCCCGCCTTCTCTCTGACCGACAGGTCCTTGAAATTCATGAGACCGGATAAATGTAAATGTAGTTATAGCTTGGTCTTGGCCAATTCAGTTTCCACTTTGACCGTCGATCCTAGGGATCAAGAATGCACCTTCCCGCTTGAAGCCTACATCACAGTACAACTTCTCGCTCGGGGCATTGCCCGTAGAGCAAACCACCTTCGTTCTGGCGCGGGATGGTTGAGACATTTCGACCCCGTCCCATGCATTTTCGTCCCGTCACCCTGCGATCTTGCCTCCTAGGAACTTGAAATGGAACGAGTTTTGGATAGATTTGGGTATGATTCCGGTGAAAGGGGATGAATGCCGACCCCGTCTCAGCGTTGAAAATGGCAGTGATGCCATGGTAGAGTGTTTCCATGCCACAGATACCAGGAGCATACAGGGGAATGGCGGTCTTCGTTCTGCTATTGCTATTGGGCGGTCTCTTCACAATCCCGGTGGAATCGACGAACGTGGCCAGCACCACCTCAACGACCTCTGACGAGTATGCCGAGACAACGGTGGAAAGCATCGCTGACCAATTCGGGGCCGAACCCGCCTATAACATGAATCAGACCTTGTCCGATCAGGCTCAGCTGAATACCATCGCCTTCGATGCGCTGGCCTTCTTGACCGGCAACCTCGGAGCGGACTCTTTCTTCCCCCCGGGGAAGGTCGCTGACTTCTGGGGTTTCCAGTACCTGCGCGACAACGACCTCGGTAAAATGGGGCATAACACCGACTTTCTGACCAAGGCCGCCAATAATATGCTCTTAGTACTGAATGATAGCCAGAGAGCACAACTGATCTCCCTGGCCAAGGCGCAGGTGGAGGACATCGACCAATACGCCTTGGACCGCTTCGTGCCAATAGACAGTTTCCGCCGCCTATTGACCGGCGACGTCCCCGAGAACAGCGACGGTCTTGATCTGGGGGCGGTCATGCAGTATTCGGCGGAACTGTACCAACTAGACGGGCAGATAAGCCTGGAGAGGGCCGAGGTCATGGGCGATATCCTCCACTCCCTTAGTGCAGAACAGCGTGCCTATTTGGACACCATGCAGGGCACTGGCATGCTGGAATGGCCTGACGTGGCCGACCAAATTGACAAGCGGACCTTGACCCATGATGAGCATGTGGCGGTCATGACCTATGCGGGCGATCTGCTCAGCTGGTTCCTCGGTTCCGTGGAAGCGGATGTCTACTTCTGCCCAGAACGCCAGGGAACCTACTTCGGATCGTTCTACCTGAAAGACGCGCCGGCCATGGGCAATGCGAACTACACGATAGACGAGACCCTCACAGGCAACTCCGGCGCATCCTTCTTGAAAGCGCTCTCCGCCGCGCAGGCGAAGCTCATAACAGATTTGGTGGCCATCCAGAAGCCGTATCTCCTGGAGATCGTGGAGCTGCGCAGCAGCGTATCGGAACAGCTCCGGCACTACATCGCCGGCGCTGCGGCCGATGGCACGGATGTGCTCAACGCCATGGAACGGTATGGTGAGCTGGACGGTGCCATCGTGTACAATCTGGCCACCGCCTTCGCCGAGGTCAACAGGACATTGAGCAGTGCGCAGAGGGACACCATGGCGGCCATGAGGAGCCAGTTAGGCGTATCAGTGCCCACGGGGGCTTTCATGTACTCGGAGCCGGTCGCGATGCCGGACATCCCGAACACCGACTTTCTCTTCGCAGCGGCCACGTCCTTCACCGCCCCTGGGGCGCCCTCTGCTCTGCTCGGCACTCCTGGCAACGCCGCGGTGATCCTAAACTGGACGGCGCCAACGAGCGATGGTGGTGCTCCAATCGACTTTTACATCGTCTATCAGGACGGCATGGACGTGAGGCACACCACCACAACAGGTACGACAGTATCATCTCTCTCCAATGGCCAAGAATATTCGTTCACGGTCGCAGCGCACAATGCTGCAGGGATAGGAACGAGCAGCCAGCCATGGACAGCGATGCCACATACTGTCGCAGGCGCTCCGGCCAGACTGACCGCGATTCCGGGCGATTCCAAGGTCGCATTGTCTTGGACCGCACCGAGCAACAACGGTGGTTCCACCATTGACTACTACATCATCTATCAGGACGGCGTCGAGGTGGCGCGCACGTCCTCGACGGGTGCTAGCATTTCAGGGCTCAAGAATGGGCAGAGGTACGCCTTCACGGTGGTTGCGCACAATGTTGCAGGCATCGGGGCACTGACGACTGCGTGCCTTTCGACCCCGTCCGCAGCCACTGGAACACCAACCCTTTTGATCGCTACTCCGGGAAACGCTAAGGTGACGCTAACCTGGCTGGCACCGATGACCTATGGCAAGAGCATCGACTATTACATCGTCTATCAGGACGGCGTCGAGGTGGCCCATACGAAATACTCTACCGCGACCATAGCGCACCTCACGAATGGGCACATATACAAATTCTCCATAGCCGCCCATAGCCTGGCAGGGATGAGCGAGAAAACAGCTCCAGTATATATGGCGCCCTGCACGCAGCCCGGAGCTCCCACCAAATTGACCGCGATTCCGGGCGATTCCAAGGTCCTATTGACTTGGACAGCACCGAGCAGCAACGGTGGCTCCATCATCGACCATTACATCGTCTATCGAGACGGCATCGAGGTGGCACGCACGTCCTCGACGGGTGCCACCATCTCAGGACTTGAGAACGGGAATAGATACACCTTCACGGTCGTTGCACACAATGTCGCAGGCATCGGACCCAGGTGTGCTGTCGTCTCTGCAATACCGCAGATCGTTCATGGCCCTGTGCCCTAGCTCAATTCCGGGACGGTGACGATGTGAGTGCCGGTCGAGAATTAACCACCCCTACCGCTTCAGGCTTGGGC
>CAZCNG010000076.1:0-10351 GCA_964500045.1 uncultured Methanomassiliicoccaceae archaeon
GCGCTCATCCTCGCCTCCGGCATCTCCCGGGTAAAACTGAACGTGGACGGCGAGAAGGAACTGTACGGCATGGGCGTCAGCTACTGCTCCACATGTGACTGTCATTTCTACAAGAAGAAGACGGTGGCCGTGGTGGGCGATGGCAGCATGGCCGCTGCTTCGGCACTGCTTCTGCGCGACTATGCCAGCAAGGTCTTCTGGATGCACCGCGAGCTGAAGGCGAGCGACACTCTGCTGGACAAAGTTCGCGCTTCGGACATAGAGATGGTCGCGGGGTGGCCGTCCCGCATCGTCGGTGTCAACAAGGTAGAGGCGCTGCAGTTGGATGATGGGCGGGTATTTGCCTTGGACGGTGTGTTCATCGAGCTGGGTGCCAAAGGGGCGGCCGAAATGGCCATGGACCTCGGCATCCTGCCGGACGACAACGGCTATGTGACGGTCGACAGGGACTGCAAGACCGAAGCAGAGGGAGTCTACGCCTGCGGTGACATCACCGGAAAGCCGTGGCAGTTGGCCCGTGCGGTCGGGCAAGGCTGCGTGGCCGGCCTCGCCGCCGCCACCTTCGTGCGCAAGGAGGAGGAGTGAAATGGCCCTGGTCGATGAGCTCATTTCCGGCCTGCTGCGCTCCGACGAAGGCTTCCGTGAGGCCCTCCGGGAGATTCTGGAAGCGAAGCTGAAGATGTCTGTGCCGGATTTCTGCGCGCGCACGGGCATGTCGCAGAGCACGATGTACAAGATACTGCAGGACGAGAGGGACCCAAATCTACGCACGGTCCGCGCGGTCATCAAAGCGGTGCGCAAACTGGACAACTACCCGGGCGGGGAGTTCATCGCCATCATTGCCTCGCGCATTGTCATGGAGAAAGTGGAAGAGCGGATCGTGAAGGTCGGGGAGCGCAACGTCCGGGTGAAGGAATACCCGGCCGCGACGATGGAGGAGGCGATCATCGCTGCCGTGAAGGCAGAACGAGATGGCGCCCTGGCCATCGTCTGCGCGCCCATCATCGCCCCCACCATCGAGCAGATCCTGCGCATCCCCGTGACCGTGGTGATCCCCCGGGACAGCATGAATCGCGCCATCGAACTGGCGGCGCACAAGGCGCTCTGATCACTTCGCCAGAGCCGAAGGTGCGGCATCCTTCGGGTCGGCCACGACCTGCTGCTCCAATTCGGCCAAGATCCTCTTCCTCAGGCTAAGGAATTCTGGATCGGCGCGGTCGCGTGGCCTGGGTATGTTGATCTCGAAGATCTCCTTGACCTTGCTGGGCCGCGTGGTCAGCACCACGACCCGGTCCGCCAGGAACACGGCCTCATCCACCGAGTGCGTGATGAAGACGACCGTCTTGCGGTCCTCGGTCCAGATGCGGAGAAGTTCCTTCTGCATCAAGTTGCGTGTCTGCGCGTCCAGGGCGCCGAACGGCTCGTCCATCAACAGGATCTCAGGGTTGTTGGCCAGTGCCCGGGCGATGCCGACGCGCTGCTTCATGCCGCCTGACAGTTCATTCGGTTTGAATTCTTCAAAACCGCGTAGCCCGACCAGGTCGATGTAGTGCTGCCCCTTTTTCCACTTCTCCTCGTAGGGCGTCTTCTTGATCTCTAGGCCGAACTCGACATTGCGCCGGACGCTCCTCCAGGGCATGAGCGCGAACTCCTGGAAGACCATGCCCCGGTCCGAACCAGGTTCGGACACCTCCTTGCCATTGAGGAGCATCTCGCCCGAGGTCTTCGCTTCCAGGCCGGCGATGATCCTCAGGAGCGTGGTCTTGCCGCACCCAGACGGTCCGAGGATGCAAACGAACTCGCTCTCCTTCACCTCAAAGGTGAAGTCGTCGATGGCCACGGTCTCCCGCTTCTCCTTGACGAAGACCTTGCGTAGATGGTTGATGGTGAGCGTCATTTCATTCCCATCCTCTTGTTGACGCGGTTCTCGATGTACCCGCTGAGGGAGGTGGTGAGCAGTCCGAGTATGGCGAGGGTAGCCATGCCCGCATAGGCGTAGGCGTAGCGGCCGATATCGCTCTGATAGGAGATGTAGAAACCGACCCCGCCGCCCTGGCCACCGATGATCTCCGCGGCCACGATGCACATCCAACCGATGCCCATGCCGATGCGGATGCCGGTCATGATGAAAGGCACGGTGAAGGGCATGATGACCTTGCTGAATACGTGCCAGCGCTTGGCTCCCTGCGTTTTGGCAGCGTCGATGAGCACCGGGTCCACGCTGCGGACACCGAAGATGACGCTTGATAATATTGGGAAGAAGACGCCGATGAAGATGGTTATGATCGGACCCATTATGTAGCCGAACAGCAGGATGAGGATTGGCACCCAGGCAATCGGCGGAATGGGTCGGAAGACCTCGACGATGGGGCGGCTGAACGTCTCTACGAGGCGGGAAGATCCCATCAGCAGGCCGAGCGGCACTGCCACAACGAATGCCAGCAGGAAGCCCCATACGAATCTCTGCAGCGAGGCCCAGATATTCTGCCACATCGTGGTGTTGAGGCCGGGGTCCAACTGAGAATAGGAATTGATGAAAGCGGTGTACACTTCACCCGGATCGGGAAGGTACTCGGTGTTGGCCCAGATGGATAGGCCCCACCATACCAGCACGAAGGCGGTGAGCGAAATGATAACGATGATGAGGGTCTTCAGGAGCTTCTTGGTCAACAGACCTTCGAAGGAATCCTTCACGCGTGTCGACAGGCTTTCGCTCAAGACGGCCACACCTTTTCACCCAAGCTGGTTGTTGATATTAAAACCGTTTGCATGGCCGGCATCCCACATTGCAAAGATGATATTCCGCCATGCCGATCTTGCTCATTGTTCGCGGCTCCCGGAGATGAAAAATGAGATGATGGAAGAGGTTTGGTAGAATCGGCGTCTATGTGCCCTTCAGCTTCACGGTGTACCCGTTCTGCTGCGCATAGACTAGCAGGAGCAGGTGCTGGATCGAAGCCGCTCCGGGGGTGGCCACGGTCTTGTTGTCCAGACCAGCTAGGGTGGTGATGCCCTTCTTTGCGATAATGGCGGAGCCCTCCATATTGGCCAGCGCCACCACGGTGATGTCCGTGTTGACGTTGAGCCTCTTCAGGATGGCGGGGGGCGCACCCAGATAGCCGGCGTCGATGGCTCCGGTGGCGAAGGCATCCATGACCGCGCCGCCGTTGGCGTAGGGGCCGACGGAGGTCACGGCGACACCGTACTTCTCGAACAGGGTCTTGCCGCCGAAGAGAGAGGCGTTCATGGCGACCACGCGCGCGAACTGGTGAAGGTCACCGGACAGGTAGCCCAGCTTGATCGTTCCGACGCTCACTTCCGAGGGCTGGACGTTCATGGCCGCAGTAACGACGCTCGAGTTGGTGAAGGCGTTGATGAAATCGGTCACCGTCGCGTAGCCGCGGTCATGTAGGGTCTGGTTGGTGGTCTGATCCAAATTGATGAACATGTTGGTGAAGTCCACCAGACCTGTCTTGATCGCGTTGGTGATATTGTAGCCAAATTCGATGTGGTCCAGGGAAGCCTCGACCACCGCGGTGCTCCTGACCGCGAACTCCGCTCCCATGTTCAACAGAGCGGTGTAGTTGGCGCTTTCCGGGTGCTCCAAGGTGTCAGCGATCCACAGATTGGCATCGATGTGCGCCCGAACCAACCTGGCTACCAGATCAGGGTTGGATTGCAGAAGGGATGATTTGACGGCCACGACGCAGCAGGGGTGGTGGGGCCAAACATCGCCCGACCATACCACGACATCAGCGGACCCCGCCACGAGCGAGTCGGAAACATAGGGTTCCCAGCTCACGCCGCCGTCTATGAGTCCGGCGTCTATCTGCGCTTTCTGATTGGCCGGCGCGACCGCCGTCCAGTAGATGACCTTAGTTCCATTGTTATTATTGTTGCCGGCCAGCGCCACTACCACTACGGCGGCGACGATGATCAGGACAGCCACAACGGCCCCCACCATTAGCAGTTTGTTGCTCTTCTTGGGGGGTCTCGGTTCGGGCGTTGACAGCTCCATTAATTGCACCTAGGGAGTGTGAGATTGCACACGCTATTTATGGATTGTCCCACAATACGGTCATCATTATCCTAATCGTGATAAATTCCCGCTTATTTATCCCTGTCATCCATGCGTCCTCAGGTCATGCTGGATGCCATCTTGTCCGCATACTTGGTGGACGTTCTGGCTTCGCGACCGCCTCTTCCGGTCTTCAAGGGGCGTTGAAACTCCAAAAATAAAGGTGAAGATGGAACGAAAACGTTATGGAAGGCATCATCGTTAAGGTGTTTGCGATAATCATGTTCGAGCTCACCGTGGTCAGCAACACGCCTTTGACGGGACTCGAGGACCTTAATCGGGTGGCTCTGCAATTCCTGCAGCAGATCGGCTACATCTCCAAGGGGTATGACCCCAAGACCGATGCCAACGATGTGCAGGACAGCGTGCCCTACCGTCTCTTCACAGAATGCTTCATCAGGAACATGAACCGCCCCTGGATCGTAGAGGAGATGGCCGTGCACCTGGGCACCACCAAGCCGACCATCTACCGCCACCTCAACAAGCTGAAGGGGTTGGATATCCTCGAAGAAGTGGAAGTGGAGCGCGGCGACTCGCACAAGAAGGGATACCGCATCCGCTACGGCGATCTCGGGAAGGCCTGGAGCTTCACCGAAGCCAATGTCGAAATGGCCATGGCCTCCTACCGCAAGTCGGTGGAGCACCTGCAGCGTCTATCGGAGGAATGAACATGGAAGAGAAGAAGATACCCAGCAAGCTCACTAAAGGTTCCCGTTATCGTGTCACCAGCCGTTGGGGCGATGGCGGCGTCAAGGTCAGCGAGGGCGAATTCGAAGGTCATGTCATGATCGGCACCGATACCGGACTATGCCTTCAGATCACCGAGGATGGGGCGAAGGTCTACCGCATCCTTCCCACCACGGTCATCCTGGCGATCGACGTTATTAAGGTCCGGGAAGAGGACGAAGAGAAGAAGAAGGAGACCCCCCAGGTCTCGTACGGCTGAGGCGGATCGTGGAAATCAGACAGCGCATAGTCGCCATGGTCCTCAGCGGAGAGATCGCGAGCAAGGAGGACCTGCAGAGGGCGAAGATCAATCTTTGTCGTGAATTGAAGGTAGACGCAGTGCCGTCCAATTCGGAGCTGTTGGAGATAGTCAGTGAGGAGGACTTCCCGGCGGTGGAGAGGATACTGGTGCGCAAGCCGGTGCGGACGCTGAGCGGCGTGGCGGTCGTGGCCGTGATGACCTCGCCTGCGCCGTGCCCCCATGGCAAGTGCACCTACTGCCCCGGTGGAGTAGAGAATAATTCTCCGCAATCGTACACCGGCAAGGAGCCGGCGGCCCGGCGGGCCTCTTTCAACGAGTACGACCCGTTCCGCCAGACGAGCGCGCGCATGGAGCAGCTCGGGGCCATAGGTCACGGCACCGGCAAGATCGACCTCATCATCATGGGCGGTACCTTCACCTCCCGCCCGGCGGAGTATCAGGAGGAGTTCGTGCGTCGCTGCTTCGATGCGATGAACGGAAAGGTGGCGGAAACACTGGAGGAGGCGCACCTTTGGAACGAGGCCGCGCCGCACCGCTGCATCGGCATGACCATCGAGACCAGGCCGGACTCCTTCGACCAGGCCATGGCAGACCACGTGCTCGCCTTGGGCTGCACCCGCGTCGAGTTCGGGGTGCAGCTGCTCGACGATGACATCCTGGCCTCCGTCAACCGTGGCCACGGCGTGGCCGAGGTCACGGCGGCCACGAAGATCGCCAAACAGGCGGGGCTCAAGGTCTGCTACCACATCATGCCCGGACTGCCGGGAAGTTCTCCAGAGAAGGATCTGGAATCGTTCCGGCTGATGTTCGAGGACGAACGGTTCCGACCGGACATGTTGAAGATCTATCCTACTTTAGTGGTCAAAGGCACCAAGCTCTACGAGTCTTGGGTGGAAGGAGCGTACGTCCCCTACCGCACCGGCGAGGCCGCCGTGCTGGTGGCCGACATGAAGGCACTTATGCCCCGCTATGCGCGCATCCAGCGTATCCAGAGGGACATACCCGTGGATCTGATCGAGGACGGCGTGGACAAGAGTCATTTGCGTGAACTGGCGCGGGAGATACTGGCAAAGGACGGTCGCCGCTGTCAATGCATCCGCTGCCGCGAGGTCGGCCTGATGGGCATCCGCCATTTCGAGAGGGAGGCGGTCAGCCGCGAGGTCATCGCCTACCGCTCCTCCGGGGGAGTGGAGTATTTCATCTCCGACAATCTCGCCGACAAGGACGGATTGGTCGGTTACGTTCGTTTGCGCATCGACGGCAACACCGCCCGCATCCGCGAGCTGAAGGTCTTCGGCCAGATGGCCGCCCTCGGTCACAAGGGAGAGGCGCAGCACCGTGGTTTTGGGAAGGCGCTGCTGGAAGAAGCGGAGCGCACCGCGCGGAGTTGGGGATGCGCTCAATGCGTCGTCACCAGCGGGGTAGGCGTACGCGCCTATTACGAAGCGCAGGGATACCGGCGCCAGGGGCCGTACATGGCCAAGGTCTTGGGTGCACAAGAATAGTGATAAATGCAAAGAACCGCATCCTTGGCCAGGGGATGTCCACATGAATTGCGAGGTCTGCGGCAAGGCGACCCGACAGGCGGCTAGGCTGTGTCCGGTATGCTCAGCGTCATTGCCCCTCGACCCTTTCGCGGGCGGGGCCTTCGATCCTCAGGCCGATCTGCGCCTGGCCCAAAGGGGCAGTGCCTTCATGCGCCTGGGACAATCGTCCCTGGGCGAGGTCGGCCTATCCAAGGGCGTGGATCCAGGACGTGCGCTGCTGGAAGGCGGTCTCCAGGGAGACGCCCTCGCCGTGGCCGCGGTCACATTGCTGGAATCGGCCGGTATCGAGGCGGATCTGTTCGGTGACGAGCAACCCCCGGCGCGGGCCACTTTGACGCAATTGGCAGAGATCTCTCCCGAGCAACTGCAGGGCGGGGCCGCCGCGCGGGCCGCACTGCTGTTGGCCAATCTCCATGTCATATGGGTGAGACAGTTGGCCACGCTTAGGCTGGATCCCGAGGTGCAGACGCGCCTGCTGGAGAGGGAGCGGTCGACCGCCGAATTGCTGTATCGGAGGGCGGCGGCGGAACCGTCGCTGCGTACCGTGGCCAAGGAGGACGAGGCCATGCTGCACCACCTCTTCGGAAAGGGCGATGAGGCCGTCGAGGAACTGCGTTCCCTGCTGCCTGCGAAAGCCGCTTGTTTCAAGATGGCCCGGGTGTTGATGGAGAACGGCCGCTGCGATGAGGCGGTGGAGCTTCTGGACCAGGTGCCGCTGGAGAGCAGGGACGCTAGATGGACCCGATTGCACCGGGAGGGGGAAGGGCTATGAAGGACCTCTCTTCGACCCTGGACGATCGTTTGAGGGAGCGGCTGGAACGGGCCCTGCAAGATCTGGACGAAACGGCCTTCGGCGTCGTGGCCGAGGATATCATGGAGAGCATCGGCGTGCACATCTCTTCCGTCCACCACGAGGGCAGGACCGTCGTGATGGAAGGCACCGGCGAGGGAGGAGATTTCCTCGTCTACGCTGGAAGGGACCGCTCCCTGGCGACGATCGAACGCGTGCAGGAGCTGGCGGCCCGCGCCGCCGACGGCGGCAAGCAGGCCGTGCTGCTGACGACGACCGTCATCCCGAAGGCGGTGGAGGACATCGCCGACAAGGAAGGGGTATCGGTCGCCGATCAGGAACGTACGTTGCTCCTGATGAGGAAATACGGTCAGGCGGACCGCCTCTTGGCCGATGTGGACAAGAGGGTGCTGGAGCAGGACGGTCCGCGTTCGCTGCCCAGCGCCGGAAGGCTGGATATGGTCCTGCAGGACGCCGCCAACGCCTATGCGAAGGCGGACTACGAGCAGGTGCTGCAGCTGACCTCACAGGCACTGGATATGAAGGGAGGCAGCGACCGCGCCTGGGAGCTGCGGTCCAACGCACTGTATCAAATGCAGCGCTACGACGAGGCGTCCTACGCCTGCCGGCGCGCCATGGAAGCGCGCCCCTCCGACGGCGGTCTGCATTTCCTGCTGGCCCTCATCTACGAGGACGACGGGCGGCTGGACGACGCCCTCTCCGAGTACGATCTCGCTCTGAAGGCGACCACTGGCATGGCGGCGGCGTTGCTCAACAAGGGGGCCGTCCTCTATCGCCAGGGCCGCTACGAATGGGCCTCTAAGGTCTACGAGCAGATGATCCGCTACCATCCACAGGATGCGCGCGGCCATAACAATCTGGGCAAATGCCTGCTGGCGTTGGGCAAAGCGCGCGAGGCGCGCGTCTCCTTCAACAAGGCCGTGGCGCTGGATACTTCCTATCCCGACCCTCTTCTTAATCTGGCCAGCATGGAAACGGACCCCCAGAAGGCGGCCGATGCCTGGAAGAAGGTCGTGGCCGTGGCGCCTGGATCGCAGAAGGCCTGGAGCAGGTGGGGCCTAGCGGCGGCCGCGGTCGGCAACGAGGACGACGCGGTCCGTGCCCTGCGCAAGGCGCTGGAATTGGATCCCCTGGACCGGGAGGCCAAGGCGGCGCTCCTGGAGATCCGGGGGGAGACGGCGCTGGCTGTCAACGGAGAGCACCGGCCGGTGCCTGCGCCCGAGGAACAGATGCCCGTGGTCATCGAGGCGGTTTCCAAACCGGCCTTGATCCGGCCGTCCCCGTCCCCGGCCGTGGTGGAAGTGGCGCCAATGCCGATGGTGCAGCAGCCCCCTCATTCGCCGGTCGTCCAGGAAGCAGCGCCGTCCCCGATGGTGATCGAAGCGCCGCGGTCCCCTACCACCATGGAGGAGGCAGCGCCGCCCCTGGTGCAGGAACCGCTTGCTGCGGTGGTGCAGTCCGAGGAGGATGCCATGGTCCCCCTGGTCGCACCAGTGGAGGACGCCCGCATGGCTGAGCTCGCGAACGAAGCGGCCCCTGAGGCAGTGGATGAGGTCCCCGAGGAATCTGCCATCGATGCGAACGCTGAGGCGGTGGCGGCCAAGAGGGCCGATTCGGTGGAGGAAGAGATGGTCGGCAGACCGATCCCGGTGCCCGAGGAGCCGCTGGCGGCCAAGGGTGGAGAAGAGATCGCAATGGAAGAGACCGTACTGGTAACGGAAAGCCTTGAGATGCTGGAGCCGATCGCTCCCGCGGTCGAGGCAGTGGCCGTCGAAGGGGAGGCGTTCCCGGACGATCCGTACGAAGGGGCGCGGGTGCTCCTGTCCGTTGGTCGATATCAGCAGGCGCTGGACCGATTGCTCGGCATGGAGGGCGCTCCGGTCGAACGGCTGCGTTCCACCATTTTCTATCGCATGGGCCGCCTGGCCGAGTCCAGGGACGCGCTGGTCGAGGCGATGGCCTCGGGCCGCAACGAACGCGACCTGCTCGACGCCGAGGCGCTCTCCTACGCCTTTGGGAACGGGGACGCATGCCTGGAGCTGCTGGCGGCGCTCGAACCGTCCAAGGAAGAGAAGGCGCGCGAGGCAGTGGTGCTCCTCGAACTGAACCGTCTCGGAGAGATCGTGGCGCGGGCGCCGAACTTCGGCGAGGAAGTGAGCTACCTGAGCCGCAAGGCGCTCGTGTCCGCCTTGATGCTGCGCGCCCGCTATCGCGAGGCCCATAAAGTGCTGCGTACCCTGCTGGAGGAGAGGTCGATGGACGCCGAGGCGCTCAACTCCATGGGCATCTGCATGCGTCACATGGGCGAATACGGCTACGAGGAGCCGGCCAAACTGTTCCGGGCCGCCATCGCCCTAGATCCGACCTACGCGGATGCATGGAACAATCTGGGCTGCACCTTCTTCGCCACCACGAATTACGGCGAAGCGATCAAGGCCATAGGTCAAGCCGCGCAACTGCAGCGCCGCCCTGAGTTCCTGGTGAACCTGGCGACGTGCCAGCTGATCCAAGCGGATATTGATGGCGCCAAGATGTCGCTCACCACCGCCATGAAGCTGGAGGAGACACCGGACGTGCTCTTCGCTCTGGCGCTGATAGCGGAAAAGGAGGGCGACCTGCGCTGGGCCGTGCGTCTGTATGATGATGCATTGGCCAAGGCACCGGGATACCGCCAGGCACAGGCCAACCGCGACCGTGCGCTCATCATGCAGCGTAACGAGAAGAAGAGATAAGAAGACTGGACCGCGGCCTTGCGGACGCGGTGAAAGATCCCATTCAGCGGGAGACGTTCATGACGACGACGTCGCGCACGTCCGACATTTCCGAGAACGGCAGAATAAGCCTTCCCTGGCTGTCGGTCTTGAAGAGGCGCGCGTCGATCTCTTCGGCAGGTACGACGAGAACGTGATTGACCGCCCCGGTCACGG
>CAZCNG010000077.1:0-10287 GCA_964500045.1 uncultured Methanomassiliicoccaceae archaeon
TATCTATATAGAGCGCGGAGCACCGCTGCAACGCCGAGCCCCACCTCAGCGTCTTGAGCGCAGAACCTTCCTCAGCGTCTCCTCCCACGCATCACCCCTCAGGCAGTCGGGGAACCGGTAGCGTCTCGAACGGAAGAACTTGCAGCGGAGCACCAACATGTCCTGTTCGAACGCCTCCCAGGCGACGCCGCCGGTCCTCTCATCAGTATACTGCCTCAGGGTCCGGGGGCGGTCGCCGTCCCGGTCCATCCTCCATTGGAAGTACCGCCGCAGCGCCGCAATTTCCGCCGCCTTGATCACCGCCACTTCCTGCCGGAACCAGTCCACCGTCGCCTCTATCTCATCCCGGCGCGCCTCCGCCTCCTCCACCCGCCTCGCTATCTTGTCGTCGCGGCAGCGTTGCGCGCCCGGCAGACTCGACCTGATGAACGAGGTATCAAGGAAGAGCGATTCGGTATCGCCGTGGGCGGCGGCGCGGCGGACTCCCCCTTTCACTATGCGACAGGCAACGGACACATCTTGCATTGGCAGGGGTCGTGTCGTCGGAGCATATGAGTCCTGCGGATCCGTTGACCTGGGAGGCGACGGGGTGGTGCTGGAGCCTAGTTATCTAGAATCACAAGGTCAGGAGGGGGCCGGGCCATCCCTACGACCGTTCAAGAGAGACCAGATCCTCTTCATCGGGAATGAGAGCAGGTCGATATCACGCATCAGTTCCGTGAGGACGTTTGGTTCCGCGTTCCATTTTGGAGAGGCGTCGTTCACCGAGAAAGGCGATAGCCGATCGCAAACCGCTGATGGAGTTCCCAGATGGTCCTTATTGAGGGGGATCGAGCGCCAGTGCAGCAATCTTATGCCCTGAGAACCTAGCCCAATCGTCGAAACGTGGGCCGGTATCTTCTACGAGTAGGCAAGAATTCACGGTGGTCAAGATGGTTCTCTTTAACTTGGCGTAGGTAGAATCACCGTTGGGGCATATTGAACGAAGAGTGAAACGGCACGATACTCCGCCCCTTGAATCTGAGACTATGACCATCTGGCTATCACCAACCAAATCCTTTTCATGATCGCCAATCGCGAGGGCGACTTCATGTAGTTACCCACACAAAACCAAAGAGAACCATTAATCTCCATGGAATCGTTGCGAAGATGGGTAGTATGATGGCTAAAGTAGCATATGCCGACATAATGAGCGACACGATTAAGGTCGTGAAGGAGAAGGCAAAGATTTGCTTTCTCGGTTTCCTCTTGAATGCGGACCAATCCCTAGACGGACTATCTCTTAATGGATTCAGAATAAAGAAGATGGACACAGAAGGATTAATTCAGTTTCTTTCAGATTTGGATATGAAGGAGAGAGGTGAAATCATCAATGATTATTGGCACAATAGAGATGTGATCGATCCACGAGAAGAATTCACAATGGTCATCTCGAATCAAACCGAGTTCGAATATGAGGTCCATATTGGAAATAACAGAATTCATCATGAACTTCCGCATGACCTATTCGGCTCAATACACGATTCAGCCGATGAGGCCGTAAATTCTATTAAATTATTCAGAGATGGAGATATTATACTCAAAGAATCAATATTCTATTTCAAAGGGAAACACTCCGGCAATTCAGTCATGAGGGTTATCGAACCTCGAAAGATCTATCCAGGCATGCTGGCATATTCTCTATCCACCATTGAGCGGAAACAACTCAATAAACTTTTAAAACATCTAGCGGGGTGCAAGGACGATAGCATCAGACTTGCCATCAGCCTTTTCCAGATGTCCTATGAGATGCCGTACCGAGGAGATTTCAATATGGCGTTTCTCTCCTTGATGATTGGCCTTGAATCTCTGCTCACGGGGGAGGGAAATGGTGAATTGCGTTACAGATTATCGCGCAGCGTGGCGGTTCTACTCGGAGAAACTAAGAAAGAATCCTACGAGATAATGAAACAAGTCAAGAAGTACTACGATATCCGAAGTACAATTGTCCATAGCGGAAAACCAGGATATGCATCAAAAGACGATTTGGCAGGTTTAAGACAGGTCGTTCGAAGGGTTATTACGGCGATGCTAGTAACAGGAGAGTCAAGAGATCATGTGTTGATACGGATTACAGAAAATGGGTTTGGCGTAGCTCCCCTTCGCTTTGACTCCATGGAATAGAATACGGAGTGAAGATTGGGGCGATTCCGCTAGGGAGGTGAAGATCTGGCACAATCAGGATGACATTCCCACCGTTTACTCATTCTTCAATGATGCAAATTCATTTAGGTTAATCGTTACACATCGGCCAGCAAGCTCAACACCTCAAGGCGGTAACGATGTAGCGACGCACTCCTTTTGACCTAAAAGAAAAGAATAGGAAGAATCTCTATGCTAAAGTGGCCCCAACGAGCATCTTCACCGATCAACCTATGCGGTAATCCTTAGAATCCTCATATTCCCTTAGGATCGACATTGCGAATTTGATTGTCAACTCCATTCTCTCCCCCATCTTGTCCTTCTCTTTGGGGTTACCAATGCCCTCCCAAGGATATTTGGCCAGGTTGCCTTCGATGAGATCTCGGAAGATGGGCCTCGGCCGTGGTGATCTGGCAACTTCTGGGACGCGATTGGGATCTGCGGGATGACATTGAACCCAATTGATAGCATACTTGCTTGCGGCAAATTCGTTCTTCCCATCGGCACGGATGTTGGGCGGAACCAGATATGGATAGATCGGTCGGTTGAAGCCGACGAGAATGGATGAACGAACAGCACATTCTTCAATGAGTTCATTGGCATCCTCATGGAAAGCGACACCCATCCAATTGGAACCCTTCTCGACTGAATTGGCATCCACAATTGGTTGGCCGATGTAAATTCCAGTACGTTCATCCATCACTGCGGTCCCGACCGAAATGCCGCCCCTCAATAGCAGATGCATCTGGGATTTATCCCTCTGATGAAGAGCGCACAATTTGACGTACATCCCAATGATGTCACAGAATGCGAGCAACTGAGCCGGTCTTTCTTCGGCGGAAGGATTTACCTCGGCATAGACCATGATCGTATCAGAGAAGAATTTGATCGACCTCACCATCTTCCGATATTCATCTTTGTATTGGTCTTGATCAATATTTCCAGTTCCAAAATCTTGCACATTGTCTATGACGGCTACACCTTCGAAGAATTCACTTCTGATCGGCCTTCCATCGAACCTTGATTTCTTTGCGAGGAATTCCCTAGTGTCTATGCATATCCTCCACATGGAGTCGTATACCCTCCGGAGTTCCTCCCTAGGATCTTCCTTCTCACCTCCTTCTTTGAGAAGATTTGTGAATCCCATGACATCCAGGAGGCAGACCAGATGGTCACTGGGAGCTGGCCCACGACGCTCTCTCATACCTGGATCTTCCATTTCATCGCAGTCTGCGGTAGTGATCGAACCGGTGGTTATCGAGATGATGCCATTCTCTAGCTTCTTCACGATTGCAGTTTGCATGCACCGCACCATGGGGCGATGTCAGCATTAAGCCCTTCACATCGTTCTGTGGAATGGATAGGCATTTGATGTGTGTCTAGGAACCAATTGAGACTTCGAGCATAATGAGAATCGTTCTCCCGGCTGTGAAAATATGATAAGCCACCCAAGCGGATTGACAGGGCATGATCATGAGCGAATCACAACTGTATGAAGTGGCTTCAGACCTTCGCAACAGAATCGAGCGATTGGAGAATAGGGCGGAATTCAGCGTCGAACTTGGAGAATTCCCACATGGTTCTTGTTCGGTCACCAGTGAACTACTGGCACACAGATTATTCATGAAAGGATGCGAGGGAATTCATCTCGTAAGTGGAGGCAGTCCGAATTCGAACATGGGCGGCCACACTTGGGTAGAGGTGGATGACATACTTGTTGACATCACATGCGATCAGTTGGAACGGTTTGGCATCACAAAAAGCCGAGTGATCGTCACCAAGGACAAAAGGTTCCATCATGAGAATTTTCCCATTCATGACCGGTGTGCCTACCACGGCAATATTCGTAATGATGAATGGGGCCCATCTAGATATGGTGATTGCTACGCAGCTCTCTTTCCAGAATAGCCGATTGATGTTCACCGGGTGATATGACCCATTTCCGCAGGAACGAGTATTGGACAATCATTCGCACGAATCATGGAATCGGGCTGCGTGAGCGTCAACCGATTCCGTACAACCCCATCAGACGACGTCGTCCATAGCGTCATATCCGAGCCCAGGACCAGGCCGAGAATTCAAGCACTGTGGTGATTCGATGGTGTGTGACAATCACTTGTACGAGGCCTTCGCCGTCCGGGCCATCTCTCGCCATCGCTCCTCAAAGAAACCATCAATCCACCGGTCCCCAGGATTGCCACGGCATTCAATGAAATGCCGATTCTCCTCGCCCCTGTTCACTAGCGTAACATTGGCTGCAGTTCTCGAGATCTCGCCCCAGACATGATCATCACCGAAGTTGATCCTCGAGCCGACCACTATGACCCTCTTGGCCCCTGCGACCATCGTTTTGAATTGGTTCTCTCGCTTCTTCAGGTAGCTCTCTCCAATGGGCATTGGCTTTCGAGAAGAATAGACCCGCATGACCGGGGGAGAGATGTCTTTGGAAATCATCGATGAGAGGATCTCTGGCGGCTCGAAACATGGCTTTGGGTCGAAATCAAAACTGCCATTTCCATCTCCATCCATTGTGACACTCAGTGAGGGCGCTACCACATTGGAATGACTGGTCGGCCAATTACATGAACCATGCACCTTGATCAGATGAGGGCTCTTGCCATCCTCGGCGTAATTCACTCCGCCCAGTTCCCGCAACATCGCTCGGTCCAGAAGTAGATCGTAATTCAGCGAGGCGAAAACAATGTCTTTGCTCATCAGACCATTCTTCAGAGACCTCGACAGGCGAGCATAGAGGTCATCATCATCCGCATGGAATAGTGCGAAGTATTCTCCTAGGCTCTTCAGGTACGGCACGATGTCGATCTTCTCGCTGATTCTGACATCCATGGTGCTTTCGAATTGAGCGTTGGAATCATTGAGAGCGCCCAGACCCCTCCATACCAACGGCTGGAAGGCCCGCAATTCTTTCAACAATTCCGATCCAAGAGGCGGTGGATGGGGCATACATGATCTGCAGGCATGGCTAGCACCCGCCCCGAATAGGATCACGCACTTTGGTTGGAACATATTTGCACCCCCACGATACTGTTTGGCGACGCTGGTAGATTAACTAGACTAAGCCGCCGTGGACATTCAGGCGAGCGCAGTTCTCTCTGAACTCACCCTATAAGGTCGGGGAATCCAAGATCCTGCGGTAATCTGGTTCCGTCTTCTTCACTATCGTGTTCTGACTGAAGGAATTCCTTTTGACGAATCTCTTCCCGTTCATCGTCCACTCTACTTTGAGGAAATTGGGATAGACCTCATTTCCGGCGCCTGCCCTGGCCTCTCCTTTGCCCTGATCATAGCAGGCCGTTTTGGTCACCCGACCCTCCGCCAGCATCTCACCACAACCGCGTCTAGCAAGGATAGTGTCTCCAATCTGGATTTCTTGATAAAGCCGCTTTATCTCCGTGGCATCGATGCCCCGTGTGATCACATGCCGCGCTGGATAATAATCAGTAATCCTCTCCCTCAGTATTTTGCGATCCAATCTTGCCAGCTCCTTGATCTCCGACCCCAGTCTTTCCCACCCCATGGCGATGGTACCATGGTCGCGGTCATATTGCCAAACGCGATCGAACACAGCCGGCTTCCCACTATAATACGGGGGGATTATCCAGTAATTCACCATATGAATCGAGAGATACTGGCCTCCGCCGATATTTGATGATTAGGTTCTCTCTCATTCGAAGGGTGCCCTTGGCCGTGTCAAGCTTGATATCGGAAACGAACAGGGCAGTTCAGGCCTAGAGCCATAGCGAAAAGTGAGGAACAGGCGTCCATCAGACAGAAAAGACAAGTCCGTCTTCATGATACACATGCTCGCATATCCACTCAGTTCGCGAGAGAACCAAATAGAATAATCACCGAGGGACTCAGGCAAATGGATCCAGTATCCATCTCATTCTAAATGGGAGGCTCGGGACGATGTTGATAGCGCGTTTGACTTCTACTGGAAAGAGGGGGTACTCGGTGCCTTCAAAACAGGGGGCAATGATTTGATATTCCATCGATGTTGTTGATATTCCAGATTCTTCAATCTCCCTGAAGAATTGACCCACAATGACTGTTGCCCCTACGACGTCCCAAATCTCGGGAGAGGAGGATTCGACCTTCTTGTACGCCCTAGCTAAACTCAGTTCAATATGTCTCTTTGTCTGTCTATCGAGACGACGCATCGATGGAATCCAGACGAACAGAATGCCCTTCTTTCCTTCGGGAACCTTTCCCAGCATATCTTCCAGGTAGTTGCTAAAGGAAGAGATTAGTGGAGTTTCAGACGTGACCTCCCCTTCAGGTTGTTTGCATTCGATGAAGTATTCTTCATTGACGGAGAATTCACATGCCTTTGTTCCCTTGGCCGCGAGAAACTTCAGACCCACGCCATTCGCCCTAAACAAACAGGCGGTCTTGAGTTCATAGAATATCCTTCCGAACTTCAAACCATCGTTGTCTCTCATCTCCTTCGCCTTAGATTCGAAACCGGGACATGAAAAGACTGGGCCCAGGCAATATGAAAGGGATTGGAGACGACATTGATCTTCTGGAGTCCCAGAATATAGAATTCCAACCAACTTCATGCGAGATTCGGTCCTCATCTTCCTCTGGAACTCCAATGGCCGATCCCATTCTGGGCATTCTATGGAATCGTATTCAGACTGTCTCCGCCTTAGGACCTCTCTTTGCATGAAGTCGTTTCCGAGTATTTGGCCTACAACTATAGATGACGCCATAAGTTCCATTATTCGTATCTGGGTGACCCGATCCTGATCGGAGAATTTCTCTGACACAAACCTTACTACATTCTGATTCCATTCCTCTTCAGTCCATAGAATCGCAGGTTGCGCCATATGAAGAACCCATTCAGCAAGATGATATTCCACTATCTTTAACCCATTTTCTATACCAGACTAGCCAATCGACTTCATGACCACCCTTAGCATTGAAGGCATGGAGAGGCCGTCTGGCAAATGGCAGAAGCTGAACCCATCGACGTATATCTTCCCGTCCTTCATTCTCCACCGAGACATGTCCACATCAACAGAGATGAGAACCATTGACTCCGAGAATACGGTCTCATCCATATTGTTTGGATTGAATTCAGATTCGTTCATTCTTCGTTCATCGTCGGCATTCGGATTGCTTACCGCGATTATCCTCGGCTTCCTTGCCACATTGCTATCTTTCAAGGCATCGCCATACGAATTTGTGATCAGAAGGATGCCCCCGATTTGTTTCCAAGAAGGACTGCAGCGGAGGAGCTCCTTCGTTTTCAAGTAGATCTCTGCCTGGTCGTGAGGGTAAAATAGCATGTTTATGACTGGTACAATAACACCGTCATCACAATTCCTTAGTTGACCGTATGCGTCTCTTATGCTTCCCTTAAGTTTCTTGAAGAGTGCCTGACGATACACACCAGGATCCACTTCGATAATGCAGGCGTGCACTCGAAAGATGCTGGGATGATTGACAATTGATGTGGAACCATTCAAAACGGGAGCATCATTGGCATCCAATTTGATGGTTACAGATGAGACGGTCGATAGGGCCTCCCAATGCCTGGACTTGACGTCTTCCTGTATCATCCTTCGAACCTCTTCAACCAGATCATCAATCATGGATTGCTGTCCTTTGGTTTGGGCCAACGAGATCCAATCTTTGATTTGAAGATAATATCGGGGGGTGGTATGTAGGATGATATCCGCATCCACATAATCTGGATCGACCTTCGTCTGTTTTGGTTCTGGCTCCAGCATTTCAATCTTCGATGGATCGAATTGACTCGCCAATAGCTCGGCCACCTCCAGTTCGCCCAAGAAACCCCTGAAGTAAGTAGATGAGGGTTCGAGATTCTGAGGGGGGTAACTATCTGGAATTCGGACCCCTGCTTTCCTGAGAGCATCGATTCTCTTCCTCAATTTGCCAGTATCTAGAATCGCGGGTGACAGAGCACATTCAAAATCACCCCATCGTTTGTCTTCATTCATGATGATTGAAGCAATGACACACTAGAAAATGGCTCTTGCGCGATAATGAATTGTTAAGAAGTCCTCAGATGGAGATCTCCAACAATACTCGCCCTCATAGAATGATCCGGCCATCTGCTGAGATCCAGTGTGTCGACTTGCAGACAATGCATTCCACTTGGATCCTACCATCGAATAGGTCTGTAGGCGAAGATATCTCGAAAGAGAATGGACCTATTGAGCCTTCTTTCTTCACCGGACACCTATACTTGCATTCCAGTATCGCAGAGTATCCATCGCCTAGACTGATAGAGAATACTTTCCCAGCCCTCATTTTCATCCCGTAGCCAGGAAGGCTTATCTTCTTCTCCCAGACCTTCAGGATGCTTTTCTCAAGTATTGGGGAGATCTCCCTAATTAGAAGAGGCGTCCCATCGGCCAATGCAGCCCTTAAAGAATCGCAGGTTCTCAAAGCTTCCAGAACCTCTATGTTCTCATCGCTCTGGAAAAATGGATGCCGGGAATCAGCATGCCATACATCGTGGCCCTCCTTTGGAACACTAAAGAGGATCTTCTCTCGTTCAAGAGACAACATAGCATCCTTCATTCGTCCTTTCAAGTTCGAAGGAACCCCCCTCATTAGTGCTTCCTCATGGGTCTCCTTCGCCATGGACAATTTAAGGACATGTGCATTTGACAATACGAGCCATTGACAAGGTTCACGATGGGCAAAGCTACTCAAAGCCCCATTGCTCGCACCAGGCCAAAGGTCCGTTACATCAATCAACGGTCTGCATAATGGATAGGCAATATATATGAATTACTTACATCTCGTGAAATATTCATTTAAACGAACATAGCGCTAGAGTGAAAAGTAAATATATGAAACGCCAATTCATGGTCAGAATCTGCGATCCACTGCCGGGCTAGGCATATAGTACAATCCCAAGAATGAGATTGATGCAATTCAGGAGAGTGAGTAATTGAGAAAGAGCCCACAAGAAATCACCATGCTATTGGCCGACTCGATGAAGAGGATAAGACAGGGGGAGTCCATCACAATATCTGAGATAAAGAAGATAACTGGACTCCATTATGAAACCATACAGAGTTACGCGGAAATGGCGGTTTACATTCAGAGATCATTCCCCAGGATAGAGCTGATTGATGAAGGTTCCTTAGGAATAAGGATCATTGAAGTTCCTTCTTTGAACTTCTCGATCGAGGATGAATTCATCCTTTTCCTCTTCGATAACCAAGCCTTCAGAAGTGGTAGCGCTTCGAATTGGCCCAAGTGGTTCTCAGCTGAAGACCTGACAGAGACCAAGGCACTGGTTGTAGTAACTGGAGATCAAAGCAGGTGCTATCTGACCCCGGACGGGATCATAAAGGCCGTCGAGTTGGCCGACCAACGGGAATCCGCGATCATTGACCCCATCTCAACAATGCACAATGAGCCCGTCCAGAATGCTATAGAGAAGCCAATGCTAAGCCTAAATCGAAACTTCATTGTCAGATTCATGAACGATTATACCAATTTCGCAAGATGTGGATTAGCAAATCTTGGAGATTCATCTTCCACAGAGATGTCGAAGAAGAAGATGGAAGATGTCGCAAGACAAACTGGGACTTCGCAAAGATATGATTGTATTGCAGAGGCGATTTGATGACGGATGATACTGAGAAACCGATCCAGAAATCGAGAGGATTTCAATTCACAAAGATCTACGCAACGAACGTTGTGGCCAACGAGACCGATTCCGACGTTAGGCTATACTTCTTCAACGAACTACTTACCATAGACGGAGAAAAGGTTGCGGTCGCGGATGGTGTCGCCATGCTTTCAAAGCAAGCCGCGATGCTTCTAAATGAACAACTGAACAAGCTCGTCGAAGGATGGAAAGAAAGAGGCCAACCAGTAGAAATATCTGCAGACAGAAGAAAGGTGTTTGAGCAACTAATGAAGGAGTAGGCGATCCAGGATCGAGCGATATTGAGGACGCTGGTATCAAGTGATAAGGCATTCCTGCGTGATCCGATGGAGATATGTTTAATAACAACCAATGAATCACCACTTTCATCTGGCCCGGGTGGGGTAGCCTGGTTATCCTAGGGGACTGTGGATCCCTTGACTCGC
>CAZCNG010000078.1:0-10189 GCA_964500045.1 uncultured Methanomassiliicoccaceae archaeon
CTACATATTATTTAATATATAAGTTCTATAAAGTGTAAACTAAACATACAAATAGCGAGCATCTGGGTTTACATAATCACAGGAGAGTAAACCATGGGCGAAACCAAGTATCCGATTCTCGAAGAAGGGTATGAGTTGAAGCTTCTCGGCGCATGCCGGAACGCCAAGGAACGTGGATTGATCTCCCTGCTTACTATCACAGGGATGCACGTATCGACTACAGAGAAGCTCTCCAAGAGCAACCTGAAGAAGCAGGGCGACAAGACCTATATCGAATACAGGCGACTGAAGAATGCCAAACCCATGCGTTTCGAGATACCCTCTCAAAGGCTCCCAGATGTATTGGAGTTCCTAGATGGAAGAAAGGCATCAAGACAGTACTATCATCGCATTGTGAAGGAAATAGGGCACTTGGCCGGGTACGAAGACATATCTCCAATGACTCTGCGCCATTCGGTCTGTTGCGACATGATTAAGAGGGATGGAGCAGCGAGCCTCTTCACGGTGCCACAGCGGTTGGGCTGTTCGCTCCAGGTAGTCGTTGCCAACTACTCACAGCTCAGCGACGTACAATTGTGGGACAAAGGGTGAATCCAGATTGGATAGGGCAGACACTGAAGTGACGTTCTAGCATTCTTGCCTATGTCGTATCCATATCCGACACCCATAATAGGGAGGATATTTGTTCACAGTCCGATGGCGGAATATCTGAGGGATGGGAGGGCACCAATCCCCGAGTCCGAATCAACATCAAGGGTCATGAGAGCAAACCGTGGCAAAGACACCAGTCCGGAACTGCAATTGAGAGGAGCTCTCAGAGCTATAGGACTGAGGGGATACAGGCTTCACTGGAGGGGCGCTGCTGGTCGTCCTGATATCGCATATCCCCGGCATAGGGTTGCGATTTTTGTCCATGGGGATTTCTGGCACCGATGCCCTGTCTGCGATCTGCCCCTACCGAAGACCCACACTGAGTTCTGGGAGCAGAAGTTGAAGCGGAACACCGACAGAGACAAGAGAAAGATCATCGAGCTAGAGCAGGCTGGATGGATGGTGTTCGTTTGTTGGGAACATGAGATAAAGGCGGATCCGATGCGGTGTGCGGCAAGGGTAAAAGAGTACATCGACAAGCTGAAGAACCAGAACGATTGAATGTCTGTTACTAGGCCAGCTTACGAAGCTCGACGAGGATATCCCTGCCTTCAGAAGTTATCCTATATATCCGGTTCTTAGACTGGCTGGGCGTCATACATTCTGCAAGGCCATGCTCAGTAAGTTCCTTCAGTGCCCTAGAGACGTGAGAGAGATACTCTCCAGACGAGGCTGCAATGCTCGAAGGCGTTCTCGGACCTTTCTCAAGAGCTTCAAGGGTCATTCTACGGACCTTGGCCTGTAAGAATGACAGCAGCTCCCACACGATACCAACACCATCCGATATGCTTTAGTCCATTATTACCAAATGGTTACCATATTATATCCTAGTTGTAGTGTAGATGTAATGTTCTGGTAATAATGGACATCGAGCTACGATGCGTGTCCCTGCCCCATGGGATGGGATGTTTCTCGTTGGAAAGTTGTTCTGGAGACTGCATATGTTCGGGGCATGCCCGTCAATGTACTCGACAAGAGGATGCATCTCATCAATGAGGCCATAGGATGGGACGGAACGCTGACAAAGCCAATGACCCACTCTGTTGGAAGAAGCTCAGACGATTCTCTTCTGCTCTTTGAGAAGCCGGGGAAGGAGGCCAGAGCGGGCACAAATGAGAATGACATGAGGCCGGTCATTATTGTCAAGGGCAAACCTCTGGAACCACCATCATTCTCCTTCATCTGGAGTGATTTGACCAACATCGCAATGGCCGATTTCGAGGCGTTCCGTGCTGTCCTCATTCTCATCTATCGTAGCGCATATCTCTTAGACCATAGGAAGGACAAGAATGGGAATTGGAGATATGACCCATCCCCACCAGTGATGGAATGCATCAATGAGCTGGACAAGCTAGTCGGAAGCAAGACCGAGTTCGGCAGCGTTGATGGTCTGCTCCGGTTCATCGATCTATTGGGCTGGAACGAAGATGTCAAATACCATTCGTCGAACGGGAAAGCATCATTCACTGAAGGCAAGTATGGTGGCAAAGACCCCCGGATCGGTCGGACAAGGACGTTCCTCACCTGTATCCGTGTCCCTTATGATGTCTCACGGTTCATGAATGACCATCGCAAGGAGATCGAGAGCGGGGAAAAGGCCGATTTTGTCCAACTCTACGAAATAATGCAGGCACTAATCAACAGCAGGGGTCTCTGTGTTCCAAGGACAAAGGAGGACCTGATGGGCTATCTCCAACCCTATTTGTATGACATGCCATTGAGAGCACGAATATCTGGCAATGTATCGACGCATGCGATTCAACGAACCATTTCCTAGGCACTTACACTAAGGATAACAATAGTGTTATTGACCGGTTCTGTCTATCTCTGGATTAGATGCAACGTACCGCAATAGAACTGTTCGCTGGTGTCGGCGGCTTCCATCTCGGCCTCAGTAGGAGCGGTTGGAACGTAGTATGGGCTGACCAGTGGGAACCTGGGAAGAGGGTCCAGTGGGCATTCGATTGCTACAAGAGGCACTTCGAACAGACCGGGACACTATGCATCAATGAGGATATCTCTAAGGTCGAAACAAAGGACATTCCTCCCGCCACGTTGCTAGTTGGAGGCTTCCCCTGTCAGGATTATTCCGTGGCAACCACCAATGCACATGGCATAGAAGGGAAGAAGGGCGTTCTTTGGTGGCACATAGAGCGAATCCTTAGAGACAATATAGGGAACGGAACTCCGATTCCGTTCGTTCTATTGGAGAACGTGGATAGGCTTGTGAAATCCCCAGCGAAACAGCGGGGAAGGGATTTCGGGATCATACTCGCTTGCTTGAATAATCTAGGCTATGTGGCGGAATGGAGGGTGATCAATGCATCCGACTATGGCTATCCTCAGAAACGGAGAAGAACGTTCATCTTCGCCACGCTGGCCAATGATACTGTTGGCAGACTATACCATGGACACTCGGACACAAGCATCATCACAAGGTCTGGTTTCTTCGCTCCAGAATTCCCCTGCAAGTCCTCTGGAACCTCGGAGGGACAGTCCATTTGCCTCTTTTCCGACCTTGTCAAGATGACGACCGAGTTCGAATTTGCATTTCAGAATGCAGGTTATATGAAAGACGGGCGGATCTTCACTCAGAAGGTGGCCTCAACATATACCTGGGACAAGAGCACTGGCAAAGGGACGTTGAGGAGCATTCTTGAAGAAGAAGTGGGTGACAACTACATCATCCCCAATGAATGGATAGGCGAAGAGAAGGACCGTGGCACTGAGGCGTTCAGGAAGACCTGGAGATACTGCAAGGGGAGCAAAGATGAGGTCCGCCAACACAAGAACGGCCATGTGTACCATTACAATGAGGGCGGGATTCCGTTCCCAGACAAGCTTGATGAGCCTTCAAGGACGATGCTAACCTGCGAAGGGAACAAGCGTCCGAACCGGATATGCCACATAATCCCTATCGACCCGGAGCAGACCCAATACCGGGTTCTGACTCCCGTTGAAGCAGAGAGATTGAACGGGTTCGAGGATAACTGGACCGAGGGAATGCCTCAGAACTGGAGATATTTCTGCATGGGTAATGCTCTGGTCGTTGGTGTTACTGAGCAGATGGGTCGAAGGCTAAGAGATCTGGTCGAGAAGGCAGATGCGGAGAATCCAGAGAAGGTGGCCATGAAGAAGGTCGGTGGTGCTGTCGTCGGTCCTCTAGACCGCTTCTGTGATGGAAGGCTGACAGACGTTAGATGCGACTAGTCATCGCCGATGTGAGTATAGTCGAGAGAATGACTCTACTCCTTTTGGACCCAAGCGGGAACCAGTCTCTCGGTCATGATGCATGTAATTGGATTGAAGAAGTCCATTGATGAGACGATGCTTCGTCTTTCTCCTTTGGTCTGAGAAGAGAAAGAAAGGGGGTTTCGATCAATACCTATTTGATTGAAACGAGTTTATGAAAGTCTGGCTATGCGAAATGGTGCGGCGGAGTGAGGAAATATGTCAAAAACTACGATCAAGCAGTTGCGATAATGTGAGAGCGACGATTCTGGTGCCATGAGTAGCAGGGAACCACCAAAGAGCCACCAGGACATACAGGAGAAGCTCAGACGTAGAATGTGTGGTTTAGTGCTCTATATTGCGTTCTAGCCTCTGCAATGAGGCTAGAACGGGCAAGCGACCGTTTCAGCATAGATAAATATACTACTTTCACTGCTTTTCTCGTTGCCAGACGGAAGGGAGCTTAGGATCCTATCCTTAGTGGTTCGTGCGTTCAAATCGCACCCCCTGCACCACTTTCATCAATTACTGGCATGGGCCAAGCTTGATAGAACGAATCGAATAGAATTCGATTCTCTACCCCTGCCGAATGAGATAGAATTCTGAACCTAAGCCGTCGGTAGGACGACTGGACATGAAGGAAGAAGTGGATTTCTCCTGTTTGATTGGAAAGAACCAGGAGCATATTGAAATAGTCGAAAGGAAGAAAATCGACCACGATTTCGTAGCCTATCTACGAATGGATATAGGCAACACATCCACCGTTGCACAGGACACAGCCTACTGCATGGGCAACATCCTCAGAAGGTGGCCTATGGAATTTCCTAATGCCAACAGATTGAGGCAGTTGGCGATGCATGTGCTCGATTCTGAGTTCTCCAAATCCTACCAGAGGAAGTGCCTCATCGCCATTGAGCGTTATGCGACATTCATGGGCATCGAAGGTGTCAAGCTGAAGAAGCCCAGATTGAACCAGCCTGATATCAAGTACCTGACCATCGAGGAAATGGGTAGGCTGATTAAGGCTGCCAAATGCCAACGTGACCTGACCATCCTGGTACTATTATGCAAGACCGGGATAAGGGCAAGTGAATTGGTCAATCTGAACGTTGACGACATCGATTTCCAGCGCAGGGAGATCAGTATACGCCACGGTAAGCGGGACAAGGCACGTAAAGTGGACTTCGACGACCAGGCCGATCGGGTGCTCAGGGTTTACCTCGGTTCGAGCAGTAAGAACCCCAACTCACCGCTCTTCCTGTCAATAAGACATAGGAGAATGAGCTACAAGGCTCTGCATCAGATGGTTAGACTGACAGGTTAGAGGTATCGATCTCTGATTCGCGCGAGATCGCTCCATCATTCATCGCTGCTGGTGCCCGCTCTCAACTCTATTTCTTCCTCCTCATCAGCATGATTCCCACCACCACGATCGCGATGGCGACGATGGCGATGCCCACATAGAGCATGGTATTGTCCACCGCACTCTGTGGCGTGGCGCTCACCTGAGAGGAGTTCGGCCCCGCTCCGACGGCATTGCTGGCCACGACGTAGTAGGTGTACGAGGTTCCGGCGGTTCCATTGGTGTGCTCGTAGGTGAATGTCGCTGCACTCAAATTGGAGAGGAGCTGGGACCCGCCCGCCAGGGCCAGGTACACCTTGTACCCGCTGATGGCGCTGCCGCCGTTGTAGGCTGGTGCTTGCCAGGTGAGCGTGACCTTGCCGATGGCAGGCGTCGCCGCGAGGTTCTGCGGCGCTCCCGGCACGGTGGCTGGAATGCTGCTCGCGGAGGCGCTGCGGGTGCTGTTTCCTACGCGGTTATGTGCGGCGACGGTGAAGTTGTAGCTCTGACCGTTGATCAGACCGGAGATGGTGGCCGTCAGCACCGTAGGATGGGTGGCCAAGGCGTTGCCGTCCTGGTGGACGACGTAGTAGTCGATGGCGCTGCCGCCGTCTCTGGCCGGGGCGACCCATGCCAGCACCACCTGGGCGTTGCCTGAGGTGGCGGTGAGGTTGGTGGGGACACCAGGAATCACAGGTATGACCGCACCCATCATCAACCCGTTCCAAAGCGATCCAGGAGCGGGGAAGTTGGAGGCGGCGTAGGCGTGCCCCCTCATGGTCGCGGGCGTGCCGCCGATCCAGCCCGCATAAACGGCGGTGGGCGCCACGATTCCTAGGAACGTGGTCGAGTTGAGCGATTTGCAGAGCTGGAAGGCACTAGGTCCGATGGTGGTGACATTGGTGCCGATGACCACCGAGGTCAGCGCAGTGCAGGATTGGAACGCGCTTCCTCCGATGAAAGTGACGTTGTCCGGTATGACCACGGAGGTGAGCGCGGCGCAGTGGTCGAACACCAAGCCCCCGATGGAGGTGACGCTATCGGGTATGGTCACCGACGTGAGGGAGGTACAGGAGGAGAACGCCGCCATCCTGATGATGGTGACATTCTTGCCAATGCTCACGGTGGTCAGCGCGGTGCAGGAGCTGAACGTATTGTCATTGATCGTGGTGACGCCGTTCGGTATGCTAACGGAAGTGATGGAAGCACAGGATTGGAACGCCCCTGCTCCGAGGAAGGTGACGCGGTTGGGTATGTTCACCGCGGTAAGCACCGTGCAGTGGTCGAACGCATAGTTCCCGATGGAAGTGACGTTGTCACCAATGCTCACGGTGGTCAGCCCGGAGCAATAGTAGAACGCATAGTCACCGATGGAAGTGACGCCGTTCGGTATCGTCACCGAGGTCAGCACGTTGCAGTACCAGAACGCCGCGGCTGCGATGGAGGTGACGCTATCAGGTAGGGTGAACGCACCAGCTTTGCCACCAGGGTACTGGACCAGAGTGGTGCTGCTCTTGTTATAAAGCACGCCATCGGCGCTGGCATAGTTCGGATTGTCCAGGGCAACATTGATGGCGGCCAAGCTGGTGCAGGAGGCGAAGGCATAGTCTCCGATGGAGGTGACGTTGCTTGGTATCGTTACGGTGGTAAGCGCGGCGCAATAGTAGAATGCATAGTCTCCGATGGAGGTGACATTGTTCGGTATCACGATGGAAGTCAGGGCCGTGCAGTGGACGAACTCAGAGTCACTGATGGAGGTGACGTTGTTCGGCAAGGTCACGGAGGTCAGCGCAGTGCAGGAATCGAACGCATAGCGCCCGATGGAAGTGACGCTGTTGGGTATGTTCACAGTGGTCAGCGCGGTGCAGGAGAAGAACACCGCATTTCCGAGGGAGGTGACATTGCTCCCTATGCTCACGGAGGTCATGGAGGTGCAGGCTACGAAGGCTGCGGCTCCGATGGAAGTGACGCTATTCGGTATCGTCACGGAGGTCAGGGCCGTGCAGGCGTTGAACGCCGCATCCCCGATGGAGGTGACATTGCTCCCTATGCTCACGGAGGTCAGGGAGGTGCAGGACTGGAATGACTGATTTCCAATGGAAGCGACGCTGTCCGGTATGGTCACGGAGGTCAGGTTGGTGCAAGCCGCGAAGGCATTCTCTCCGATGGCCATGGTGGTATACCCACCTAGGGTGTTGGGGATGATGATCGCTCCGCCAGAGCCCGTGTATCCTGTTATCGTAGCTACGGCGGGACTGCCCGATACCTCATAGGTATAGTCGCCCTCCGTGGTCGCGGCCACTGTTTCCGTGGCCATGACGCTGATGAACCCGCCCAGCAGCAATAGCAGCACAAAGAACGTGCTCTTAGCACCAATTACCGTTTTCTTCTCCATGAAGGCGCCCCACTATGACAACGCGACTCAGCAAATAGGGATAAGCCGCGTTTGACACCAGTCGCTCTGCGACCTTAATGCTATGGCAATCCTTCTTCATCCATACTGGATGCAGGAGCACGGACAACACGTACGTTGAGCCCGGAGTGCTCCATCTGCTCGGCTACAGGATGGTAGAGGGTAGTTGGCCCGCAGGTTCGTCGTCACTCTGGATAGCCGCATCGATCAGGGCATCGGCAAGGATGCGGCCACCACGCTCTGCATGAACGCGAAGCTGGACCTGAGTGCCACGCTAGTACCAATGGATCATCGTGGGTTCGGGAGTTGCGCTACCTGGGGCTTAGAGAGACCACACCGCCTATGTCCCCCAATCCTGCGAAGATGATCTAGGGCAACTTGGCGTGGCGAACTACCGCTCTATCGGGGGGGGGGGAGCCGCCATGCGCCAGGTGGTACCACCATCTCAAAGCGCACGCCCTTTCCTGCCTTCCCGGTCTCCGTGATGGTGATGCCGGTGATGGCGAGTATCTCCCGGCAGAGAAACAGCCCGAACCCGGTGTTCTTGCCGAAGCCTTTTTCGAAGAGGTGTTTCTTGTCCTCGTAGCTGATGCCCACACCGTCATCCTCGTAGACGATCAACATGGTATCGCCCACCTGCTTCGTGCTCACCTTGATGCAGGAGACGTGCTCGCCATGACGCAGGGAATTGTCGATCAGATTGTAATGGACCTTCTCCGCCAAGGGATCGGCCAGTACCTCCACACCGTTGGTATCGTCCTCTAATTTCACCCCAATCGGATGCAGCAAATCAAAGGTGTTCGCTGTCTGGCGTCCGGGCGACGCCCAGGCGGGGGCCTTGACGCCGATGTCCTGATACTCCTTGGTGAATTCTATGATGGCGGAGACCCGTTCTGCGGCAGCCTCGGCATTCTGGAGCAGCCTGCAAGATGAGGGGTCTATGCGTTCCGCCTCCAGCAAGGCCAGGTTTCCCGTGAGCAATAGGAGTTGGTTTGCGGTGTCATGCCGGGTTATGCTTGAAAGGAGATTGAGCTTGCGGTTGGCCTCATAGAGCGCCTCCTCCACGCGCTTGCGCTCGGTGATGTCGCGCCCTATGCCCAGCACGCCGAACAGATCTCCTTTGGCGTCGTATATCGGAGTCTTGACGGTTTCCAGCAAGGCACGATGTCCGTCATTGGCGAAGGTGACCCATTCTTCATTCTTGGTGGGCCTGCCCGCATTCACGGCATCCTGGTCATGCTCGAGGAAGGAGTCCGCCATTTCTTTGTCGAAGAACGCGTAATCGGTCTTTCCGACGATGCTCGCCTCCTTTGCATCGAAGAGCCGTTCGAGCGCCGAGTTGCATGTAAGATACACTCCTTCGGTATTCTTCAACCAGACAAGATCTGGTATGGTCTGCACCAGTGTTTGCAGGCGAGCCTTGCTCTCGTGCAGTTCCTCTTCGACCCGCTTCCTTTCCGTCACGTCTTCAGCGAACCCCAATTCGTTGTTGACCGTTCCATCGGGATCGCGATCGTAGACCACGTCACGGCTGCGGAGCCAACACCAACTGCCATCGGCCCGCCGCATGCGGTACTCGGACTCAAGCACTTCACCGTCAGCTGAATTTCGGAGCCGCTCTTGATATGCTTCGACCGCCCCCGCATCATCGGGATGAAGTATTAGCTCGAAGAGACGAGGCCCCATGTCCATGACTTGTTGGCTCGTAAAACCCAGGAATTCTACGATTTCGCGGTTGGCATACAGATTGCGGTGTTCCTTGAGGTTGTAGATATAGATGAGATTGGGAGTGGTATCCATGATCTTGCTGAGCATCTGCTGGCTCTTTCTGAGTTCGATCTCCACCCGCTTGCGCTCGGTGATGTCCCGGGCGTTGCCCTCAAGACCAACAAATCTCCCTGAGCCGTCCATCAGTGGAACGGCATTCGAGGTATGCCAGTGCCAGGAACCATCAGTATGCTGCACTCGGTATTCGACGCCGGATTGTCGTTGTCCGGTCTCAGCCGCTCTTAGCATGAATGCCATGCACTTATCGAGATCCTCCGCATGCACGAATTGCTGGAACGGTCTTCCGACCACCTCATCCACTGGATGCCCGAGGAGCGCGGTCCAGCTGGGAGAAACGAAGGTAAAGGTCCCATCTGGCGTGACGGTGTAGATGATATCATGGCTGCTCTCGATCAGGAGTCTGTATTTCTCCTCGCTCTCACGCAGCGCCTGATCTCCGAGCTTCCGTTTGGTGATGTCACGACAGAAACAGACCAGTCTGCCGTCGCTCGTGTTCTGGTGCGTCACCGACAGCTCGACATCAAAAGTGCTGCCATCCTTCCTCCTGTGGCGCGTCTCGAAGGTCCCCGATCCATCGGTGACTATCTTCTGTATGGTCGCTGCCTGTTCCTCCAAGGTCAACATGGCATCAATATCGGAAATATGCAACTCTAGCAGCTCGGCCCTCGAATAGCCTAGCATGCGGCAATAGGCGTCGTTGACATCGATTATTATGGTTCTCTTCAACATGGTGTGGGTAGCACCAGACCTCCCGCGGTCATGTA
>CAZCNG010000079.1:0-10050 GCA_964500045.1 uncultured Methanomassiliicoccaceae archaeon
TGCAAACCATTCACCGGTTTTCCCGATTAGACCATCAGTATTTAGAGGTTTTCGTCAGGCGCTTCAATACGAAGGTGCATCCAGACTTCACACGAACGCACCTATCGACGGAGCATCCAGGCGATCCATGTCATAGTAGATGATGGCTTCCCTGACCCCGCGCACGCCCCGCCCCACGTGAAAGACATGGTCCAACAGGTTCAATCTCCACAGCAGCTCCACCGCGGCGGTCCCGAGCACACCGAGGTAAACGTTCTCCACCTCGTCCTCGTACCCGTTCTCGTCGTGGATGGCGTAGGCGCTGCCCAAGAGGCAGTCCCGCTGATTCAACATGTTCATGTAGCGGACCATCAGAGCGACCCCGTCGCCCTCGGGGGGCAGCAGCCGGAATGCGGCCGGGTCGATCTTCCCCACCTCCTTCAATGCACCGTCCTCGTCGAGCACGCGGTGCACGAGCCTGCCGCTCTCGGCCATGAAGATGTTCCATCCGCCCTTCTCGTCGCAATACACAGGCGCGTCAAAGGCGCTGCCGCAGGTGAGACCGTCCATCCCGCCCTCGCGCGCCTCCTCTTCGAACGCCTTCAATTGCTCGGCATCCAGCGCCGTTCCCTTGAGCGTGACGGTTTCCACCGGTTCCTCGGCCATGGTCGCTTCCAACAGTTCCGCCAAGAAGGATACGTCGGCGAACTTCTTCATTAGAGGCGTGGCCATGCCGCGCAGTCTCGACGCGGAAGCGTCCATGCCCTGCTCCCTGCAATTCTCGAGGTACTCAGAGTAGACAGAACGGGCCTGGCGCGTTACCGCATTGATCCGGCCCTCGGCGCCCTTGGCCCATCCCATGCCCATCGCCAGTGCGTCCTCGCCCTTATCGTTCCAGGCGCCCCGGCAGGAGAGGTCGAGCACGACCTGCGCCCGCTCTCCGACATGGATATGCAAAGGGAAGGCGCGGCAGAAGTACGGCCGCTCCGGGTAGATGGAGCAGCGCTTATTCTCCAGGAAGGAGCAGCTGCCCACGCCCTTCTTCATCGTCAGGGCGGTGTGCTCGTGCGGGTGCTTCTTGGAGACGATCTTGCCGCGATACTTGTGACGGAAGAGCGGCACCTCCGACTCCAGCAGCTCCGGCTGACAGAGGCAGCAAAGCCCGCAGTCAGTGCATGCCTTCTCGTCAAACTTCCATCCTTCCAAACTCGTAAGATCCAGCTGCAGTTCAGACACTTCTACCACTCCTCTCGCCCACCAGGCCGCCCTCTTCCATGATCAATCGGCCCCTTACCATAACCGCGTGGGGGAACATCGCTTCCCGGCCCTCGTAGGCGGTCCAGCCGCACTTGGTGCGCAGGTCGCGCACCTTGATGGGACGGATCTGGGACGGGTCCACGATCATGAGGTCGGCGTCACGACCTTCTTCGATGAAACCTTTGTTGAGTCCGAAGACCTGGGCAGGGGTCTCGGCACAGGCGCGCACCAATGTGGGCAACGGAAGCAGCCCCTTCTTGACGAGCGCGAGCATGAGCGGGATCGACGTCTCCACCCCAGGCATCCCGGAGGGAGCTTCGTCAAAGGAGCGGGACTTCTCACCAAAGGTGTGCGGCGCATGGTCAGATGCCAGCATGGGAACTTTTCCCGCCGCGAAGAGCTGGAAGAGGGCGGAGCGGTCCGCCTTGGAACGAAGCGGCGGATTTACCTTACCGAATGCCTCCAGTTCGTCGTCATAGTCGAGCAGCAGGTGGTGCGGCGTCACTTCGAAGGTGGTTTTCCCCACGATGATGCCCGGAGTATGCCTGGAAGTGACGTGGCAGATGTTGATCCTCGCGTCGGCCGAGGATTCCTGCACCCTGCGCACGGCGGCCCACTCCGCCTCGGCGGGGCGGTTGCGCTCGTGTTCCCGCAGATTCATACCGCCGTTGGTGAGCAGCTCCTCCTCTTCGGCGTGGACGCTCACGACCTTGCCGGTGGCGGCGACCTGCTGCAGCGCGTACTTCAGCTGTTCCTCTCCTTTCAGTAATAGGTCGCCGGTGGACGACCCCAGGAATATCTTGAAGCCGATGGCCGCCTCGGCCAAAGGCGTTGGATCTTTACCGCTGCGCACGCCAGCAAAACAACCCATGTCGATCCACGACTTCCTCGAGATGAGCGCTTTCTTCTCCAGCAGCTCCTCGATTCCGGTGGTGGCCGGTTTGGTATTCGGCATGTCCAACGCACAGGTGACGCCCCCGTGCAGCGCGGCCAGTGAACCGGAGGCGATGTCTTCCTTGTCCGTCATTCCTGGCTCGCGGAAATGGACGTGCGGGTCGATCGCACCGGGGAGAATAAGATGGTCACCGAACCGCAAGTGCGTGTCGCCCTTGAGCACTTTTTGGATGGTGGAAATGCGGCCGTTCTCGATGCCGATGCAGCACTGTTTCAGTTCGCCCTTGATGAGAGCGCGGCCCTCCACGACGAGCATGTCACACCAGCCGCTTGCGCACGACCTGGCCGCGGGGGCTCTCCTCGGCAAAGACCTCCGCAGAGAAGCTGAATATCTTTACCTTCGGATCAAGCCAACAATCGGAGGTCAGGCCGCTCTTGTGGCAGGTCTGCTCCAGGAACTCCTCGGGACCCCAGCCCCATTCCACCGGGACCTGCGGCAGCAATAGTCCGCGGCGGAAGCCCTTCTCCATGATCAGACCATCCCGTCCTATGACGATCATCTTCGGGAGCTCGCTCCGCTTCTCCACCATCATCTCCACGGGAGGGGTGAGGACACTGACCTCGACCACGATGCCATCCAGCTCCTTCGCATCCAGCGGAGGGAAGCGGGGATCGTGGCAGGCGGATGACGCTGCCTCGAGCAGTGCTTGGGTCAACGGATAAACTGGTTCGGGGAAACCTATGCAGCCACGCAGTTCGTGCGCTGGATAGGTGGATAGGGTCACAAATGCGCCCCTCTTTTCGCGGAAATCCGACGGTGCATGGACGGCGCCAGATGTGTCTCCTCGAGCCTCGGCGTCCACGGCCTTGCGTGCTATGCGCACCGCCACTTCCCCTTCGACTTCGTTCATGTTTCTCCCAGTTGCCATTCAACTCATCTGATATATCGTTTGTTCTTGCACCGGGTTGGAAGGCGATAGATTGTGGCCAGACGATCATCGTACATTCCTGGATACACAGAACGAGAATGGCATACCATTATATCCGCTCCCGGGGAATTGTCATTCATGAAGGCCAGGACAGCGGAGATTATGGTGCGTGATGTCATGACGCGCTCGCCCCGCACCGGCGAGCCAGGCATGTCCGTGAAAGATGCAGCCGCCAGTATGAGGGACCACAAGGTGGGCTCCCTGGTCATCATCGAAGAGGGGAGGCCCATCGGCATCATCACCGAGCGGGACCTGGTCTACAAGGTGGTGGCGCAGAACAAGCAGGCGTCACTGCTGCGCGTCGACGAGGTCATGAGCACCCCAGTGATAACGACCACCGCGGAAACGGCATTGCAGAAGGCGGCCAAGACCATGGCCGACCTGCGCCTGCGCCGGCTTCCGGTCATAGAGGGGGAGAAGCTCGTAGGCATGCTCACGGAGAACGACATCCTGAGGCTGTCCCCCTCGCTGATCGAGATCACGAGGGAATGGGAGAGCATCTCCTTGCGGGGCAGCAAGACCCCTGGAGAGACGACCTCGGAAGGCTACTGCGAAGCGTGCGGTGCCTTCTCCGACGAGCTGCGTGAAATGGACGGGGACCTGCTGTGCCCCGAATGCATAGAAAGTAAGTGATGGGGCCCGTAGGCCCCTTCTAATCTAGTCCAGTTTGATCTTCTTGAGCTTCGGCTCCGGGGCCGCCTTGCCTTCCTTGCCGTCGCACTCCTGGATCTTGGCGTCAAGCATGGCGCGGAACATGAGGAGCATCTCCTTCTTGGCCGCCTTGGCGTGCAGCTTGATCTCGGGAGACATCTGCTTCTTCGGCATCATCTTCTCCATGGCCATCATGATCTCGGTGGCGCCCTTCATCAGGTGCTGCAACCCCTCCTGGTCCATCATCGAGCTTCCCCCTTCGTTCTCATATTGCTCTTCGAAGGGAACGCCCTTCTCTTCCACAGGCATTTCCGATTCAGCTGCTTTCTTCTTTGCCATCTTTTTTCTCCTCCTCGAAGTATATCAAAAGCCGTCCGTCCTTGAACTCCGCCTTGGTCGTCACTTTCTTCATGAGCGAGTACGGCAGGGCCACGGACCGCTTGTACCATCCTACCTTTACAATTAGGACATCGTTGGACTTATAAAGTTCTACTTCACCCTTCTCGGAGAATGGCAGCTTGAGCGATAGAATGTCGCGGCCATCCTCGTGGTAGATCATCATCGCTTTCTCACGCGCATAGATCTGGGTCGGGTCCTCGTCTCCGAAGATCATGTCGCCCAGCACTTCCAGCGACTGGTTGCCGACCACCTCGGTGCTGAAGAGATATCCCTTCAACTGCGTAAGTGGATCGAAGGCCTCCTTGATCATCTGCATGTACTTCTCTTGCTCCGCCCACTTCTCCTTGGGGTACCTCTCGCGATTTTCCTCGGGGAGCAAACGGTTGATGACCAGACACTCCACCGTCAGATTGTAGAGGCTGAGGTAGGTGTAGGCGCGCTTGGTCTCGTTGATGACCATCTTCTCCGGGTTGACGACCAGGCGGATGGTGGTGATCTCCGGATTCTGCAGGATCTTGCGCACCGCCTTCATGCGGTCGCGGATCTGATCTATGTTGTCCAGCACCGCATTCGAGGGCAGCGGCGCATTCATGAACTTCCCCACGGTGGCGCGCGCCAGTTTGATCGTGTTGCGCACCATCTTGTACAGCTTCTCGAAGTACCAATCAGAGACTTCCGGAAAGCTGAGGAGACGCAGCGTATCTGCGGTGGGTGCGGTATCCATCACGACGACGTCGTACTTGCCTTCCTTGTGAAATTCCTCGATGTAGAAGAGGGCGGACATCAGTTCCATGCCCGGCCACACCGCCATCTCCTTGGCGGAGACCGGGTCCAATCCCTGGGACACCATGAAGTCCGAGAAGTATTTCTCCAGCTCGCTCCAGCGGTGCTCCATCTCGTAGAGGACGTCGATCTCGATGGCGTCCAGATTGGGTCCGATATTGCGTATCTCTCCCGACAGGGGAGTATCTAGGGAATCAGCTAGGGAATGGGCCGCATCGGTGCTTACCGCGATCGTGCGGTAACCCATCTTGGCTGCTTTGAGCGCAGTGGCGGCGGAGACCGATGTCTTCCCCACGCCGCCCTTGCCTGTATAGATGATAACCCTCAAAAGTTCACCACTCTGCGAACCGGAGTATCCATTACTTTAATCATTTCCCCGAATTCTTGTCTGGCCAACTTTATCTAATGGGAATCAGATGGCGGACCCATGTCTGTAAAGAAGGCATTCGTGCTCGGTATCACGGGCCAGGACGGTTCCTACCTGGCTGAGCTACTCCTCTCCAAAGGCTATGAGGTCCACGGACTCATCCGTCGGGCGAGCACGTTCAATACTGGCCGCATCGAGGCGATCTATGCCGACCCGCATGAGGAGGGAAAGCGGCTCACGCTCCATTACGGCGACCTGAGCGATGCGGGGCAGATATCCAATGTCATCTTTAACCTGCATCCGGACGAGGTGTACAATCTGGCGGCCCAGAGCCACGTGCGCGTAAGCTTTGACATGCCGGAATACACGTGCGACGTGGATGCATTGGGCACCACGCGCGTCCTTGAAGCGTTACGCCGCAGCAACAGCGGCATCAAGTTCTACCAGGCGTCCAGCAGCGAGATGTTCGGGGCCACGCCCCCGCCGCAGAACGAAACCACCACCTTCTCCCCGCGTTCACCCTATGCCTGTGCCAAAGTATTCTCTTACTGGATGACCAGGAACTATCGTGAAGGCTACGACATGTTCGCCAGCAACGGCATCCTCTTCAACCACGAGTCCCCACGCCGGGGAGAAACGTTCGTCACCAGGAAAGTGACCCGTGCCATCGCCGCCATGCTGGCCGGCAAGCAGGAAAAGTTATACCTGGGTAACCTGAAAGCGTGCCGCGACTGGGGCTTTGCCCCCGAGTACGTGGAGGCGATGTGGATGATGCTGCAGTCCAAAACGCCGTCCGACTATGTCATCGGAACCGGCGAGACGCACAGCGTGGAAGAGTTCGTGGCGGAGGCATTCGCCTACGCCGGACTGGAAGAAGCGAAGCGGGTAGAGATCGACCCGCGCTACTTCCGCCCCACCGAAGTGGAGGCGCTAAGGGCGGACCCCAGCAAGGCGAAGAAGGAGCTGAAATGGGAGCCGAAGGTGAAGTTCCGAGATCTGGTGCGGATCATGGTGGACGCGGACATCCGCGCCGCCGGAATGACACCCCCCGGCGAGGGCGATGCCGCCATCCGCCGCGTCTTCCCGCACAAGTGGTGGAGAGGAGACTAATGGAACTGAGGGGCAAGCAGATCGTCGTCACCGGCGGCGCCGGTTTCCTCGGGGAGGAGGTCATCGCCCAGCTGGTGTCAAACGGGGCATCGCGCAAGGACATCGCGGTGCCGCGCAGCAGGGATACCGACCTGAGGGAGATGGCCAACTGCCGGCGCGTAGCGAGGGGTGCCGATTTGATCATCCACCTGGCCGCCAAAGTGGGAGGCATAGGTTACAACATGGAGAATCCGGCCACGCTGTTCTACGACAACGCCATCATGGGGATCCAGCTCATGGAAGCGGCCCGGGCGGAGAAAGTGGTCAAGTTCGTGGCCGTGGGCACCATCTGCGCCTACCCCAAGTTCACTCCAGTGCCGTTCCACGAGGATGACCTGTGGAACGGATATCCAGAGGAGACGAATGCTCCCTATGGACTGGCAAAGAAGATGCTGCTGGTGCAGGCCCAGGCCTACCGCAAGCAGTATGGGTTCAACGCCATCTATCTGCTGCCGGTCAACCTCTACGGCCCGCGGGACAACTTCGACCCGGCCTCATCGCATGTTATTCCAGCCCTCATACGTAAATTCGTGGAGGCCAAGGAAAGCGGCGCCAATAGCGTCTCGCTGTGGGGCACCGGCGTAGCTACGCGCGAATTCCTCTTCGCCCGCGATGCGGCCCAAGGAATAGTGCTGGCTGCCCTGAAGTACGACCAGGGCGAGCCGGTCAACCTCGGTTCGGGGATGGAGATCTCGATCAAGGACCTCGCCTTGAAGATCGCGACCCTGACGCACTTCGACGGCAAGCTGGAATGGGATACGACCAAGCCGGATGGACAGCCGCGGCGCATGCTCGATGTGTCCATGGCAGAGAATGAATTCGGCTTCCGTGCCCGCACTTCCTTCGACGAAGGCCTGAAAGAAACGGTGCAATGGTTCATCCAGCACCGACCCTAGCGGTCAGAGCTTGATCCATTCGTCCGGCACGACATCGACGCTGCGGTAGCGGGCATCGGTCACCCAACGGGAGGGCGCGATGACGGTCTTGTTCTGGTTGGGATTGAGCCAGGCCCCCCACCAGCTGAAGGTACTGTTGGCGATGATGTTGTGATGGCACGTGGCCATCAAAGCTAGCTCTTCCAGATCGCTGCCCGCTACGCCGCTGACATAGGTCGCTTCCTGGCGGAAGGACATGTTCTTCCGCACCCATTCGATGTCATCCGAGAAGATGAAAAGACGGAAGCGGCCTCGACGGCGTTCCATCTCCTCCAGCGCCGCAGCGTAGTACTCCGGTCCCGCCGCCCCCTGCGAAGCGGCCACGCCCTGGTCGCTGACATAGTCGCCGCGACGCACATGCAGGGAGACCGATTCACTGGAGGAGGCTACCGCAGCGATCGCTTCAGAACCCTTATTTAGTTTGGGAGGGCGAATCTCGGCACGGATCTCTTCCGCCTTGGTGCGGAAATATTTCTCGCTCTGCCAGAAGCCGTCGAGATAGAGATCTCCTTCCTGGCGCAGCGCATCTTCCACTCTTTGGTCGTAGCCGAGCACATCGCGCGGCTCGTCCACCCGGGTCCACCGCCCCCTGCGGCCCTGCACCTGGACGAGGCCCGCTGCCGTCTTCCCATGCGGCCCGCGCAGCGCCTCAGGCAGATGCGGCCCGGCGACCGCGCAGAGATTCTGAGCCATGATCAGGGGCCCGATGCCCCATGGTGATATCCCCCTTGCCCTCAGCCCCAGTTCCGGCAGGGAGCAGCGATAGGGTTTGAAAGCAAAATGATTGAGATCGAGGCGCAGCTCGTCCCCCCGTTCCAGCGCCAATCTTCTCCCCAAGGCATACTGGAAAAGCTGGTTGCCAGTGCGGCCCCGGACCCGGACGACGAGCATCCTCCGCTCATCCTCCTGGATTTAGTTATAGCTGATGGTGGGGGAGAGAGTTAATGAGCGGCCCGCCCATTGCCCGGAGGAAGACCTTGTTCGGTAGAAAGTCGGTCGTGGTCTACGCTTCCCTCCTCGGCGGCCTGGTGCTGCAGCTAGTGGCCATGCTCGTGCTCACGCGGCTGTACACCCCAGACGTCTACGGGGAGATAACCTGGACCATGTCCTTCGTGGCTATCTTTGATTGCATAGCCAACCTCGGCCTGAACAACGCCCACATCAAACGAGTCAGCGAAGGCAAGGACCTGGCCGATTGCGTCAGCACCTTCACCACTCTGAAACTGCTTCTGACCGCCGTCATGGCGGGGGTAGTGCTCCTCTCCACCTTCACGTTCATCACCATCACCGGGCACGCGCTCACCACCCAGGCGCTGTCGCTGATCATCGTCTTCCTTGTCTACCAAATAATGTACGACATGGTCAACATCGCTCTGCTGACCTTCGCAGGCAGGGAACAGATGGCCAAGGGAAGCCTCGTCACCCTATTGGACCCGATGGTCCGCATCCCCTTCATCTTCATCCTGGCCTTCGGCGGGGCGGGTGTGGTGGAACTGGCCCTGACCTATGTGATCGGCTCCGGCCTGGTGCTGATCGTAGGCCTATACCTTTGGAAGAGGGAACGGGTCCAATGGAAGAGGCCGACCCTGTTCCACTCCTACTTTTCCTTCGCAGCGCCGGCGGCCGTCGTGGTCATCATGGAGTACGTCTCCGGCAACATAGACAAACTGCTGGTGGGCGGAGCGGGCACGCCGGATCAAGTGGCATTCTATTCCTCGGCCAAGTACCTCATGAGCGGACTGGGGGCCCTGGGCGTGGCCGTGTACCTGAACTCATTTCCCTCCTTCTCGCGCAAGCGCTCCGAGGGCAAGAACGCAGAGCTGGCGACGATCACCAGCATGATCGAGAGGTACGTCTCCTTCATCGCCACGCCGGCGGTGATCGTCCTGATACTGTTCCCTGAACCACTGGCCGTATTCCTGTTCAGTACCAGCTACGCCCCGGCGGCCGAAGTGATCAGATACCTTTCCATCGCCACTCTGGTGGTCATCCTCAACCAGGTGTACCTCGCTAGAATAATGGCCATGGACAAGGCCAAGGTCTCTGCACTGCTGCTGACCACAGATCTGGTGTGCAGCCTCTCACTGATCGTGCTGCTCATCAGCACCGGCTGGGCAGGTCCGCCCTACATCGCAGCCGCGGTCGCCCTGGCCATCACCGCTTTCGTCACCATGGGCCTCACCAGAGTGGCGGTGCGCGCCCTGAGCAGGGAGGCGATGAACTGGAGGATGCTGATACATGCAGCCGCCGCCGTAGGTACGCTGCTCCTCCTGGCGGGCTTGTCGCAGGTGTTCAACGTCAATGGCTTCGGCATGTTCCTGGTGTTCTTGGCCCTCTCCTACCTGGTCTTCGAGGGATTGATGCTCATCATCAAGGAGCTGCGGCGCAGCGACATCGATTACTTGATGCAGGCGGCCAACCTCAAAGGCATCCTGCATTACGTGGCCGCTGAGTTCAAGCGGGAGAAGTGATCATCGACCTGAGAAACCATGCATCGGGTAGGGCGCTGTTCACTGGCGCAGGGCAATTGCGATAACGAGATCGGTGCGCACGGAAGGGCATCGAGACCACAGATGATCAGGAGAAGTGGATGAAGAGTGCCGGGGGTGGGAATCGAACCCACGACCTTCGGATTTCCCTGGATAAA
>CAZCNG010000080.1:0-10000 GCA_964500045.1 uncultured Methanomassiliicoccaceae archaeon
GAAGCTGGCGGAGGTTACGCGCCTGGCCATCCCGCCCTTCCGGGGCTACATGTAGTGAGTGGTATTATGTCCCGGACGCATGATCATCTAGGGCATGGCCATGTCATCCCGGGACAAATCCGCCGATGATGAGATCCGTATATCGGATAAGCTTCCATCGCTAATCGCATCCTTGGGTTTCCGTCAGAGACCCAATTTCGAGGATATCGACGATGAGGACACCTACCTGCTTCATTGGGCGCTCTGCATTTTGCAGTGTGCGGGCCTGGAGCCGGTGGTCGATTTTGAATTCGACAAGTCTTTTGGAGGTCCCTTTTCAACGGTTCTGGAACAAGTGCTGGAACATCTGGATTGGGAATTGGTTTCGTCAGCATCGGCGATGGAGGACACGAGGGTAGATGCCGTGCAGGAAGCGATGGCGAAGGGAGATGAGTTTCTTCTTGCCCTCGCCACCGCTGCGAGCGTTGTAGCGTATAATCCCGGGATATCAATGAGGGATACCACCTGGATGGTACGGAACATCAGGCCAGAACTGCATGACATTGCAGCGGAGGCATGCGACTTCGGGGAGGCCAACATATGGTCGAAGTGATCCACCTCGACTCCAGCCTGCTCCGTGGAATGCTGGATTCAGAGGATGATAGGGAACACCGCTCGCAGGCAAAGCATCTTCTCAACTCCTCTCGGGTCAGGTTCCGCGTTTCGATCCTAGCAATAGGTGAGGTCATCGGCAAGATGGCCGAAGAAAGAGATCCAAGCATTTGCGCCGAGGCAGCTGCAGAACTCCATCGACTGCTAAAATCAGGAAGGGTCGATCTCTATGGGATGGGCAAAGGTAATGAGGTGATCGCACTCGCCTTGGAGCTTATGGAACATGACCATAGGGCCACTCCAACTGACTGTATGTTGGTCGCGTGCGCTTTGGTCGACAAATCCTGCTACAGCTTTGCCACCTCGGACCAGAAGATACTGATGAGTCCCGATATCTGGACCAGGGCGCGGTCCACGAAGGTCCATATTTTGGATGCATCAGGTCGCATCCATAAGCGCGGTGCTATGCCGCTTGGGAAGCCAGCGAATATGATGCTCCGTCGTTCAGTCTCCGAATCGCCGATCTGACGAGAACCTCGCCCAAAGCCATTGCGCGCTATCGGAATGGAACCCACATTGGGGAAAAGGAGTTATGGGAAGTCGTTTCAGATCCACTTGAGGATATTCGGCTCGTCCCGGTGGTTGGGCGTCGGCTCCTTGGCCGGATAGCCGAAGATGATCGGTGCCACCAGCTTGTGGTCCGCCGGCACATTCAATTCCTTCAGTGCCGCCGGGCTCATGGAGATCGGATTGGCGAAGCCCATCCAGCAGCTGCCGACGCCTATCGAGGCGGCCGCCAGCATCATGTTCTCGGCGCACAGGGCACCGTCTTCCAGGGGTGTGAGCGCGTTCGGGGCGGCGAACACGAGTATGAGGACCGGAGCATTGTAGAAGATGTTGTTGTCCGGATTGGAGAGCATCTTGATCAGCGGCTCGCGGGCCGCGGCCTGCTCGGGATGGTCCTTGATCATTTGCTGGAACATCTGCACGGCCATGGCCTTGCACATGTCCGAGTACCGCTTCATCATCACCATGTCGGTGATGACCACGAAGCGCAGCGGCTGCAGACCCATGCCGTTGGGGGCGAAAGTGCCGGCAGTGATGATCTCCATCAGCTGCTCTTTTTCGACCTTCTCCTCAGAGTACGCGCGCACTGACCTGCGGGCCTGAATATTGGCAAGAACCTCGTTCATGAAGACCACTAGCAGGTTTCATCCACTTTCGCTTTGATGAAACCTTCCCTGTCTTTCATCGGCATCGTGGCGTCGATCGCCACCTTGGAAGTGAGGCCGTCGCCTGATGGGTCTAGAGAAGAGCCGCCGGCGTTGTTGACCACGAGGAGGCCGCGCGAGGCCTGGAAGCGCGTGGCTTCGGCCCACTCGACCTGTCTGTCATCATAGACGTCGATGTCGTCGTCGACGATGGTGACCTTCTTCATGGAAGGATGTCCGGTGAAAGCGGCCATGGCGGCGTTCATCGCATCGCCCTCGCGGTTCTTGGTGATGGATACAACTCCGTGCAGCCAGCAGCAGCCGCCTTCCGTCAATCGAACGCCTTTGACGCGCGGGACGACCTGGCGGATGGTCTTCAGCATGACCGGTTCGCGGGGCAGCCCCATCAACAGGTAATGCTCCAATCCACCCGGTAACACGAGGTGCAGCACCGGGTCGTGGCGGTGGTAGAGCTTGTCGACCACGAACACAGGCTGCCTGCGCACGCTGTCATAGGTGCCGGTGATGTCCACGAACGGCCCCTCGTCGACGGTGTCGGCAGTAAGGCGGCCTTCGAGGACGATCTCGGAGTGGGCGGGAACGAGCAATCCCTTGTCGGTGCGTGCCACTTCCACATCTTGACCGAGTCCTTGATAGCGGATGGCGCTGGCGATCTCCATTTCGTCCACGACGTAGTCGGTGGAGGTAGCGGCGGCCAAGAGAACGGAAGGGCAGACGCCGATGCAGAAGGCGACCGGGAGGTCCATGCCCTTCTTCAGCGCCATCTGGTGCATCGTGAACAGGTGCCTTGGCACAAGTCTGATGCCGAAGCGGTGGTCGTCCAAGAGCATCAAACGGTGGAAGGAGATGTTCTTCTTGCCTTCGAACTCGGAAATGCAGACGCCGGCGGTCACGTAGCGACCGCCATCCTTCGGGAAGAACTTCGGAATGGGCAGGTCACGGAGATCGAACTTCTCCTTCTCGACCTCGCGGAAATCGCTCTTGCCCACTTCGCGCGGCTTGCGTGGCGAGCCGATGGCCTTGGTCATCTTCTCGGTGAGCTCCTCCTTCTTCATGCCCAGGGCCTTGGCGACCCTCTCGCGGGAGGACCACAGGTTGCCTGCTGCGCGTCCGCCGTGCAGGTTGTTGAAGATGACAGGGTGGGACTGATCGCGCATCAGGAGGCCGGTCGCTTCGAGGTTCTCGGAGACCGCGGCATCCACGACGACGGCATCGTCCATGCGGGAAAGCAGGGCGCGCATTGACATGCTTCCGCCATCCCAGTGAGGATATTTGTATCCTTCATCCCCTAGAGGAAAGAATATCAGATAGGGAGGTAATGGGCCGATGATGGCAGAGATCGACTTGGAATCATTGATCCGGAAATATGCATTGCAGAACGCGGTGCTTTACAGCGGCAAGGCCAACCCCAAAGCGGTACAGGGGAAGGTGCTCGCCGAGTCGCCGGAGATGCGCGCCCGCGTTAGGGAGATACTGCCCCTCATCGATTCCATCACCACCGCCGTCAACGCCATGTCCGTGGACGACCAGAAGAAGGAGCTCGACGCCATCGACCCTTCCCTCTCCGCCAAGAAGGAGCACGTGGCCACGAAGCACCGTCTTCCGGACCTGCCCGGCGCCGAGATGGGCAAGGTCGTCATGCGCGTCGCCCCCGGTCCGTCCGGTCCGCTCCACCTGGGCCACACCCGCGTCTCCATCCTCAACGACGAGTACGTGAAGCGCTACGATGGCGTCTTCATCAACCGTCTCGAGGACACCAACCCCGATAAGATCGATCCGGACGCCTACAAAATGATCCCCGAGGATCTCGAATGGTTGGGCTGCAAGGTGCACCAGACCGTCATCCAGTCCGATCGTTTCCCTCTCTACTACGACGTTGCCCGGCAGTTGATCGAGATGGGTCATGCCTACGTCTGCACCTGTCCGGCCGAAGAATGGAGAAAGACCAAGGAAGCTTCCATCCCCTGCCCGCACCACGCCCAGGACAAGGCGACCGCTCACGAACTGTTCGATAAGATGCTGGCCGGCGACTTCGAAGAGGAGAAGGCGGTGCTGGTGGTCAAGACCGATCTGAAGCATCCCAATCCTGCTGTCCGCGACTTCGTTGGACTGAGGATCGTCAAGTCCACGCTGCACCCGCGCGTGGGCGACAAATACTGCGTCTATCCCATGATGAACTTCAGCGTGGCCGTGGACGACCACTTCCTTGGACTCACCCACGTCATCCGCGGCAAAGACCACATCAATAACACGCTTCGCCAGGAGTACATCTTCAACTACTTCGGCTGGAAGAAGCCGTGGTACCACCACTACGGCCTCGTTTCCATTCCGGACTCCATTCTCAAGACGTCCACCGTCGGCAAGGGCATCAAGACCGGCGAGTACACCGGCTGGGATGACGTTAGGCTGGGAACCGTACGCGCCATGGCCAAGAGAGGTATCCAGGCGGAATCGGTGCGGGCCTTCTGGGTCGACTGTGGCATCAAAGATACTGACATAGAGTTCGCCTGGGACACGCTCTATGCCTACAACCGCGATATCGTGGAGAAGACCGCTGACCGCTTTGCTTTCGCCTGGGACCCCGTCCCGGTGCGCATCTGCGGCATCGACAAACTGTCTTCGCACGCGCCGATGCACCCGGAGCATCCAGAGAGGGGACAGCGCCTGCACGAGATGACCGGGCCGCCGATCATCGTCCACGTACCGGAGCAGGACCTTAAGACCGCCGAGGAGCGGGGCAAGGTCCGTCTCAAGGACCTGTGCAACCTGGAGAAGGTCGGGGACAGCTGGAAGTACATCGGCAACGACCTCGCCATCCTCAAGGAGGCGGACAAGGTGCGCATCATCACTTGGGTCCCGGACAACGCCGTTCCGGCTGAAGTGTTGATGCCGGACGGGTCCAAGAAGCAGGGCTACGCCGAACAGATGCCTGAGGCGGAGATAGGCAAGGTCGTCCAATTCGAGCGGTTCGGCTTCGTCCGCGTGGAGAAGGTGAAGCCGAAGATCGTGGCCTACTATACGCATCCGTGAGCAGAGGCCAGTGCATCGCCTATACGGCGAAGGTGGCCCAGACCAGGGAAAGGGCGAAGTAGACCATGATCACGCCGCAGATGACGTTGATGCCGGTGAACAGCTTAGGCGTGATGAAGCGGCGGCCATAGGCCACCAGTCCGGAATAGGCGAAGCCCCAAATGATCCCGCCGACCACATAACCGAGGAAGAAGACCACGAAATCCATCGGCCCCGGGTTCGGCACCAGCACGGCGATGGCCGAGCCGCCTATGCCCAGCCAGAACGCGATCTGGAAAGGGTTGCCGATCGAAATTAGCACCCCGGTCATGAAGGAATTGCCCCTCCTCTCCGGCCCCGTGTCCTCGACCGTTCCTCTCTTCGCGTCAACGAACGCTTTGTAGGCGAGGTAGAGCAGCAGCGCACAGCCTCCGACGCCCAGCGCTATCCGAGCGATGTCGTTGGTGACCAGAAAGGCCAGACCCACGAGCGCGATGATGGCCCAGATGGAATCGCCGATGAGCGAGCCCATCTCGACCCCTAGCGCCGGCCGATATCCTCCCCGCAGACCGCGGCGCAGCGCCTCGGTGTTGACGGCCCCTGGCATGGCACAGAAGAATATGCTCAAGGCCAGGGCCGAAAGGAAGAGGATCTCGTACATTTTCACGCCCTACCTGCTTTCCTGACTTAAGCGTTCCCGCCTCACCACCGTTGGCGCAAGGAAGCCCACGATTTCAATCGTGGGGGAATTGCGCCCATTCACACATCTGGTGCCTTGCTCCCGCAATATAGCTGTAATAGGATTGTTGACACATTGAGGCTGCTATTCAGTTTCGATGCTGCTGACGGTCAAGGTTAAGTTGCTGCCGAACGACGAACAGAAGCAGCAACTTCTCGCCACGATGGAGGCATTCAACAAGGCATGCGATATGGTGTCAGTGGATGCATTCGCATGCCGTTGCTTCAACAAGTTCGCCATCCAGGCGAAGCTGTACCGGCGTATCCGCGAGGAGTTCCGACTCTCCGCCCAGTTGACCGTCCGATGCATCAGCAAAGTGGTCGAGTCGTACAAGACCGACATCACGAACATTCGTGAACGCAACCAGCGCAAGGCACCCGACATGCCGCAGGAAGAACTGGTCGTTCACACATTCCGTCCGCACAGCGCCATCGTGTACGACCAACGTATCCTGTCCTGGAAGGGACTGGATAACGTATCCATCACGGCGCTGGATGGTCGGCTGATCATCCCCACCGTGGTCGGAGGCAAGTACGCCCCGCTGGAAATGTCCCGCGTCAAGGGACAGGCGGACCTGATCTACGTTAATCGTCAGTTCTACCTATGCGCTATAGTGGATGTGCCGGAGGAGGCGCCTCTGACGCCGGACGGGTACTTAGGCATCGACCTCGGTGTAGTCAACCTGGCCGTCGATAGCGACGGCAATACCTATGAAGGCAAGCGGGTCGAAGAATCTCGACAAAAGTATGGTCTCCTCAAGGTGAAACTGCAGGGCGTAGGAACCAAATCGGCCAAGAAGCACCTAAAGAAAGTCAGCAAGAAGGAATCGAGGTTCAAGGCAGACGAGAACCACCGCATCAGCAAGGCCGTGGTATCCCTGGCCAAAGGCACCGGACGTGGAATTGCGTTGGAGGAGCTGACGCACATCAACGTCCGGTCAACGGTTAGGAAGGCGCAAAGGGATTCGCGGTCGAAGTGGGCGTTCTCGCAACTGCGCCAGTTCATCGCCTACAAGGCGATGCTTGCGGGCGTTCCGTTGGTCATCATCGACCCGCGCAACACCAGTCGTCAGTGTAGTGCCTGCGGGCACATCGATGAGAAGAACCGGCCCACGCGAGCAGATTTCCGCTGCGTCTGTTGCGGACACAGCGAGAACGCCGACCTCAACGCCGCCAAGAACATCCGCAACAGGGCTGCCATCATCCAGCCTATGGTCGTCCGTCCTGCGGGGGAAGCCGCATGAAGTTGGAACGGCAAGCCCACGGATTCATCCGTGGGTTGATGACCACGCCGCACACCACATTGATGCCGGCGAAGAGGCGCGGCGTGATGAAGCGTTTGCCATAGGCCACCAATGCCGAGTACGAGAAGCACCAGAGAAGTCCACCGGCCACATAGCCGAGGAAGAACACCAGGAAATCGATGGGCCCGGGTTGGGCACCAGCACGGTGATGGCCGAGCCGCCTATGCCAAGCCAGAAGACGATCTGCAGCGGACTGCCGAGCGATATGAGGGCGCCGGTGAGGAAATGTTTGCCTGTTTTCACCTCTCCACCATCACCCATGCTGCCCTTCCTGGCATCCAGGAATGCTTTGTAGGCCAGGTAGAAGAGCAGGGCGCAGCCGCTTATGCCGAGGGCTATTCTGGCAACGTTGTTGGTCACCAGGAAAGCGAGGCCGACCAGCGCTAGGAAGGCCCAGGCCCGGTCGCCTATGACGGAGCCCAGCTCCACCATCAAGGCTGGTCGAAAGCCTCCGCGCAGGCCGTGCCGCAGGGCTTCGGCATTGACCGCACCAGGCATGATGCAGAAGATGATGCTCAACGCCACCGCCGAGAAGAAGAGGAGTTCCAGCATTTACAGGGCCGAATATCCTCGTCTGCTTAAGACATGTCCGTGCTGGCACATTCGACTCCGTTCGCAAAGAAAGCAGGTCGAGAACCCAAGGATTATGTATAATCATATCACTAAATGATGATATGAATGTGCACATTGGCGACCTGGAACTGAAGGCGAAGATGTTCCGAGGCTTCGCCGATCCGACGCGACTTTCGATATTGGAATCCCTGCGGGACGGCGGAAAGGTTGTCGGTGCGATCGCCGCCATGACTGGACAGAGCCAATCCAACGTCTCCAATCACCTCTCCTGCTTGAAGGAGTGCGGTCTGGTGGTCGCCAAAAGAGATGGCAAGACCATCTGCTATTCCATCGCTAACCAATTGGTCCTCGATCTCCTGCAGGATAGCGATCTGGTGCTGGGGGAGATCAGAGGTTCGATCTGCAGCTGCGCGCGATATGAGCACAAATCGGAGGGATGAGATGGCTGCAGAGGAGGGAGAGGTCGATTCTTGCGGGGATGATGAATGTTCCTGTGACGGTTGCGACGAAGAAGCGGAAATGGAGCAGGCGCTGGCCTCCAAATGGTACGAGTATCCGCCCATCCGAAACGCCCTCTTGGCTGGAGTGCTGGTCGGAATAATATTCACTCTTTCAAATCTAATATCCCTACCCTGGTACGCTAGCGTACCGGCCTATGCTTTCGCTGTCGTGCTGGGAGGATTCTACTGGATCAAAGAGGGCGTCTACGGGCTCTGGTATGGAAGGAAGATCGGCATCAACATCCTCATGCTGGCAGCGACGCTGGGCGCGGCGGTGCTGGGGCTGTGGGAGGAAGCGGCCTTCCTGGCCTTCCTCTATGGAGCGGCCGAGGGCGTGGAGGAATACACCTATGCCAGAACGCGCGGCTCGATTCGGGCCTTGATGGACCTCGTTCCCCAAGAGGCGAACGTCCTTCGTGACGGCGTGGAGGTCCGGCTTCCGGCCTCCGAGCTCCAGGTCGAAGATGTGCTGTTCGTGAGGCCGGGGGAGTCCATCGCCACCGACGGCATCGTTCTCAAGGGAGAATCCTCCATCGATGAGTCCGCCGTCACCGGCGAATCCATTCCCATGGTCAAGAGGGAAGGCATGCAGGTCTTCGCCGGTTCCCTGAATCTCGATGGCGCTTTGAAGATAAGGGCGACCTCCTCTTTTGCAGACAATACTGTCTCCAAGATCATCCACCTGGTGGAAGAGGCACAGGAGCGGAAGGGAAAGGCGCAGCAGTTCATCGATCGCTTCGGCGACCTTTACTCGCCAGTCATCTTGGCGGGAGGGCTGTTCCTCATGATCGTCCCTTATCTGATGGGATGGGACTCTTCCTTTTGGTTCGAAAGGGCGGTAGTCTTCTTGGTCGCCGCCGCTCCCTGCGCGCTGGTCATGTCGACCCCGGTCACCATCGCTGCCGGTATCGGCCAATCCGGAAAGAAGGGCATCCTGATCAAAGGAGGGATCCATCTGGAGGCCCTAGGCAAGATATCCGTGGTGGCCTTCGACAAGACCGGCACCCTCACCAAAGGCAGGCCTGAGGTCACTGACATCATCCCCCTGGACGGAACGAGCGAATCCATCCTCCGCATGGCCTGCGCGGTGGAGAACGGTTCAGAGCACCCTATAGCAAGGGCGATCATCGCGAAGGGCACAGCCTCAGATATCGAGGCGATGGTTTCCCAGGAGTTTCGATCGCAGACCGGTTCGGGAGCTAGCGCCTTGATCGGCGGCATTGAATATTCCGTGGGTAGACCGGAGATGTTCACTGGAAGGAGCAACCTCGCCGATGGATTGAGGGAGGTCGAGAGGCTGCAGATGGAAGGCAAGACCGTGGTCTTCGTCGGCACTGCGAAGGGTATCCTGGGCGCAATCGCCTTGAAGGACCAGGTGAGGCCGGAAGCCAAGAAAGTGGTGCAAGAACTGCGTGCCACGGGCATGAAGGTGGTCATGCTGACCGGCGACAACGAACGCACCGCCAATTCTGTGGCCAAGGAGCTCGGCATCGACGAGGTCCGAGCCAACCTGAAGCCCGGGGACAAGACGGCCGCCATACGGGAGCTGCGATCCCGCTATGGTGCGGTGGCCATGGTCGGCGACGGCATCAACGATGCACCCGCTTTGGCCGAGGCGAGCGTGGGCATCGCCATGGGCGTGGCCGGTACCGATGCCGCCATCGAGGCGGCCGACGTCGCTCTGATGGCAGATGATCTGGAGAAGGTGTCAGCCGCTCTCAACATAGGGAAGAGGGTGAACATCATCAACCGACAGAACATCGCCTTCTCACTGCTCGTATTGGCGGTATTGATACCTTCCGCGCTGTTCGGTGTGCTGTCCCTGGCCGCGGCGGTAGTCCTGCATGAATCCTCGGAGCTGATAGCAGTAGGCAATGGCCTGCGGGCCAGGATGTGAATCCTATCCGCACACTGAACTAGAGCACATTGAGCAGCAGGTTGGCCACCGTGCCCATCAGCAGCGCCGTGCCCAGGGAGGCCATGGCGATCTTGCTGGCGTCCTTCCAGCCGAACTCCTTGCCCATCACGGCGAAGGCGGACATGCAGGGCATGT
>CAZCNG010000081.1:0-9850 GCA_964500045.1 uncultured Methanomassiliicoccaceae archaeon
GAGTAAAATCTCCGAAGCACGCGCGAGGGATGTCGTGAAGACTGTTGAGATCATTTGGCATGGCCGAGGCGGACAAGGCGTCGTCACGGCCAATGAAGTGCTCGCAGGCGCGGCACTGAAGGAAGGGAAGTTCATCAAAGCCTTCCCCGAATTTGGGCCGGAGCGGATGGGCGCCCCCATAAGGGCGTTCACCAGAATTTCTGATGCCCCTATCCAGGTGCACAGCCAGGTCACGATACCAGACATCGTCATGGTACTGGACCCCACTCTTCTCAAACAGATCGATGTGGTCGGCGGATTGAAGGACGGAGGCGTCCTGATCGCCAATTTCACAGAGGGAAAGGACAAGTTGGCAGGCTTGCTCGCGCGCAAAGTCGAATGCCATGCAGTGAATGCCACCCGCATTGCGATGGACGAGATCGGACGGCCCACGGCGAACACGGCCATGCTGGGCGCACTGATCAAGATCGCAGAACCGGTCACCCTCAAGACCGTCACCGAGGAGATCCAGGCGCGGTTCGCCGGCAAGTTCAAACCGGACGTCATCGCCAAGAATGTGCGCGCCGTCGAAAGGGCGTACGAGGAGGTGGACTGATGAAGGACAAGAAGTCGAGCGAACTCGCCATCGGCGCCATGATCACCGAGCCTGGCAGCGCGAAGAAGTACGAGACGGGCTCCTGGCGCTCCAGGCGGCCGACGGTGGACAAGGAAAAGTGCATCGACTGCCTCTTCTGCTGGATCTACTGCCCCGACAACAGCATCATTGTGGTCAATGAGAAGATGGAGGGGTTCAAGCTGTCCCACTGCAAGGGCTGCGGCATCTGCTCCAGCGTGTGCCCTCAGAAGGCCATTACCATGAAGGAGGAAGGACAATGAGCCCCCCGCAACTGGCATTTAATGGAGACCAGGCCATCGCCTACTCCTGGAAGCAGGTCAACCCCGATGTGGTTGCTTCCTACCCCATCACCCCGCAGACGATCATCGTGGAGAACTTCTCCGAGTTCGTAGCGGACGGCCTCGTCAAGACCGAGTACGTGTGCGCTGAATCGGAGCACTCCGCTATGTCCCTCTGCATCGGTTCTGCCGCTGCCGGCGCCAGGACCGCCACCGCCACTTCGTCCGCCGGTCTCGCGTTCATGTGGGAGGTCCTCTACATCGCCTCCGCCATGCGCCTTCCGATCGTGATGACCGTGGCCAACCGCGCGCTGTCCGGACCGATCAACATCCACTGCGACCACAGCGACGCCATGGGCGCGCGGGACGCTGGCTGGATCCAGATGTTCGCCGAGAATGTGCAGGAGGCGTACGATAACAGCCTCATGTCCTTCAAGATCGCGGAGCACATGAAGGTGAGACTTCCGACGATGAACTGCCTGGACGGTTTCATCACCACGCACTCTTTGGAGAAGTTCGTTCCTCTGGAAGATCAGCAGGTGCAGGACTTCGTCGGTCCGTACCATGCTATTCGGCCTCTCCTCAACTTGAAGGAGCCGACCACCATGGGTCCGTTCTCCTTCACCGACTATTATTTCGAGCACAAGTACCAGCAGGTCGTGGCCATGAAAGAGGCCCACACCGCCATCAAGGATGTGGCCAAGGAGTACGGCAAGCTAAGCGGCCGCTACTACAACCACGTCGAGGGCTACAAGACCGAGGACGCCGACTACGTGATCATGGCCATGGGGTCCACGGCCGGGACGCTGAAATATGTCGTCGACGAGCTAAGGGATGAAGGCAAGAAGGTCGGCTGCGTCAAGCTCCGCCTATTCAGACCGTTCCCCTACGAGGAAGTCGCTGAGATGCTGCAGGGCAAGAAGGGCGTTGTCGTCATGGACCGTGCCATCAGCATGGGTTCCACCGGCCCGATATTCCCCGAGGTTCGCTCCGCCATGTACGATGCCAAGGACCGCCCCGCGCTGAAGAATGTCGTCTACGGTCTCGGCGGCAGGGACGTTCGGCCGGAAGATCTCAAGGGAGTGTACCGCAAGTTGATGGCTAACGAGTTGGACACCATGAGCTTCATGGGGGTGAGGATCTAATGAGTTCCTTGAAAGAGCTGTCGCACAAGGAGGAGCTGTTCACCGAAGGACACCGCCTCTGCGCCGGCTGCGCTGAACCCATTATAGCGCGCCAGGTGCTTCTGGCCGCAGAGACGCCGATCATCGTGGCCAACGCCACCGGATGCTTCGAAGTTTCCACCAGCATCTACCCGTATACTTCATGGAAGTTGCCGTGGATCCACAGCGCCTTCGAGAACGCCGCGGCCACTATTGCTGGCGTTGAGACGGCGTACACCTCCCTGAAGAAGCAGGGCAAGGTCCCTGAGGATATCCGCTTCATCGCCTTCGGCGGCGACGGCGCCACCTACGACATCGGTTTCCAGGCGCTCTCCGGCGCCATCGAGAGGGGCCACCGCTTCCTATACGTCTGCCTCAACAATGAGGCATACATGAACACCGGCATCCAGAGGTCTTCGGCCACTGGCAGGGGCGCCAGCACCACGACCTGCCCGGCAGGTACGTGTATCCCGGGCAAGAGGGAGTTCCCCAAGGACATGACGCGCATCATCATCGCGCACGACCTGCCCTATGCCGCGCAGGCGTCACCGCACAACTGGAAGGACCTGATGGAGAAGACTAAGAAGGGACTCAATGCCGACGGACCGGCGTTCCTCAACGTCATCGCCCCCTGCCCACGCGGCTGGAGGATCGATTCCTCCGCGACCATCGATATCTCCCGCCTGGCCGTGGAAACATGCATCTGGCCCCTCTACGAGTATGAGAATGGCAAGTGGTCCCTGACCGGCGAGAGCAAGCGCATCGCCGAGGGCAAGAAGGACAAGAGGCCCATCATGGACTGGATAAACTCCCAGGGACGCTTCGCGCATCTGCAGAAGGGCAAATGGCCCGAGGTCACCGAGGAGATCCAGCAGAACGTCGACAAGAAGTGGGCCGAGCTCATCAAGCTGTGCCAGATGTAATCGGTCAAACCCCTTTGCAATCTCTTTCTATTTTTTTTATCACCATACTTGATACGCGCTGACGTTACTTTCCACGGCAATCGATGCTTGACTCAGAATAGAATGGACGTGAAGAGCCCCTTAGCGCATCCACATGCTTTCTCCATGGGGTGGGTCAGCGACTATCTTCCATCATCAATGGTGCCTTTCTGTCGAGCATCTGCGTACGGAATTCCCACGCCTGCTTCGTCGTCAGCGCGCATCTCAATGATCGTCCCTCGAGAATTTCTATTGCGGTAACCGACGCTTGCAGCGGCATCGCCGTGTTCCGGGCGGCGAAAGGAATGGGGAGCATACGAAGTTGTTCTAAATGGGATCAAGCAGCGTGACCTGGGATGTTGGGAACGGGTCGAAGGCGACTCCACCACGGATCCAGAAGGAGCGCGCTAGGTGGTAGGAGCATTACAAAGAAGACTATTCTGTGCTCGAGGCCCGATCGTAGATGGTGATGACCTTGAATCCAGTAAAATGCTTGGCCAAAGTCTCCATCTCCTCCCTGGTGACTGCCATGTCGGGGTGCAGCAGCGGCGTGTTGAGGTAGACCCGCTCCACGCCCAACTGCTCCACGAGCGCCAGGATCGGGAACGCCTCCGCCATGTTGGCGCGCACGAACGTCACCTGGATGCGCAGGTCGAAGCCCTCGCGGGCCACTGCCTTGATGCCATCCAGCACCCTCTGGAAGTTTATCGTGACGTGCGGGCGGTTGACCGTCTGGAACGTTTCCTCGCAGGCGGCATCGATCTTAGCCACGATGACGTCGGCCTGCTTTGCATCCTGTCGCGCCCTTTCGTCATGCAGGAAGCTGCCGTTGGTGAGGAGGACGATGGGCGTGTCGGATACTTCGCGCAATGCATGGAATATGCCGCGGATGTTCGCAGCCAGAAGAGGTTCCCCAGTGCCGCGGATCTCAAAACTGTCGATCGGTTCAGCGGTTAGTGCTTCTTCGGCCTGCTCGGCGATCGCCGCCTCGTCCACGAAGATGCTGCGACGCGTAACTTGCATTCCACCGCACCCCAGGCGGCAATAGCTACATCTCATGGTACAGACGCGCGGAGAGCGGCATATGACATCCACATCGAGAATCCGCCCTAGGCGCCAGGATTCTGCCGGACCGTAGACCGCACGCATCTTCAATTCCTCTGGAGGGGTGCCAAGTGCTCCCTGCTAAGGTTTGGCATGGCACATAAGCGTTGCACATCCGGCTTAAACATTTGCCTCAAGAGGCTCATGATCAGGTGGATTGCGCCAGCATCTCTTCCCAGAGCTGGATGGTCTCCTTGGCCTCTTCCTCGTCGACGATCTGTATGGCGAAGCCGGCGTGAATGATGACATAGTCGCCCACCTTCGCCTCCACCAGGGAGATGTTGGATTCCTTGCTCACGCCACCAAAATCGATCTGGGCATGCTCGCCTGCGATTGAAAGGATCTTACCAGGAACGGCCAGACACATCTTCTTCACCTTAGCTGGACATGATCTTCAGGATGGCCTCGGCCAACTCTCCGTCCGTGGCCTTGAGCGCCTCAACCGCCTTCTCGCGGGTGCAGGATGTCTGTTCGATGACCAGCTTGACGTCCTCTTCATTATACAGGGCGCCTGGCACGGTCTCTCTGGTCCGCGGTCTGCTCTCAGTCTCACCGACGATCTGATATGTCTTCTGGCCCTGGACCGCCATTACGGTCACTTCGGCCTTCTTGATCACATACTCGGTGGTGGCAGTGCGGATGATGACCTCTTCAACGTCATGGATCTCCTCCGTGGAGATGCCCATGCGCTTCATCGCCTGCTTCATCTGTCGGGGGTTAACCCGTCCGCCCATTCCTGGCATCATGGCCGTTCACACTGTCATTGGACGGGGTATATTAAAAGATTGTATCATCCATCGTCCCTGCCGCAGACCAATAGTGGTCTTCATCGTCGGTCGCATCATCCGCAAAGTCGAAGCCGCTGCCCTCCTGCGCTGGGCCGGGCACCCGCGCAGGCGTTGGCGACATGAAGAAATAGGCGCCGCCATTATCAAGCCACGTCCATGTTGATGAGCTACGAGACTCCCGAGCCATTGATCGTCAAGGGGAAAGAAGTACACTCCTTCGAAGTCAATCTGTGCGAACGTTGCGGAGGCGTGATGCCCCCGTATCGCCGGCTCATTCACTGTTCCAGGTGTGTCGGCAGGGACCCCATCGACGGATCGGAGATCGATTCCGTGCGACACTGGACTCTATTCATTCTAGATGCGCCGAACGGGGACGAGGCGATGTGCAACGCCGAGGTGCGCAAGGTGGCGGAGGCGGACGTGGAAATGGTCAACGAGTATGCGGACCATCTGCATTGGATAGTGAAGGGCGAGCAGCTGCCGATCAAGGATACGGTGGTCATCCCGATACCGCCGCAGGAATCAGGCTTCACTTTATCCGGCATCGAACGACTGGCGAACACCATGGCCTCATCGCTATCTTTGCCCTATGTCGAAGGTCTGGAATTCGTTCGAGCAGTTCCTGACTATCGGAATCTCTCGGCGGAAGATAGGAAGCGCACTATCGCGGGGGCACTGAAGGCGCGCCAGCGATTTGACGGTCAGAACGTCTTCCTGGTAGACGATGTCATGATCTCCGGCTATACGATGAAGGAGGCGGCCCGCGCCCTTCGTTGCGTCGGTGCCAACCGGGTCTACGGATTCGTTTGCGGTCGTGGCGTAACCTTTTCAGAGCTGGCCGAGCACCTCACCAGGATCGACTGAGCCGTTGCCCAGCTATTTGATGGACGGCCCCCTAATGATTCAGGACGCCGTCTTACTGAACCGCGTACCTGGTCTTCAAAGAATGAAATTGGAGAAATAGGAAGAGGTTTGGCGCCCGGCACCTACAAGGTGCTGAGGTAGCGGTTGACTTCCCAATCCGTCACGGCACAGCGATACTCGTCCCAGTCGCCGCCCTTGATGTACAGGTACTCGTTGAAGATGTGCTCGCCCAGGGTCTTTTTGATCAGGTCGCTCTGGGACATGCACTCCAACGCCTCCCCGAGGTTCATGGGCAGGGAGCCGACGCCATTCTTTACCCTCTCGGCCGGGGACATGTGGTAGATGTCCTTCTCCACCGGCTCGGGGGCGGTCATTTTTTTGGCCATGCCGTCCAAGCCGCAGGCGAGCATGACGGCGAACTGCAGGTATGGGTTACCGGCCGGGTCCGGATTCCTCAACTCGATGCGGGTGCGGCCGCCACGACCGGCGGGAACGCGGATCAGCGCAGAGCGGTTCATGTTGGCCCAGGAGACGTAGCACGGCGCCTCATAACCGGGCACCAGCCGCTTGTAGGAATTCACGTGGGACGCGAGCAGCGCGCAGTTGTCGCGGGAGTGGTGCAACAGACCGGCCAGGTACTGCATGGCGATCTTGGAGAGGCCGAAATCCCCCTTGGGGTCGTCGAAGGCGTTCTTCTTCTTGTTCGCCAGGCTCTGGTGGACGTGCATGCCACTGCCCGCCTTGCCGAACATCGGCTTGGGCATGAAGGTGGCGTGCAGGCCGTACTGCATGGCGATAGTCTTTATCCCGTACTTCAGCGTGAGCACGCGGTCCGCCATGGTCAAGGCGTCCTGGTACCGCAGGTCGATCTCCAGTTGTCCCGGCCCGACCTCATGGTGCGACGCTTCCATTTCGTAGTTGAGCTGGTCGAACATGAGCATGATGTGCTTCCTCGCGACCTCGCCCGCATCCATGGGCATAAGGTCGAAGTAGCCGCCGTTGTCGGAATGCTCCAGCTTCGGTCTTCCCTTCTCGTCCAATGGGAAGAGGTAGAATTCGAACTCGGGGCCGACGTTGAACTCGTAGCCCATCTCATGGACCTTGGTCACCATCTTCTCCAGGACGTAGCGGGGGTCTCCCTTGTAGCGGTTCCCCGAGTGGTCGTAGATGTTGCACATGAAGCGCGCAGTCTTCATATCACCGTCAGTCCACGGGTAGATCTGGAATGACTCGAGGATCGGCTGAGCTCTCATGTCCGATTCTTCAATGGTAGCGTATCCGAGGATGGAGGAACCGTCGATGAAGACGCCATCGTCGATCACGTGCTCGAGTCTCGTCGCCGGCAGGCTTACGCTCTTGACAGTCCCGAGGATGTCTGAGAATTGCATCTCTATGAATCTTACTTGCTCGTCCTTGACGAGCTTCATGATCTCCTGCTTGCGCTCTTCCCTGCTAACTGCCATGTCTGAGCATATTCACCTAGGCATGAAAAGGCTTTCGTTTCTCAACCCCTCCGCATCCTGGGCGAATTAGTGCATATGAGCAGTTGAATTCAATTACTATGTTCATTTGACTATTTCATGTTCAAGCTTGAAGGGATGGGAAAGCGGGGGTCTCGGGAGCGAACCACGCAAGACAAATAAGCAAGGGGAGACAGGTCGCCGGCGGGATGGCCAGTTCCAGATCACGACCGTTGGATATGAACTTCTTAGCAGGGAGCTTCATAGCGTGCGGGGGTGGAGGGCTCTGGTATCCGGGGTGTGCCAGCGACCCGCCATTGGTCTTCCTGGTCTGAGGAACAGGCTGACGATGGAGGCATCACTGTCTTGCTAACTAGCCTCATTATGGATGAATTTCTATTAATACCTTGCATATCACGACAATTGTATAGTAGATGTGATTTCGATAGTCATTTGCACATCACGCAGGCAGTGCGACATCTCTCCATCGATGTAATTGTACAAATGCTCATTCATGAGCCACCTTCCTGAGAATATGAGCAGGCGGTCTTCAGGGCGGCATCCATTTTGCCGGTCCCGACCGATCGGTCTCAAATCGTGGGCAACGATGCCAGCAGGGCTTCGCGCGCCTTCGTCAGCAGAACGCTCGCCTCGACTTGTCCAGGCGTGCCACCACTGGCGAACTCCCTCTTGCCGCCCCCTCTGCCGCCGAATTCGGACAGGGTCGCATTCAGCACCTCACGGCAATCCACCCCCACCCCAGGTCCGGCCGCGACGACCAGCATGGACTTCTCATCCTCGCTGACCATGAGCACGGCCGCCCCCTGTCCAGCCAATCTGGAGGCTGCTTCCATCATATCCTTGCGGTCCACTGCGCCGAGCGCGGCCGTGTATAATGAGATGCCGGCGATATGCTCCGGCAGCAGCGAACTCAATTGCATGCGTGCATGCCGGCGCAGCGATTCTTTGCAGCGCTGTGCCGCTTGTTCGCGGTTCTCCAGGGTTACCAGCAGGTCGGCAGGTTGCGATCCGGTGACCTCGCAAGCCTGCAGGGCCAGTGATGAAAGTCCCAATGCCTTGCCCACGGCCTTCTCCCCCACCTCGAATTCCACTTCCCAGTCCCCGGCCGGTTTGGCTGAGGTGAATCGGCTCACCAGGATCATCTTGATCTCAGCGGCATCATCCACGTGCAGGCCAGCACATGCCGCAAGGTCCTGGTCTCCTATCCTGATGAGACGTACTTCCTCGCCCGGGATGCGGTCCAGCTTGACCCTCGCCTCTTCCAGTATAGCATCGCCTTTGCGCGCATGATGGCAGGTGACCTTCGCTCCGTTCAGAATGGCACGGTTGGCCCTCTCCTCAGCTCGCAGCACCTCGTTCCAACCGAAATCCCCCTTGACGATGAAACTCTTCTTGATCGGGGTGATGGCGATCTTGACCAGTTCCATTCCCTCGACCTGTTTCTGCAGGGCGGAGTAGAGCAAGTGCTCTCCTGTGTGCGCCATCATCAGTTCGCGGCGGTGCAGGATGTCGACCCAGCCGTCCACCTCCTGCCCCACGGTGAAGGTGTTTCCAGGCACCCGGTGCATCGTGTCATGCTTGCCCTTGAGCTCCGTTATTCCTAGGCCATTCAAGGTACCTGTGTCCGCATCCTGTCCTCCCCCGCCCGGGAAGAAGGCGGTCCGGTCCAATGTGACCCAATCTCCCTCCCTGTGCAGCACCGTGGCCTTGAATGTGGCAATTGAGGGATCGGATTCGTAGAGTTTGATCGTCATCTACCGCCAATCCACGGGCGCATCCATAACATTTCGCCTTAGTAATCACTCTCTAAGGAGACATTTAGAAAACTGCTGGGTGGGTCTTCAACATCCTTTGACTAGATGAATGATGGAGTCATTATATATCATTCAATACATTCGTCCATTCTGAAACCACTGGTGTGATTTTAATGGCGATACACGAGACCGATGAACTCGACAAGCGCATCGTCATGGAACTGTGCAAGTCCAGCCAGGGTAGCTATCGTCAGATCGCCAAGCGTCTGGGTGTGCACCCCACCACCTTGATCCAGAGGGTCAAGCGCCTCGAGGAGGAAGGAGTGGTGAAGGGCTACCGGGCCCAAGTGGACTACATGAAGCTAGGTTTCGAGTTCATGGCCATCGTGCACATTTACGTCGAGGGCGACCTGATGGAGGTGGAGCGCAAGGTGCACGACCTGCCCAACGTGGTCGCTGTCTTCGACGTCACCGGTGAATGTGATTCCATTGCGTGGGTCGCCTGCCGCTCCCGTGAGGAGTTCAGCGCCGTGGTCAAGGCCATGCTCACCATTCCCGGCGTCAAGAAGACCAATACCTACGTTATTCTCAACCTGGTCAAGGATCCCTATGTTTTCCATCCTGACCTGATGGGCGAGGGACAGAAGTGAGCTGTCAGAATGTGGGGTACCGGGGCCAACAACCGGAAGAATGACAAGGCTGATGCGTGTTACCTGTCATTCTGACATTCCAATGCACGGGAATGAGGTAGGGGTTAAATAGCGTGCTAACTTTCCTGGCATCAGCTGAACCTTTTCAGAGGCGAAAGACATGCTGAAGACGGATGATTGTGGGCAGCTGCGGAGCAAGGACCTGGGCAAG
>CAZCNG010000082.1:0-9192 GCA_964500045.1 uncultured Methanomassiliicoccaceae archaeon
GGCGGTCACGGTGGGCGAGGTCCGATTGCCGGCGGTCAAGGGACTCGGAATGCCAGTTACGGTGAAGTGGTCCAACGCAGCCGCATTGATCACGACCTCACAGGATCCGAACCTAGCGCTTGGCGGGATCTCCTGGGCTGTCAAGGTGGTGATCTCGGCCTTCATGTCCTTGACGTAGATCGTTCCCACTCCGGCCACAAGCGTGCAGGTATACTTCTCCGTCACATAGGTGGACGAAGAATAGAGCTTCGCATTCCAGGTGCTCAGCATCGTGAGCGTAGGAGTAGCCGAGGTGTTGGTGTTGTCATAGATATCCCGGGCTAGGACACTTCCAGTGAATCCTGATCCCGCCGCCTTCCACCCGCTTACGATGATGTCGTAGTGGGTCCATATGTCAGCGTTCACGGTGATCGTGGCAGAGGTCCCAGTGGCCGAGGGGGAGGTCGATGTCGCCGTTAGCGTAAGGGTCTCGGCGACCTCATCGCTCACGTAGAAGTCGAAGGTGGACGAGAGTGCAGCTAGAGTATAGGTGAGGGTTCTGGTCGTGTAGCCGCCATTGGTGTAGAAGAACGCGTGGCCAGTGCTGTTGGTCATGGTGACCGTGATACCGCTGGCGTGGGTCGTGTTCTCGTTGTTGTACTGGTCGACGCCGGTCACGGTGCCGGTCCATTCCCGACCCGCGAGCTGCGGGGAGGCGGAGTCGACATGGTAATGGCTGATCGCTTTGGCGTTCACCGTGATGGAATCGGAGGTACCGGTCTTTCCGTTAGTGTCGGTGGCCGTCAAGGTGAGACCTGTTTCCGCGGTCTGGTCGTACACGAAGAAGTGGAAATGACTCTCCCCAGTATTGAACGTGTAAACGGTGACGAGCGGACCTGTGCCGGCAGAGGTGTTGAACTTCGCATGGCTGGTGCTGCTGGTCATGGTGACCAGTATTGTGGCATGGGTCGAGTTCAGGTTGCCATACTGATCATGGGCGGTCACGGTGCCGGTCCATTCCCGACCCGCAAGCTGCGGGGAGGCGGAGTCAACATCGTAATCGGCGATCGCTTTGGCATTCACTGTGATAGCTGCGGAGGTACCGGTCTTTCCGTTAGTGTCGGTGGCCGTCAAGGTGAGACCGGTTTGAGCGACAGTGTCTGCTACGAAATAGGAGAAGGTGGCGGAGTCGTGAGCTAGCGAGTAGACGGGGTTTGCACTGCCATGGCTGGTGGCGTTGAACACTGCATCGCCGGACGAGCTGGTCATAGTGACCAAGAGGGCGTCATGGGTCGTGTTCGGGTTGTTGTACTGGTCGACCGCGGTCACGGTGCCGGTCCATTCCCGACCTGCGAGCTGCGGGGAGGCGGAGTCAACATGGTAATGGTCGAGGGGGCCCACGGTCATTAGCAATCCATTCCAGTATCCTCCAGGCGCGGGGAAATTAGATGCCGCGTAGGCGTGGCCTACAATCCCGATCGGCGTATGATCGATCCACTTCGATCCCACCCAGCTTGGAGCTTCCAGTCCCAAGAAGGAGATGGACGTCAGGGAGGTGCAGCCAGAGAATAGACCCCACGGAATATCTCCTACACCACTACCGAAGATCACCGAGGTCATGGCGGTGCAGCCAGAGAACGCCCAGCTCCCGAGGTTGGCGTTGTTCGGTATGGTCACTGAGGTTAAGGAAATGCAATCGGAGAATGAGTAGTAATCAATGACGTGGAGGCTGTCGCTGATGGTCACTGAGGTCAAGGTCAGGGACGTACAGGAGGCGAACGCATATCTCAAGATCTGCGTGACGCTGTTCGGCATGGTCACCGAGGTCAAATGATGACAATAATAGAACGCATACATTTCGATGGTCGTTACATGCGGGTCATCACCGAATATAAGATGAGTTAAATCGCCCGTACTTGCAGAGAAATAACAAGCGTAAGCACCGATAGTTGTCACTCCATTACCGATGGTCAATTCGTGCAATGCTACCAAATCATGAAACGCTCCATCTTCTGCAGATGTTCCAGTTGGAATGCTAGTATAGCAATTAGGGATAGTTAGTGAAACGATAGTCGGGCGGTCGTAGAAAGTAGATAATGAAAAGGTTAGGAAATTGGATCCGCCATTGCTGGTTGGCATAACAACTGCAGTGACGCCCGAACCTGGAGTAAATCGTTCAATATTGGTGCCTGTATATGTCCAGGTTCCATAACCATCAATAAAATCGGTGGCACCCGGGGCCGCGGCCACCGTATCCGTGGCCATGACCACGAAGAACGCGCCCATAAGCAGAAGCAGGACCAATATGGTCGACCTTACACGAACCCCAATCTTCTTTTCCATGAAAACACCCCAGTGACATCTCTGACCGATCTGGATCAAACCAATAGGAATGAGGCCAGAAACAATCGTAAGTGGTCCATGAGTTTAATGGTTTTTCTTGCCATCGCGATTCTGCGACAGCAGCACCGCCAACAGCACCACAGCCGATGGCTTTCAGTTCCATCGTTCCGAAGTACACGATATTGCAGATCCTATGGGCTCTGGAAACAATATCTGGAAATTCAGCCGGGTAGAATCTCAAAATGGGATCATAGACAATGATCCCCGCCAACCGGACAAAGATTCTTGGCGGGCCCGATGGGATTTGAACCCATGACCCATCGGTTAAGAGCCGATTGCTCCACCTAGCTGAGCTACGGGCCCGGTACGCCGCAGAATTCACTAATTGTAGATAAACCTTGCGTGGCCATCAGGCCTTCTGCAAACGCGGCACTTCTATGGCCTTGCCCGTCTTGACAAGTGCGCAGCCGATGGCAGCGGGCATGTTGGCGATGTCGTCCTTCCTCAGGCGATAGGTGCGATCGCCTCCAGCGAAGGGCGGCAGGTCCTCCAGGATGCGCACCAGGATGAGCGTCTGAGCAGCTTCTTCCCTCCGGGCGGCGGACACCTGCGGGAATGGTTTGGCCACCTCCCCTTCCAGCTCCGGGAATATCTGCTCCTCCACCTTCCTCGATTCCTCGGCGACGAGGGCACAGACCGATTCGTCCTGTTTAGGCCTAGGGGCCTCTCCCTCCAAGGCCGTGGCCTTGCATTCGGAGACCGAGCGGACGATGGAATGGAACAGCACCATCTCCTCCGGGGTCAGCTTCGATGTTTCCGCCTTGCCGCCCAGCGATTCGCGGACGGCCATCAGCGCTATCTTCTTCATGCGCAGCTGGAAGACCATCTGGCTCTTCTGCATCCCCTTCTTGATCTCGTTCGTCAGGGAGGACGCCTTGACGGAATAGGGGCTGTTGCGCACTTCTTCCTCGCTCTCCCTCTTCAGCGCTTCCAGATAGGCGCGGAGCGCGGGATAGAAATCGTGGCGGATCTCGCTCACGTCGGTGGACCGCTCTTCATTGCGGTACGCCTTGGTGATGTCGCCGTACGTGAAAACTTCGGACCCGTCCCCCATCGATAGATGGATTCGCCCGGTCGTATATGATGATTCTGCGAACCATTCTGGCCATCGCCCCTATGGTTATATGAGGCACCGCATGGATGCCATGGCGTGGAGCTGGTCCAGGTCCTGCGCGCCAGGGGCGATGCCACGGAGATCGACGTGCTCGTCAGTCCAGGCGCTTCGCGCACCGCCGTCACCGGCGTCGATGCATGGAGGAAGCGGCTCCAGGTCAAGGTGCGCGCGCCTCCGGAAGCAGGGAGGGCCAACGAGGAGCTGGAGGAATTCCTCGGCCGCGTGGTCGGCGCCAAGGTCGAGGTGGCCCGGGGCCACACGGCGAGGATGAAGACGCTGCTCGTGCATGCCCGCGCCGAGGAAGTCGTCAAGAAGCTGGAGGCCCTGCTGTGACCACCTGGGATGCGACCGAACGATTGGAGGAGCTGGAAGCGGTGCTGGAAGCGCTCGCCCTGCTGCCGGACGATTTTGTCATCCTGGTCGAAGGCAGGAGGGACATCGGAGCGCTGCACCTCCTGGGCGTCAAGCGGGAGATGGTCGCGGTGCAGACGCAGGGAGGCATCCTCGGCGTGGCCGAAGCGCTGGCGGTGGCAGGCAAGAAAGCGGCCATACTCACCGATTGGGACAGAAAGGGAGGGCAGCTGGCCCGCCTGCTGAAGCAGAACCTCGGCTCCTGCTGTGTCACCTATGACGAGGACCTGCGCCGTCGCCTGGCCCGCGTCTCCCGCGGCGAAGTGAAGGACGTGGAAAGCCTGCCCACCTACTTCTCCCGCCTCGTAAAAGCGGTCCAGATAGAACAGGGCCGGTCATGAGGAGAAGCATATAGGGCCTGATGCCATCCATGACGGGGTAGCAGATGGCTGTGGACCAGAGGATGTTGGCGGCGTTGGGCCTGGAGGACGTGGAGCCGCTCTTCGCCGATATTCCCGAGGAACTGCGCATCGATGGGCTGTCCTTGGACGTGGGCAGCAGCGAGATGGAGGTCGTGCGCTCAGTGACGGAAACGCTGCAGAAGAACACCACCTGTGCCGACATGCCCTCTTTCCTGGGCTGCGGCTGCTACCGTCACTTCGTGCCGGCCGCCGTCCGCTCCATCATCATGAGGTCGGAGTTCGTAACTTCCTATACCCCTTACCAGGCGGAAATATCGCAGGGCATGCTGCAGGCGCTCTTCGAATATCAGAGCATGATCTCGGAACTGACCGGAATGGACGTGGCCAACGCCTCCAATTATGATATGAGCACGTCGCTGGGCGAGGCGGCGCTGATGGCCTACCGCATCCGCCCCGGGAAGAGGTTCCTCATCCCCGAAGCGATGAGCTGGGAAAGGAAGAGCGTCCTGCGCAACTACACTAAAGGTCTCGGCCTGGAGCTGACGGAATATTCCTATGATCCATACAGCGGGGACGCGGACCTGAGCGACATCGCCACCAAGGTGAGCGCGGAGACCATAGGCATCTATGCGGAGCTGCCCAACCTCTTCGGCAAGATCGACGCGGGCATCCTCCGCCTCAAGAAGGAGCATGGAGAACTGGTCCTGGTGGCCGGCGTGGACCCCATCAGCCTCGGTCTGCTGACGCCGCCGGGCGATTATGGCGCAGATATCGCCATCGGTGAAGGCCAGGGCCTGGGGGCGGGCATGAACTTCGGTGGACCGCTGCTGGGCGTCTTCGCCACGAAGATGGAGCACGTGCGCAAGATGCCCGGCCGTCTTATCGGCCTGACGCGCGACGTAGAGGGGGAGAGGGCGTTCTGCATGACGCTGCAGACGCGGGAGCAGCACATCCGCCGCGCCAAGGCGACTTCCAACATCTGCACCAACGAGGCGCTCACGGCCCTCGCCGCCGGCGTCTATATGGCGATCGTCGGGGGCCAGGGCCTCAAGGATATTGCCAGAGCGAACTTGGATAACTGCCGCTCGCTCCGGGACAGGATCGAAGAGCTGGATAACTTTCAACTATCGTTCGACGGAGCTCACTTCAACGAGTTCGCATTGAGGTGCCCGGTCCGTCCGCAGAAACTGAACCATCTGCTGCTGAAGCACGGCATCATCGGCGGCGTACCCCTTGGGGAACAGGTCCCTCGCCTGCACGAGCACCTGCTGCTGGCCACGACGGAAATGCATTCGCGGGCGGACCACGATCGCCTTCTGGCCGCGTTGAAGGAGGTGGCCTGATGTACCGCCAGGCGAGGTACGCGCGCAGCACCATCTTCGAACTGAGGGGAGAATCGGACTTCTGCAGGACCAAGGTCGAAGGCGCGGTCGACCTTCCCGAGGGCATGGAGCGCGGGAGCCGCTGCCTGCCGGAACTCTCTGAAAGGGAGGTGGTGAAGCATTACACCAACCTATCCCAGATGAACTTCGGCGTGGACAATGGATTCTACCCGCTGGGCAGCTGCACCATGAAGTACAACCCCAAGTACGCGGACGCGCTCGCCGCGCTGCCGCAGGTCACCGAGATGCACCCGCTGCAGGACGAGGAGACCTGCCAGGGCAGCCTCGAGGTCCTCTATCGCCTGGAGAAGATGCTGTGCGCCATCAGCGGCATGGACGCGGTCACGCTGCAGCCAGCGGCCGGCGCGCACGGCGAGTTCACTGGCATGCTCCTGGCCCGCGCCTATCACGAGGCGCGCGGGGAGAAGAGGACGGAGGTCATCGTACCGGACTCGGCGCACGGCACCAATCCCGCCAGCGCGGCCATGGCCGGATTCGAGGTGGTGGAGATACCCTCAGGAAAGGACGGATTGGTCGATCTGGAATCGCTGCGCACCGCCCTGAGCGAGAGAACCGCGGCCTTCATGATCACCAATCCGAACACGCTCGGACTGTTCGAGAGGAAGATCCAGGAAGTGGCGGCCCTGGTGCACTCCCAGGGGGCGCTGCTCTACTACGACGGCGCCAACTACAACGCCATCCTCGGCAAGACCTCCCCAGGCCAGATGGGTTTCGACATCATGCACTTCAATTTGCACAAGACGTTCGCGACGCCGCACGGCGGAGGCGGTCCCGGCGCCGGTCCCGTGGGCGTGCGGAGGCACCTGGAGAAGTATCTGCCCTCGCCGCGCGTCGTTCTGGAGGAGGGACGCTACCGCTGGGAAAGGGAGTTGCCCGATTCCATCGGCAAGGTGCGCAGCTTCCACGGCAACTTCGCGGTGCTGCTGCGCGCCTATGCCTACATCTTGCGCAATGGGGCGGACGGACTGGAAGCGGCGTCCGAACGGGCCGTGCTCAATGCGAACTACCTGTGCGAGCGGATCAAGGCCGGCTACGACGTTCCGTTCGAGGGGCCGCGCAAACACGAGTTCGTGGCAAGCGCCAAACGCCAGAACAAAGAGCGGGGCGTGCGGGCGCTGGACATCGCAAAACTTCTGCTGGACGAGGGCATGATGGCGCCGACCATCTACTTCCCCTCGCTCGTCGAGGAGGCGCTGATGATCGAACCCACGGAAACGGAGAGCAAAGAGACCCTGGACGAGTTTGCGGACGCTCTGCTGCGCATCGCCGCCGCGGACGCCGCCGCGGTCAAAGCGGCGCCGAAACACACGGCTAGCGCAAGAATAGATGAGCTCTACGCGGCCAAGGAACTTATCCTAACCTGGAAGATACGGGAGAGAAAGGCGGGGAACTGAAATGGAAGGAGCGTTCGTGGTTTTCGAGGGCATCGACGGCGCCGGCAAGAGCTCCGTCATGCACCGGGCAGCGCAGCGGCTGGGCGCCGAGGGCCGCCAGGTGATCGAGACGGCGGAACCGACGCAGCATTGGCTGGGCGACGCCGTGCGCAGGGCGGGGAACGAGGGATTGGGAGCAGAAGCGGAGGCGCTGCTCTTCGTGGCCGATAGGGCGCAGCACACGAAGGAGATCAAGGATTGGCTGGCCGCAGGTCATATCGTCCTGTGCGACCGCTACTGGCTGTCCACCGCCGCCTACCAAGGCGCCGCGTTGGAGCAAAAGATGGGCCGGAGCACGCTGGACTGGCTGCGCGAACTGAACCGTCCCATCATGCTCAAACCGGACCTGACCCTCCTCTTCGACATCGACCCGAAGAAGTCGCTCGCGCGCCTGGCCTCCCGCGGCGTGAAGAGCAAGTTCGAAGAAGAGGCGTACCTGCGCAAGGTCGAGGAGAACTACATTAAGCTGGTCAGGTTCGACAAGAGCGTCTATAAGATCGACGCCGACCGTCCCGAGGAAGAAGTGTTCCAGGAAGTGCTGGATATAATCAAGGACAATATTCAATAAGGAGAGGGGGAATGGATGCGCATGCACCCCTCCAAGGCCATAGTGGGGACGTGGAGCGATCTGCTGCTCGGCAAGAAGATAGTGCTGGGCATCACCGGCTCCATCGCCGCGGTGGAATGCTTCGAGCTGGCTCGGGACCTGATGCGGCATGGGGCGGATGTCTACGCTGTGCTCAGCCCGGAAGCGGCCAAGATCGTCACCCCCTATACGATGAGCTTCGCCACCGGTAACGAGGCTATCGCCTGCATCGGACCGGGCGTGGAGCACGTGCAGCATTTCGGCATGGAGGGCGGGGCGGACCTGCTGCTGATAGCTCCGGCCACGGCCAACACCCTAGGAAAGATCGCCACCGGCATCGACGACACGGCGGTCACCACCTTCGCCACCACTGCGCTAGGCGCGGGCCGGAAGGTGCTGCTGGCGCCGGCGATGCACGCGGTCATGTTCGACAATCCCCTGGTCAAGAAGAACTTGGAGACGCTGCAGGCCGCGGGCGTGATGCTCATCGGCCCGCGCCTGGAGAACGGAAAAGCGAAGATCGCCCCGCGCACCGAGATAGTGGAGGCGGTGCTGCGCGCGTTGGGACCGAACGATATGCAGCATGTGAAGGTGCTCATCATCGGCGGCTCGACCGAGGAGATGATCGACCCCATGCGCACCATCGGCAACAAGGGCACCGGCGAGATGGCGGTGGAGCTGGCGCTGGCAGCGTACCGTCGCGGTGCGAAGGTGGAACTGTGGATGGGGGCGTGCCGCGTGCCATTGCCTGCCCACATCGCGACCAAGAGGTTCTCCGACCTGGAGGCGCTGATCGAAATGCTACCGCAGGCGGACGCCGACCTCACCCTGGTGCCGGCCGCCCTGGCCGACTTCATCCCCGGCAAAGTGGAGGGGAAGCTTCCTTCCGATCTGCCGTTGACCTTGGAGCTGGAGCGGGCGCCGAAGATACTGCCTATGCTGAAGCAGCGGAGAGGCAAGCTGGTGGGCTTCAAGGCCGAGCACGGCCTCGAAGAGGCGGAGTTGATCGCCAAGGCGGAGAGCCGCCTGCGGGAATACAACTTGGACGCCATCGTGGCCAACGACCTGCGCGACGTGCACCCGGGAAGCACGGCGGCGGTGTTCATCACGGCGCAGGGAGTGCAGGCGCACCTGTCCGGGAGCAAGCGGCAGGCCGCGGACGCGATCCTTGGCCTGTGCCAGAGGTTGAAGGGATGAGGGTGGAGGCGTTCAGCCCGGGCCACATCACGGGTTTCTTCCTGCCGATGCGACATACGGACGCGTTGCGCAGCGGCTCGCGCGGCGCCGGCCTGAGCATCTCCCTCGGGGCGCGCAGCGTGGTAAGTTCCTCGGAGGGCACTGGCAAGATAGAGGTGCTGCTGAACGGAACGCATTGCAGCGCGCCGGTGACGATGCACGCGGCCCGGGCGCTGCTCGGCGGGAAGCAGTTGGACCTCAGCATCGACACCGAACTGCAGATCCCCATCGCCCAGGGCCTCGGCGCCAGCGCGGCCGGCTCCCT
>CAZCNG010000083.1:0-9187 GCA_964500045.1 uncultured Methanomassiliicoccaceae archaeon
CGGGCTGGCGCCCAGGTCCGCCAAGAAGAGGGTGTATACGACCCAGATCATGTTCGCCCCGATGTGGCGGAACATGACGGACAGGTAGACGGGATAGTTCCGCTTGATGACCGCGGCCGGAAAGAATGGGACCGAATGGTGCTTCTCCTTGCCGAAGGGCATCGTCAACGAGATGGCAAAGGCGGCGAAGAGCAGCAGCGCCGAGAAGAAGAAGATCTCGTAGTACATGCCGATCATGCCGGCCAGGAAGGTCCCGAGGCCGAACCCCAAGCTACCGAAGGCGGAGAACTTGCCCACCTTCTTGTCGCTCTCATAGACGTGCGCCAGCAAAGCGGAGGGATAAATGCCGGAACACAGGCCGACGAGGATGCGAACGAACGCCACCGAGGTCGTGTCGCGCGCGAAGACCAGAGTGAAGAGGGCGATGGCCGTCAGGGCTAGACCGCCCTGCAAGATGAGACGGCGACCTCGGACATCGGAAAGCCGGCCGAAAACATACGAGGAGGCGAAGAGCGCGGTGTTGAAACCGGCCGTGATGAACCCTATCTGGACCAACGAAGCATTGAACTCGCCCCGGAGCAGATTGGGGACCAGCAGCGCCGCACCCGAAAGACCGGCGCTCGACGCTAGCTGGATGTAAGAGGCTCGAGCGATCGCGCCCATCGATGCGAGGAGAGACGGCCCGCTATTAACCCTTTCCAGCTATGTTCAGTGACCCAGCGAACCTATCTCGCGGTCCTTCTTGGTGTTCTTCTTCCACTGGCGGTAGTGCTCTTTGCACAAATGGGCCCTCTTGGCATCCACGGTTATTTCCAGTCCGCCCTCTTCCGCCGCATCCCTGGCGATGCTGCGCTCGACCGGACTCTGGCATCCCACGACGTTGCATTTATCATCGTTTCTGGCCGGGCTCTTCCTTTCTACCATGACCCAGAATCCCTGGATGCCCTAGATAACTGTTCTGGCGCAGGGTTATTACCTGCGGAGCGCGTTGCCCCTCGCGCAGGTGCTATTCCATGGTCAAGGTCTCTCCCTCGATACTGTCTGCGGATTTCTCACGACTCGCTGAGGAGATCCGGCGCATGGAGGTCGCCAGCGCCGATATGGCCCACGTGGATGTGATGGACGGGGTCTTCGTGCCCAACATCACCATAGGGCCGGCGGTGATCAGCAGTCTCAGGCCGCACACCAAGATGCTGTTCGACGTGCACCTCATGATCGTGAGGCCGGAACGATATCTGGCTCAGTTCTGCAAAGCGGGGGCCGACTTTCTCACGGTGCATGTGGAAGCGAGCGACCAGGTGCGGGAATCACTGCGCGGCATACACGACCTGGGCGCCAAGGCGGGAGTGTCCCTCAATCCGGCCACGCCGTTCGACAAGGTGGAGCCGTTCCTGGCCGAGGCGGACCTGCTACTGATCATGACCGTGAACCCCGGTTTCGGTGGCCAGTCGTTCATGCAGGAAGTGGTGCCGAAGATCCGCGCGGCGCGCGATTACATCGACCGGGAGGGGTTGGCGGTGGAGATCGAGATCGACGGCGGCGTCAACGCCAGCACCGCTCCGCTATGCGTGCAGGCGGGGGCCGATATCCTCGCTGCCGGCAGCGCCCTGTTCCAAGCAAAGGATATGCAGGCGGAAGTGCGCCGGTGGCATGAGATGAACCGCGTGTACTAGCATGTGTATTTATATGAGAGGGAGTGCATGTGTGAGAACATCCGGTCAACCTGAGAAAGGAATACCATGACACGTATCGGTTCCAAGAAATCACTCGTATACAAGCTGGGTATCAAGGACGGATTCCGGATCAGCATTCTCGATCCCCCCAGCGGTTACCTCCAGGTATTGGGCCGCCTCCCGAAGAACGTCGTCGAGGAGGACCGACCCACGGTAGATATGGACCTCATCCAGGTCTTCTCCACCAGCAAGAAAGAACTGGCCGCCGCCGTGCCGCGCTACACTGAGGCCCTGAAGAACGAGGGCATCATCTGGCTTTGCTGGCCGAAGGAGTCCGCCAAGATGAAGACGGACCTCAACGGCGTTGGCGTGAAGGAGATAGGACTGGCCAATAACGTCGTGGACGTCAAGGTGTCCTCCATAGACGACAACTGGTCTGGCCTGAAGTTCGTGCGCCGCACCAAGGAAAAGCAGTAATCGTTTTCTAGAGCGAGGGCTGCTCTCATTGGGAGAGCAGTCTCTCCAATTGCATCAGCACGCGCCGCGCATGCTCCAGACCGAAGGTGGAGAAGCGCTTGCCCTCTGCGGTGATCTCATAGACGCGCTTGCGCCCATCTTCGCTTACCAGCAGCAAGCCATCGGCAACCATCTCCTGCAATGCGGGATAAACAGAACCGGGCGAGGGTTTCCAGTCCTCGCCGGTGACTCGCTCGATCTCCTTCATCAGGGCATAGCCATGCATTGGCTTCACCTCAACGATCTTGAGGATGGCCAATTTGAGGAAGCCGGTCTTGAAGCTGCTGCGGTGGAACGACCGCGACACCTTATCCTCCGGCCACCGCTCCATGGACATATCTGGCTTCCTCTTCCCTACTTAGAAGAAGTAGAATCTCGCACCGTACTTAATGCTGATGTTGGCCAGCTTTTCCAGTCTGTCCAGCACGCCAGAATAGCGGCGCACCATCATCTTTCCCTCATCCGGAAGCTTCACCCTCAGCAGGGCGACCTCCTTCAGCAGCTCCTGCGCGTCCTGCGTTGAGAAGACCTTCTTCTCCTGCACGGACTTGGGGACGCTCGCTACGATCTTCGCACCGTACTTGGCGGCGATCTCAGGGAGCGCGCTGTTCTCCGGGCCGAAGGTGCCGATGCAGCCGCGTCCGTCATCCCAGGAGAGCTGGCACGACTTGCAGGCCGCGTTCATCTCATCAAAGGAGAGCATATCCCAGCGATTCAGACGGTCGTCGGGGTCGCTGGCATCGATCAACTTTTGCCGCTGCGGACCATCGGGCAAGAGGACCCATCCGGTATAGACCTTCTTGGCCAGGGGCTTGAGCTTCTCCTGGTCGGGGACGGCCTTGACCTTCTCCATGTAGATGGAGTCCGACTCCGCGTCAACGCGCGCCCTCTTGAGAATACCTTCGAGTTCTGCGCCCAAGGCGGCCTTCGCGGCCGCCATGGGGACTACGAGGTCGAACTCGGCCATGGATTCGGCTCCGGCCAGGTTCTTCAGCTTCACTTTGACGATCGAGTTCTTACCCACCTTACAGGTGGAGGAATCGCTATCCATCTCGCAAACGGCCATGCTTACGCCCATGAGAAAACCCCTCTTTCCATTCAAGGCCCGGTTCGCTATTTATTCGTTGCCGATTAACCAAGGCTACTGCCCGGATCAGCCAGATTTTCGCTTGCGCCGGGCTGCCTTCTCCTTCGCCCTTTCCAGCTCCCTCATGGACTTCCTCCTCTCCTCATTGGGGGTGCGCCTTCCATTGCGAAGGTACTCGGCCCGGTTGAGGTACATGTCGAGGACGAAATAGCCGATCCACGCCAACGTCGCGATCACTATCACAACGATGATGCCGGTGTAACTGATCTGCATCAACCCCATGGAATGATTCACGGTCATCCTGCCCCCGGAGGTCAAGCTGATGACCCAAATGGCGGCCAGACCGGATACGGCCACGCCAAAGAGGGCGCGGGACACGGAACCGCTCGGATAGAAGCCGATGAAGAATGCGCACCACGCAGCCGGAAGACCGAGGCCGAGCAGGATCGTCAGATACTCGCCTACACTAAGGGGAAGGACCACGCCGCCCAGGATCTTGGCGTTGATCATGGCGTCGAGGACGAGGAGTATGATGATGGGCACGACCACGAACGTCGCCAGCGCCAATTGCGCGGAATTCACGCCTTTGGTGAAGGTGCCGTGACGGAGTCTGAAATCCTCGCGCACCCCGGCATTCCGTGCCTGGGCCTGCGGCACGACTTTGCGGCCTGCTTCCGCCAGCTCGCCCAACGGGCGGACGATGCGGAAACCGAGCAGGACGGCGCCCAGGATGAAGATGACGTCCATGGGCAGGCTCAGGCCGTTGACCGCCAGCGCGTGCGACAGGTCGGTCAGGAGCAGCACCGCGTACAGCAGCACTATCTGCACGGCCACGAAGGCCAGGCCCAGACCCAAACGGACCATCGACCGCTGCGGCAGCGAACTGGCCACGAAGACCAAGAACGCCCCCATTCCTCCGAACACTGCGATCCAGGGGATCATCTGCTGCAACGCCAGGGATATCTCGAGGGCCTGCGGCAGGGTGCGGTACCCCAACAGGTTGACGCCGATGTTGATCAGGAAGATCGGCAACACGACCAGGCCCAGGAGGACCAGGATGGCGCTTCGGGCACCCTCTTCCATGTCGTAGTCGCGCATGATGTCAACCTCACGGGAACGGCGGCGTCCAATGGGCCGCGATGCGATTCGTCTGTAGGTAGGGACCGACCATGAATGTCATTGTGACGGTCCAGTCATCTCCATGGTGCAGGAACCAATCCCAGTCGGTCTGGGACATGGTGCAGTAGAAATAGGCCGAGTTGTACGCGGACAAGGTCTGATCCAGTGCCGCCCTTCCGATCAGGGCGGTGGCGTTGCGGATCTCGCAGGTGACGTTGGCGACCTGTCCTAGATAGGAGGGCATCGTCTGCCAATGAGTGATCGCCAGAGCGTAGTGGGTGGCAGTGTCCTCGAACGCTTGCAGTTCTTGCACCGCCACCCCGTAGATCGAGTTATGAAATGGGATGCTGAAGGTGAGCGGTAGCTCTGCCTGGAGATAGGTAATGGTCATCTCCAGGCGCACGTCCTCGGAGTTGGCCAGGAAGGCCTGGTAGTGCGCTGGATTCATGAGGAATTCCAGGGTGGCCTGCGTGGAGGGATGCAACACGTAGTCCGCATTGGTGGTGGCAAAGGCGACCGACGTGTTGCGCATGATGCACTCAACATGGATGGAAGTGCCTTCAAGGAATTCGGAGGCGCTCAGACTGAACGGGATGCTTGCCTGCACGCCGCCGCTGACGTTGCGCAGGGCGATCTCTTCCCCGACGCGAATGTCGCTGATCATCGCCGACTTGGTGAGGTTGTCTAGCCCGGTGCGGTCCAGGGACAATGCCATCAATCCAAGGGCCATGCCGGCGTCGACCTTGAGGTTCATGTGAATATTGCTGGTATTGAAGACCAGGTCCCGAAGTTGGTCGCGGCTCAATAGGAGCGTGTTGACGCTGACGTTGACGCCCAATTTGGACCACTGTCCGGCGTTGAGCTGCGTGGCCGGGGAGACAGAGGTGGTGATCAAGGTCTCGTTCACATCGCGCAGCTCCACGCGGACCGTCATGCCCTGGATGTCCAGCATACCGCTGTTGAAGATCGATAGCTCGACCTGATTATAGAGATCGTTGCCCTGTAGATGCCAGCTCTTACCGACATCCTCGGGTACGCGCACCTCCAAGCCGCCCGTCGCCAGCGGAGCCGCCGCCAATATCAACAGGGATATCGCCAACAGATACGCTACAGCAATGACGGCCTTCATCCCACCCAAGGCCCATCGCATAGTGTTCAGGTTCACCTTCTTCAATGATAAACCTTTCTTGAGCATGCTCCATGGCCGCTGCGGCCTCGGTTTGGGAAAGGTTCTTAAACGATTCCCCTTATTCGGAAGGCAGTGCCCACATGAAATGGCTGTCTGGGAAATGGCTGGTAATTCTTCTTCTGGTTGTCGTGCCGCTCTTGCTGCTAGCGATTTCCATACTGCTAGGTGTCAACATCTGTATCCTCATCCTCATCCTGCTGTGGATCGGATTCGCGCTCATCATCCTCTTCATTCCTGAATCGAAGGAAGGCGGCGTCGACAAGTAGGGTCGACAAGAACGGGGCAGGCTTTTTCTGCCCCTCGCCCCATGACCCGCTCATGGGCATCAACCTCAGCGACGTGGTCGGCGCACGACCGGTCGCCATCGAGGAACTGAGAGGGCGCTGGGTGGCGATAGACGCGTACAACGCCATCTACCAATTCCTGTCGGTCATAAGGCAGCCAGATGGCACTCCCTTAAAGGATAGCCGTGGCCGCGTCACCTCTCACCTGACCGGTCTTCTCACCAGGAACGCCAATCTGATCGAGCAGGGCGTCCGTCCCTGCTACGTCTTCGACGGCATCTCCTCTCATCTCAAAGCAGCCACGCTGGCAGAAAGGAGCGAACGCCGCACCAAGGCCGAGGAGGAATGGAAGCAGGCGGCCGAGGCGGGGGATGTCGAGAGAGCGTACTCCAAGGCACAGCAGTCTTCGCGCATCACCAATGAGATCGTCTCCTCGTCCCGGATATTGCTCACCTATCTCGGCATACCGGTCATCCAGGCCCCCGGCGAAGGAGAGGCTCAGGCCGCCTACATGTGCCTGAAGGGTGATGTGTGGGCAGCCTCCTCGCAGGACTACGATTCCCTTCTCTTCGGGGCGCCGCGCCTGGTCAAGAACCTCAGCCTCTCCGGTCGCAGGAAGATGCCGGGTCGGAACGAATACCGGGACATCAGCATCGAGATGATCGAGCTGGACGTCATGCTCGACCAGCTGCAGATCACGAGGGCACAGCTTATCGATGCCGCCGTCCTGATCGGCACGGACTTCAACAAAGGCATCCGCGGCGTAGGGCCGAAGAAGGCGATCAAACTGGTGAAGGAACATGGGGACCTGGAGGTAGCGCTGCGTACCCTGGGCAAGGACACCTCGGAGTTCCTGGCTGCACGGACCCTCTTCATCGACTACGAAAAGACGGATGAGTACGACCTCCGTATGAAAGCGCCGGACACCGAGAAGGTGGTGGAAATGCTGTGCCGCGAGCACGACTTCGGCGAGCAGCGCGTGATGACCGCACTGGAGAAGATGCGCACGGAGCAGTCGAAGAGCCGCCAGGTACGCCTGGACATGTTCTGAAGGACATTCCCCGCACCGGCCTTTCGCTCATTATAATAAGGTCAAGGCCATTGGGGTGCAGGAAGGGACACGCGATGATAAAGCAGGTCCGGCCGAATTATGCCCCAGCTGAGCTGGAGAAGCGAGTGCAGGAACAGTGGCGCACGACCTCCGCCTACGAGAAGACCAAGGAGCTGAGGGCCGCCGGCCCCGACTACTTCTTCGTGGACGGACCGCCCTACACGACAGGCCATATCCACCTGGGCACGGCCTGGAACAAGACCCTGAAAGACACGGTCATTCGCTACAAGAGGATGAACGGGTTCCATGTCACGGACACCCCTGGCTACGACATGCACGGCCTTCCCATCGAAGTGAAGGTCGAACAGGCCATCGGCGTCAAGAACAAGAAGGAAATTGAAGCGTACGGCATCGACCGCTTCGTCTCCAAATGCAAATCGTTCGCGCTGGAGTTCCAGGCGAAGATGAACGTACAATTCGCGGAACTGGGCATCTGGATGGACTGGGAGAAGCCCTACCTGACCATAGCCCCGCACTACCTCGAGGCCGCGTGGTGGACCTTGAAGCGTGCCAACGACCGCAATCTGCTCGTTTCCGCCAAGAGGGTCCTGCCCTGCTGTCCGCGTTGCGAGACGGCGCTGGCCGAGGCCGAGATAGAGTATTGGGACGAGAAGGACCCGTCCATCTTCGTCAAGTTCCCGCTCAAGGACGAGAAGGGCGTCTCCCTGCTCATATGGACCACGACCCCGTGGACGCTCCTGGCCAATCTGGCCGTAGCGGCGCATCCGGACTTCCGCTACGCCAAGGTGCGCTTCCGCCGCACTGGCGAGGAGGACGTGGTCATCCTCATGAAGGAGATGATCGAGAGCGTGCGCGTGGAAGCTGGTTGGGACGAGGCCGAGATCCTGCAGGAGATGCAGGGCAGCGAGCTCGTCGGCCGCGAGTACGTCTCCATCTTCATGGACGAGGTGCCTTACCAGGCCAATGTCCGCGGCAAGGCGCACACCGTCCTTTCTTCCGATACCGTCGAAGCGTCCAACACCGGCCTGGTGCACATAGCACCGGGCCATGGCCCCGAGGACTTCGACCTGGGCAAGAAGAACGGCATCGACCCCTTCTGCCCCATCGATGAAACGGGCCGCTACACCGCAGAGGCGGGTCGCTTCCAGGGCATCCACATCAAGAAGGCGAACCCACTGGTCATCGAGGACCTGAAGGAGAGGAACCTGATGTTCTTCTCCACCACCTTGGAGCACCGCTATGGGCACTGCTGGAGATGCAAGACCCCGGTCATCTTCCGCACCACGGCGCAGTGGTTCCTGAAGATCACTGAAGTCAAGGACGAAATGGTCAAGGAGGTCGACCGCATACGATGGACGCCCGAGTGGGCCGGTTCCAACCGCCAGCGCGATTGGGTGCTGAACGCCCGCGATTGGTGCATTTCGAGGCAGCGCTACTGGGGCATACCGATCCCCGTCTGGCAGTGCTCCTGCGGCACCCGCAAGGTCATCGCTTCGCGCGCCGACCTGGTGGGAGCCAAAGGCTACACGGAAGACATGGACCTGCATCGTCCGTGGATAGACAATGTCACCTTCCCCTGCTCCTGCGGTGGCGAGATGCACCGTGTGCTGGACGTCCTGGACGTCTGGTTCGATTCCGCGGTCGCCTCCTGGGCGCAGCTGCACTATCCGACCGAGAAGAAGGAGTTCGAGAGGTACTGGCCGGCCAAGTTCATCACCGAGGCCCAGGACCAGACGCGCGGCTGGTTCTACTCGCAGCTGGCGGCGGGCTGCATCGCCTTCGGGCGGGCCCCCTACGATGCGGTGCTGATGCACGGATGGATGCTCGATCCGAAAGGTCAGCCGATGTCCAAGAGCCTGGGCAACGTCATCGAGCCGGCCAAGGTCATCACGGACTACGGCGCGGACGGCCTTAGGTTCTATTTGCTCAAGACCTCCGCCCCGTGGGAGGACATCGCTTTCCAGTGGGAGGGAGTTAAGGGCGCCAGGAAGACGCTCAACGTCCTCTGGAACGTGGTCAATTTCGCCACGACGTATATGGCGATCGACAAGTTCGACCCTTCCAAGAGGACGATCGAAGAATTGCGCCCCCACCTCCGTCCCGAGGACCGCTGGCTCATCTCGAGGACGCAGAAACTGGTGATGGATGTTACCAACGGCATAGAGTCCTTCGAATTCCACAAGTCCTGCCGTGCGCTGGACCAGTACATGCTGGACGACCTCAGCCGCTGGTATGTCCGCATGATCC
>CAZCNG010000084.1:0-9156 GCA_964500045.1 uncultured Methanomassiliicoccaceae archaeon
ATCTACATGACCGCGGGAGGTCTGGTGCTACCCACACCATGTTGAAGAGAACCTTTTTTTTGTATTCATAAATCGATGAGTTTTTATATACATTAGCGAAATATTGCGTTTGGAACCGCCCTAGTTGGCGGTACATCATGGAGGAATGGGATATGGTAGACAAAATGCCTAACATGCAGACAATGATGCTCCAGAGCGCCTGGTGGGCTCTGGTATTGGTGGGACTCTTTGCGGTCATCTTCGGATTGTTCGCATTGCTCTATACGACCTTGTTGATCGTGGTGACAGTGCTCCTCATCGGAATTTTCGTCCTCATCTGGGGCGTCCTGTATATCATGGTCGGAGTGGCCGCCAAATCTGAGATGAAGAAATCGTGGCCCTTCTATCTGCTCGGCCTGGTCGGAGTCATCCTAGGATTGGCTATGATCGTGAATCCGAGCTTCGGATTCCAGCTGTCCATGATCATCCTCGGCCTGTGGGCCATTATCATAGGATTCATGTACGGGGCAGTGGCCCTGGCCATCAAGGAGGACGCCACGGCGCGCATCCTTATGTTGATCGGAGCCATCCTGGCCATCGTCCTCGGAGTGTTGTTCATCATACTACCGAACGACTCCGCCGCGGCCATCATGTGGCTGGTCGGTATCTTCGCCATCCTGATGGGTGCCATGGCCATTGGCATGGGCATCTTCTACAGGCCCAAGGCCGTCAAGACCGCCGGCTGATCGAAGAACCGGACCTAACTCTTCAAACCCTTTTCCATCTTCTCTTTTAATCTTGATTGTACGGCTTCGCCTTGCAATTCTTGCAATGCATCCTTGGCGATCCAGCGGGCTGCCTTGGAATCGATGATGGCTATGCGTTGCGCGCAGGCGATGGCCTCTCGGTTCAAGTGCTGATTCCGTTTTCCTATCTGGCGCAGCGCCCAATTGACCGCCTTGCGCACGAAGTTGCGGTCGTCGGTAGCATACTGTTCGATCAGCGGAAAGAACTCCTCCAGCTCCACATCGGAGGTCTTCTTGTTCTTGACCGGAATGGTGGCCATGAGCACGAAGCCGGCGCGGCGCTGGAACTCCTCGGGGCGGTGGACCCACTCTTTTGCTTTGTCGATGGCGAAGGGCGTCATGCTGAACAGGTGCAGGCAGGTCCCGTCGCAGATATCCCAGGAATCGAAGTCCTTGACCCACGACTCCATCTGTTCCGATGTCACTTTCTTCTTCTCATCGATCAGCACTGCCAACAGCCTTGCTTCACGGAAGCCAGAATTCCATAGCTGCAAAGCTGATTCGTGGTCCTTGCCCATCTCTTTGGCCTTTGCCTTCAACGGCTCCATGCCGATGCCGAAGGAACGTTCGGTCCTGATGCCGTAGCGGGCCATCCCCTCGAGGTTGGCCTCATTGCGACAGGACTCCATCCAAGCGAGCATTTCCTTCGAATTTCCCTTGCTCGGCTGCGTCATTATTGGACCCTAGATGAAATCGGTCCTCGGGCACTTATGGTTATTGAGAAAAAGGGGTAAGAGGTTTGAAGCTAGGGGGGTTCATAGGGATTTGGTGAAGACCTCCCCGGTGCGGATGCGAATGGCCATCTCCACCGGAGAGACGAAGATCTTGCCATCCCCGATCTCTCCGGTCTTGGCAGTGGCGATTATCTTATCGACCACCTTGTTGACCATGTCGTCGTTGACGATGAGCTCCATCTTCGTCTTTGGCAGTAGGTCGATGCGGTACTTGCCCGCCCGGTTGGTGAACTCCAGACCTTTCTGCTCCCCGCGGCCGTGGACCTCATAGACGGTCATGCCCAGCACGCCCATCTCTTCCAGACCTTGCTTCACCGAGTTCATGCGCTCGGTGCGGATTATTGCTTCGATCTTCTTCATCTTGGTCACCTCACTGGTAGGCCTGTTCACCGTGCTGGATGATATCAGCACCGATGCGTTCTTCCTCCTTGGTCATTCTGATCGGAGATATCACGTTCATGACCTTCAGTACCACGAAGGTTATGCCGAAGGCGAAGGCCCATACCACCGCCACGGCGATCGATTGCTTCGCGAGCAGGTCGAAGCCACCGCCGGCCAGGAGGCCGTTGGCGCCGACCACGGTCGTACCGTAGGTGGTCTGCACCGCGAAGATGCCGGTCGCCAGGGCACCAAAGGTGCCGCCGAGACCGTGCACGCCCCAGACGTCCAGGGCGTCATCGAACCCCAGCTTCTTGCGAAGCAGGATACCGCCGTAGCAGATCATGCCGGCGCAGAGGCCGATGATGAAGGCGCCACTTGGCGTCACATAGCCGCAGGCAGGGGTGATGGCGACGAGACCGGCGATGATACCGGAAGCGAGGCCGAGCACACCAGGGCGACCGAGGTGCAGCCAGTTGACCATGCCCCACACGACGCCAGCGACGGACGCGGCGATCATCGTGTTGGTCATGGCGACCACCGCTAGGGCACCGGACGATAGGGCGCTGCCGCCGTTGAAACCGAACCAGCCGAACATGAGCAGACCGGCACCGAGGACGACCATGGGCACACTGTGCGGGTGGTCACCCTGACCGTTCTGGGCAGAGATACGCTTGCCTAGTACCAGGACCGCCGCCAGGACCGAGACACCCGCTGTGATGTGCACGACGGTGCCGCCGGCGAAGTCTAGAGCGCCCATGGTGAAGATCCAACCGCCGCCCCACACCCAGTGAGCGACTGGCACGTAGACCAGCAGGGTCCATATGCCGAGGAAGATGATGAGCGACCTAAGCTTCATGCGCTCAGCAATGCCGCCGATCAGCAAACATACGGTGATGATGGCGAACATGAGCTGGAACAGCATGTAGAGCTCTTGTGGCACCGTGGTCGGCATGAATATGGCAGATCCAGGGTCGGCGCCTACGCCGTTCAGGAAGGCGAAGTCCAGGTTGCCGATGAATCCGCCGCTGTCCGGGCCGAAGGCCAACGAGTAGCCGGCGATGAACCAGATGATTGTAACCAGGCCGGTGATGATGATGGTCTGGCCGAGCATGGAGAGGAAGCTCTCCTTTCTCAACATGCCACCGTAGAAGAAACCCACGGCGGGTACCATCAGGAACACCAAGGCGGTCGATATCAGGAGCCAGGCCGTATCGCCTGTGTCGATCGGGGAGGTGCTAGGTTCAGCCGCGGCCACGGGAGTGGCGAGCATCGGTACGGCGAACATGGCCAGCACCACCACGAGTACGATCTTTATCCAAGCGCTCTTGTTCAATATTTCACCTCTAACCTTCACATCTTCGCCGGCTTCATCTAGAGGCTTCCGCAACTTTCTCAGTTTAGCGGTTTGCACTCCTTTTGTCTAACCGACAAGTCACATGATAGACAAAGGTCTATTAAAAGAGTATCGAACGGTACAATTGCCTAGTAGATGCAGGATTGCTAGATATATGTATAACAGGAATCGTGAGATGAAGCTTGAATTCAGGTCTCGAAACAGCAAGAAATTGCCTTGCGCGAAGTTGCTGGCTATATGGAAAAGCAAGCCGACGCAGTCCTGCGGATGGCCGCGGACTGGTCAAAGCTTCGCACCCTAATGAGTCTTAAAAGAATCTATAAAAGTTGTGTGGGCAAGCTCGTTTACTTAGGTCGAGGGCGTTTTCTCAATTCCTCAACCGCGCTGCGCTTGATCGCGGTGAGCATTTCCTGCGGATAGTTGGTGTCATCGACCTTCTTGAGACCTAGGTCGGTGACCAGAAGATGGATCGTTGGCTTCAGGCCAGCTTTCTCCAGCGTTTTTCGTGCACACTGCACGGGGCAGCCATCGATCACCAGGAGGTCCTTGGCCTCCTTGGCACCCGCGATGGCCATGGAAACGCCACCAGCTACGGCCGATAAACAAGCCATCTTGCCTATGCCTTCGGCGCTCAGCTGTCTGGCCGCATCGTTCGCCAGTTGCCCGACATTGCATCCACCCGAACAGACGAAGATGAGAAGCTCCTTCCCGCTGCAGTTGCACTCAATATCCTCTTCCATTGTGGCACACCTGGTCATCAATCGGAGCTTCTACCGTATTATCTCTCCGCCCTCAGAGGTCAAAGTGCTGTGATCAGGGAACGCTATTTGACTCAGTCGGATTTATGTAATTCCAGACCTCTGATTGCGCTGGTGAGCGACTGAGTCAGTGGACCGGAGAGTACGCGCGCACCTTCCGACTGGTGCCGAAGCACAAGCGGTGGGTGGCTGCCTCGATCATTCTTATCTCAGTCTCGGTGCTCTGCACGCTCTCCTTGCCAGCCCTGCTGGCAATACTGATCAACAACGGCATTCAAGGAAAGAGCATCGATGTGGTCATCGACACTGGATTCAGCATGCTGGTGCTCGCCGCCATATCTGGCGCTTGTGAGATCATCAACGCCATGGTGTCGGTGCGCATTTCTGAGATCGCCGCGAACGAACTGAGGAAGAAGGTCTTCTCGCGCTTGCAGGACCTGTCCTTCGGCAACATCGACCGCTACCATACGAGCGACCTGCTGGTGCGGCTCACCACGGATGTCCAGAACATCAAGATCTCCGTCCAGCAGATGATGATGAACCTGGCCCGCATCTTCATCACCTTGGTGCTGGCGGTGGCGATGGTCGTCGTCTACGCCCCTCGCCTGGTCTGGGTCATGGTCATCCTGGTGGCCGTGGTCTCGGTCATCCTCGCACTATATTTCTGGCGCGCCTTCCCGGCCTACGAGATCAAACAGAAGAAGTATGATGGCATGAACGCCCGCCTCCGGGAGGCCCTGGCCGGAGTGCGCATTGTCAAGGCCTTCGTGCGGCAGAAGTTCGAGAACGAGCGTTTTGACGCCTCGGCCATGGAGGTGCGTGCTGCGGCATTGAAGCCGCAACGTCAGTTGGCGGTATTGATGGGTTTCCTCTTCTTCATCGCCTACATCGCCTACGGCGCGGTGTTCTACTTCGGCGGCCTGGACGTGCTCAATGCCCGGGACTTCAGCGTCGGTCAGGTGACGGCGGCCGCTGAGTACATCCTCATGACCCTTTTCCCGCTCTTCATCTTCGCCTCCATCCTGCCCTTCTTCTCCCTGGCGAAAGCATCACTGAAACGCGTGTACACGCTCATTGACGAGCAATCTGACATCGTCGACGCGCCCGACGCGGTGGAGGTGCGACCGCAGGATGTCAAGGGAAGGATCGCCTTCGAGGGCGTCTCCCTGCGCTATCGGACCGCCGGGGGCAAGGATACCGCTCCCATTCTGAAGGAGATCGACCTGGTCATCGAACCCGGGCAGACCGTGGGCTTCCTCGGCGCCACTGGCTCCGGCAAGAGCTCGCTCATCGGGCTGGTGCCCCGCTTCTACGACGTGAGCGCCGGCAGGGTGACGATCGATGGCATCGACGTGCGCCGCATGCGGCAGCACGATCTGCGCAGGATCACGGCCGTCTGCCTGCAGGAGCCGGTGCTATTCTCCGCCACCATCGAACGGAACATCGCCTTTGGCACCAAGGAATTGGACCATGACAATGTCGAGGTGGTGGCCAAGGCCTCCGACGCCCACGGTTTCATCTCGATCATCCCGGAGGGCTATGATTTCCATGTCGCCCGGAGGGGGGCCAATCTTTCTGGAGGACAGAGGCAGCGGGTCTCCATCGCCCGCGCCCTCGCGATCCATCCGCGCATTCTCATCCTCGATGACAGCACCAGCGCCGTGGACATATCCACCGAGGCGCGCATCCAAGAGGCGATCGCCTCGTTCGCACCCGACTGCACGAAACTGATCGTGGCCCAGCGCATCAGCTCGGTGATAACCGCTGATCGCATCGTGCTCATGGAAGAGGGCAAGATCGTCGCTACCGGCACCCACGAGCAACTGCTGCGGGCGTCGCCCCTCTATCAGGAGATATTCGAGACCCAGCTGGGCGCAGGCCGCAGCAAGGAGGTGGCGGAATGACCTCCCCGGGGAAGAAGGACAGACCGCTGTGGCGGCTCATGAGCTACATGCTGGAGCAGCGCCTGCACTTCACCTTCATGGTCTTCTGCATGCTCGGCGTCTCCCTGTCCCTCGCCTTTCTGCCGGTGATCATCGGCGATATGACCGGTATCTTGGCTGCCGGACCAGGTCCGACGCAGCCCCTGGTGGACGCCACGATCAAGCTGGTGCTGCTGGTCGCTGCCCTTAGCGTCTTCAGCTTCCTTGCCTCCTGGGTCCTCTCGGGCATGGCGCAAAGGGCGCTCTACCGGCTGCGCACCAGCCTTTTCAAGAAGATGCAGACCCTGGCCCTGGACTTCTACGACCACCAACCGATCGGGGAGCTCATGAGCCGGGTCACCAATGACACGGATATAATCGAACAGTTCCTGACCGCCGGGGTCATCACGATCATCGAGAACATCATGATCGTCAGCATAACCACCGTGGTCATGCTGATCATGAATCCATGGCTGACGCTGCTGGTATACATGGTCGTCATGGGATTGATACTATCGTCCTTGGCGCTGGAGCGGATCGCCAGCCCCGCCTTCGAACGGCTGCAGCAGGAACTGGCGTCCCTGAACGGATTGGCGGAGGAGCGCCTGGCCGGTGCCAAGACGGTCATCGCCTACAATCAGCAGGAGAGCAGCCGGGCGGAGTTCGGCGAGATCAGCGACAAGGCCATGAAGGCGTCGGCCCGCGCCCAGTTCAGTGCTCTCATAACGATGCCCCTGGCGACGATCTTCTCCAACATACAGATCGTGGCCATAGCCGTGGTCGGTTCCCTCATGGTGATCAACGGCGACATCGGCGTGGCCGCCATCGTCGCCTTCCTGGGATTCTCCTACAACCTTTCCGGTCCGCTGGGACAGATATTCTCCATCTTCCCGCAACTGGTGGGGGCGTCCACCGGCGCCAAGCGCGTCTTCCAGATACTGGACGAGGAGCCGCACGTGGCCGACCGGGAGGGCGCCGTAGAACAGGGACCGGTGACAGGTGACGTGGTATTTTCGCATGTGGACTTCTCCTATGTCAAGGGACGCCGGGTGCTCAAGGATGCGGACTTCCATGCCCTCCCGGGCAAGGTCGTCGGCCTGTGCGGTCCGACCGGTGCCGGTAAGAGCACGATCATCAACATACTGACCAGATACTATGACATCGACGACGGCAGCATCGAGGTCGACGGCAAGAGGATCGACGAGGTGCAGCAGGACACGCTGCGCATCCAGATCGCTCAGGTGCTGCAGGAGCCCTTCCTCTTCAGCGACACCATAATGAACAATCTGAAGTACGCCCGCTTCGGTGCCACGGACGAGGATTGCATCGCTGCGGCGCAGCAGGCCAATGCCCACGACTTCATCATGGCCATGCCCGAAGGCTATGGCACCTTCCTCGTCGACGGCGGAGGCAACCTCAGCCTGGGCCAGCGGCAGATGCTGACCATCGCCCGCGCCATCGTCGCCGACCCGCGCATGCTGATCCTGGACGAAGCGACGAGCAACGTCGACACGCAGACGGAGAAGAAGATCCAGGAAGGGCTGCTGCACCTGCAGGAGGGCAAGACCTCCTTCATCATCGCGCACCGCCTCTCGACCATCAGGCACGCGGACATGATAATGGTCATCAACAAGGGCGAGATCATCGAGAGGGGCACGCACCAGCAACTGATGGCAGCCAAGGGTTTCTACCACGACCTCTATATGGCACAGTTCCGCGGCAAGTCCATAGACCGCGTCTGGCAGTGAGGGCAAAGCTACAAAGAGAGCACACCATCTTATAAGCGCCATGGCTGTGGAGGAATTCGACCTGCTGGTGGTCGGCTCGGGCGCCGGTCTGAACGTGGCTTCGCGCGCCCGGAGCATGGACATGAAGGTGGCGCTCTTCGAGCGGAGCCTTTTGGGCGGCACCTGCCTCAACAAAGGGTGCATTCCCTCCAAGATACTCACCTATCCAGCCGAGGTGGTGCGGCTCGTCAAGAAATCATCCGACATAGGCGTGCATGCCTCCATACAATCCACAGATTTTGAACTGGTCAGGAAGCGCATGTGGGGGCTCATCGTCCCCGATCGCGAGCGAATGGAGGAGGCGGCAGGCCGTGACCAGGGCATGGCCTTCATCCGGGATGCGGCCAAGTTCACCGCTCCCTACACCATCACGGCCGGGGGCCGCACCTTCCACGCACCCCGGGTCCTCATCGCCTGCGGGGTGCGCACTGACATTCCCTTGATACCGGGCCTGGAGGCGGCCGGCTATCACACCAGCGAGACGATCTTCGACATCGACAAGGTTCCCGAGAGCATCATCATAGCGGGCGGCGGCTACAAAGCGATGGAGTTCGGCCACTTCTTCTCCGCCTTCGGGAGCAAGGTCTCGATCGTCGGCCACAATCCAGTGCTATTGCCGCGTGAGGAGCCGGAGGTCAGCGACCAGGTGCTCGAGGTCGCCCGCTCCTACATGAGCATCCTTGTCAATCAGGAGATCACCGAGGTGCGCGGAGGCGAGGAGAAGGTGGTGGTGTGCCGCGACCGTGCCAGCGCGGCGGTCACGGAGCTCCGCGGCAAGATGCTGCTGCTGGCCACGGGCGTCCGCAGCAATGCCGACTGGCTCGATCTTCCTGCGGGGGGCGTGAAGGCCGATGCGCGCGGCTATGTGGCCGTCGACAAGCACTTGGAGACGAACCTGCCGGGCGTCTACGCGCTCGGCGACGTCATCGGAAGGACGATGTTCCGCCACACTGCCAACTACCACGCGGAGCTGGTGTGGTTCAATATGAACAACAAGGAAAAGGGGGAGTTGGACGAGCATGCGGTACCGCATGCGGTCTTCACCTATCCCGAGGTCGCCTCGGTGGGAATGAACGAGGATGAAGTGAAGGAGCATAGGATCCGCTACTTCGTCGGCTACAGCAACTACGGCGATTGCGCCAAGGGCTACGCCATGGCCGAGACCGATGGTTTCGTAAAAGTGCTCGTGGCGGCGGAGAACCTCAAGATACTGGGGGCGAGCATCGTCGGTCCGCACGCGGCCATCCTGATCCAGTCGCTCGTCTATCTGATGAACGCCGGGGACGGCAGCTATGTGCCCATGGCCCGAAGCCAGGTCATCCATCCTGCGCTCAGCGAGTGCGTCGCTAACGCCTTCGGGAATCTGACAGATCCCGCCCGCCACCACCATGAGGATCATTCCAGCGGCGCATGACCCTTTGACCGAACACGGTCA
>CAZCNG010000085.1:0-9140 GCA_964500045.1 uncultured Methanomassiliicoccaceae archaeon
TGCTGGACAGCATCGGCATCCACCGCGGTTGGTTCGTCCTGCGCAATTACATCCCCAAGGAGAAGATCGCCCCCATGCTGAAGGGGACCTCGCTCGAGCATTTCGAATTCATCGCGGATGACAAGGTCTTCATCCGCGAGATGCTGCTGGAGATAGCTGCCGATAAGAAGGAGAAGCTGGGGCAGCCCTATGGCTCGGTGCCCATCGACCACTTCTTCAACGTCAAGGGAGTGGGCACGGTCGTGCTCGGTCATGTCGTACATGGCTCCATCAAGAAACATGACAATCTCAAGGTGCTGCCGACCAAGGCGGTGGCGCAAGTGCGTTCGATACAGAAGCACGACGATGATTTCGCCGAAGCTGGTCAGGGGGACCGCGTCGGTCTCGCCCTGAAGAACGTCGAGGCGGAAGAACTGGATAGAGGCTATGTCCTGAGCAACGACCCCGATCTGGTGGTCAACGATCAGGCCGCCGGCGAACTGCAGGTGGTCAAGTATTGGCCCACTCCTTTGAAGGAAGGTACCGTGCTGCACGTCGGCCACTGGATGCAATTCGTCCCCGGCCGCCTGGAATCGTACCAGACCGGTGCGGACTGGAGAAAAGGCCAGGCGGTCATCCGCCTCGACCGGCCTCTGGTGCGCCACGCTGGCGACAGGGCTGTCGTCACCCAGCTCGACGGAGCCAAGCTGCGCATGGTCGGCACGATCATTCTCTGATCAGCCGATCGTGAGGTGCTTCATAAGGTCGCCACGGCTCACCATGCCCACGACCTGTTGCTTCGCCACGACCGGCAGGCTGCGCAGACGATACTCGACCATGTACTGCACCGCCAGTTCGATGTCGTCGTCCGGACCCACGGACACGACCGCCCCGGTCATTATATCATCCACCTTTTCAGATAATAATGTATTGAGAAGATCGGCACGGGTGACTCCCCGTCCAGGCGCAAAGATGCGCATCAGGTCCAATTTTGACACTATGCCCACCAATTTTCCGTCCACCGTCACCGGGAAGGCGTTGTAGTCCTTGTCCTGGAACAACTGGCGCAGTTCGGAGAGGCGCATCTCGGGCGCTACGCAGATCAAGTCCTTGCTCATCACTTCGGACACTTTCAGTTCGGCAATACGACGTTCCATGAAGTTCACTTCTCCCGCTGGAAAAGGGTGCGCGCCCGGGTCAGCAGCTCCATGCTCATCAACTCGCCCACTAGGCGACCATGGTCATCCACCACGGGCAGGTCGGCCATATTATCATCCAACATGATCTGGAGGGCGGCGGTCAGCTTAGTATCCTTTGTGACCGGCCTCACCTTGCGCAGGAAGTCCACGGCATTCTCCTTGAGCGTGTCGCGCAAGAAGCCAAGGACCGATATGCCGGCGTTGCGGTGGATCCCGACCCGATAACCGATGAGCCGGAGGACCGTTTCCGCGTCCACCACCCCCAGGAGCTTCCCTTCAGCGTCTACGACATAGACCTTGCGGGAGAGCGGGTCCTTGATCAGGACGTCCACCACATCCCCCAACTTGGCCTCCACGCCCACCGTGGCGGCGGGCTGCCCCATGAGATCGTAGACGTCGGCCACCAGGGAATCGATGAAGAGCTTGTCCTTGGCGCTCATGATGGTAAATCCGGCTTAGTCCATTTCTATCTTCGTACCCGCAGCGGTTACGTACGTTAGCCGTGCCGCCGGGCGTTCACATGACGCCGTAGGTGATGCGCGACCACCCCTCGCTGTCAACGAAATGCAGGGGACCGTTCTGCTGGACCGATTCGAAGGCGTGCATTCCCTGCTGGGGAGCTGTCTTGGCGCCCGCGCCGATCAGAAGGGATCGCATGGATTCGCTGGAATGCGGTCGCCACTGCGGACAATGCCGGCGAAAGGCTTCTTCCAACCTCTGAGCTGTGCCGCTCTCGGTAGCTTCCGAATAGGGGACCATGTGATGGGCGATGACCAGATTGCGCCCCGAGCTGCGGAACGCGCCAAGAGCGGACGCCAGGGCGTCGGCAGAGAACTGGCTCGCATTCTCCACCAGGGCGATGGTGGGCATCTCCGCCTGGAGGTCGTTGTCGCCCCCATCGACCAGGAGTGCTTTCAGACCGGGAGCTCCGATGTCCGTCACCTGGAATCGCAGCCTAGGCACGCTCCTGGGGGCGATGGTGCGGACCAACTCCTCCTTCATCCGCAGGCTGGGGCCTCCGACTTCGAAGAGCGCGCGCACGTTCGGCATCGACTCGAGCAGCTCCAAGCAGAAGGGGGACATGTCCGGCCCGAGCAGCACCACCTGTATCTGCCCGCGGTTGGTGGCCACCGCCCGCTGCACCATCAGGCGCAGGTAGTTGCGCGCCGCCACCACGGTGTCGCCGAACCAGGGGCAGGCAGCTTCGCAATCGGCCACCAGGGCGCTGCCCGAGGTCAGGTCGAGCGACTCTATGTATTTCCGACCCTGACCAAATTCATAGCCGCGGCGCAGCCAGGTGGTCAAGGCCGCATCCAGGGCTTCTATCGCTGGCGGGTCTGGCATGACAGAACGTATAACGGCCGAGAGACCATATATGCTTTCCCTGCCAGACCGTCGCTGGCCGAGTCACAGGCGCACCAGCGGGGCAAGGCGTTCGATCGTGCTCCGCACTGCTTCAGGATCGCCGACGGAAATGGTGATCGCCCCCTTGGGGCAGGATTCCACGCAGCGGCCGCAGGCACGGCAGGAGACCGGGTCGATGCGCGCCCTCCCCTCGACCAGGGAGATGGCTCCGACGTAGCATCTCCCCTTGGTACAGGTGCCACAACCGCTGCAGGCGCCCTCGTCCACGGCTACGTCGATGCCGGGCATCCTGGTCATTACCCCGCCCAGGTCCGGACGCAGCTCGGGGAGCATCTTCCATAGGCAGCAACAGGGGCAGCAATTGCAGATCGTCATAAGATCTTCCTTCTTGCCGGTGCCGAGCCATAGGCTGTCCAGCTTGTTACGTCCGATGATGTGCTCCAGCCCCGCCTCGCGGCAACGGCTCAGGTGCTGCAGGGCTTCTGCCGCGGTCACCCCCCTACCCAAGGATGGATCGATCCTTTCCACACCTGGCCCCAGGAAGAGGCAGCCCAGGTCGACGGGGTAATCGCGGCAGGAGTCGGCGCGGCGGCAGAGGCAGTCCTTCATGATGAAATGCTGTGACGCCTGGCGCACAAAATGCTCAGCCACCAGGGAAGGCAGCGGGATGCTCTCCGGCTCTGCCTTCAGGTCCAACGGAATGACCCGGGACCGCACCGTCCCGTCGCGGGGCAGCACGACCATGTCGTCGCCCTCGAAGAGCATCCTTCCGACGAGGTCGCCTATCCGGCCCCTTCGCGTGAGGCGAGCCAGCTGGAACCTCCGGTCGAAGGAGCTGCGGATCAGCGGAACGTAGATGCGCGAACGCCTCGCCACGACCTACCATGTACCCGCCCATGATTCATTCTTTCGCTCGGCGCCCCTTCGCGGATCCGCGGGAACCGGGCAGACGGAACCTGCCCCTCGGCATGATCAGTTCGAAGATCGCGCCTTCCCCCTCCACGCCGACCTCAAGGATCTCTATGTCCGTGATGGCCAAGGCCTCGCGGATGAAGTGCAGACCGTGCCCGGAGCGATTCTTGTAGGACCAATTGAAGATGCGACCCTTGTCCGCTTCCGGGATGCCGATGCCATCATCACTGATGCGCAGGACCATGTTCTTCCCCCTCCTAGCGGCGGAGATGGAGATGTGGCTGGTTCGTTGACCATGCAGCACCGAGTTCTCGATGAGATTGTGCAGACCGTTGACGAACATGGGGTCCACTAGCACCTCCAGGTCGCCCGTGCTGCAACAGAATTCGACCCCCGGGAAACTTCTTCCCCGGATGTAGGAGGCAACTTCCTTGGAGATGTTGATCCAGGTCGAGTCCGACGAACCAAGCTTTTGATAGTTGCGGGTGGACTCCATGATGCGGACCACGCTCTCCAGCACCCTCTGCGCCGAATCCAGGGCCGCCTTGCCCTCCGCGCCGATGGAGTCGGATGATGCCATCTCGATATAGCCGCTGAGGATCATGGCCTTGTTGAGGATATCGTGCCTGGTCATGCTTCCGAGCAGCACCAGCTTCTTGTTCGCCAACACCAGGTCGGAGTCGCTCTTACGTTTCTCCGTGATGTCCCTTCCCAGCAGCTGAGTGCCGTAGACCCTGCCGTTGTGGCTCAACGCATGCGGGATGATCTCGAGGGCGGACACGCCCCCGTCCGGCCGCGCCACCTCCAGCACCAGTCCTTTCTCCACCGTGACCGGAGCGGAAAGAAGGCGGGCCACTGCCTCTGCGGAATCCTCCTCCAGGAAGGGCAGGAGCGGCTCGCCGACGATCTCCAGCGCAGCCAGGCCGACCATGTCGCGGAACGGTCTGTTGCAGAGGATGATCTTCCCCTCCAGATCGAGAAGAATGAGTATCTCGCGGGAGCTCTCGAAGATGCTGGCATACATCTCATCGACCGCGACCGGGATGTCCATTGTCTTCTCCGCGGTCGCAATATTGCCCATAGAGCTGCCCTTTTGCGAATGATCGAGAATAAGGCCGTGCACCTGAGCGGCATCGTCTCCGAACAGGGTCAGTACCAGCCCTGATGCGGACGACTTTTCCAGCGCTTCCAGGTTGTTCACCACCTCGACCTTGAGACCGGTGCACCGGGCTTCGCTTTCGCTCCAGACGTCGGCCGTTGCTAATCGGTTCGAGATGATGATGACTTTGGTCATCAAATTTCCTTTTCTCCCCTGAGGCATTCGATAGAACCGGAGGCCACTAGATAGTCGTTGCTATTGACGTCCAGGGACCTTACGCGGGGTGCGGTTGGGCATTCCCAGCATCAGTTCGGCGAATTTTCTTTCGGTGATGTCGCGACAGATGATGCCCAATCCCTCGGCATCCTTGCCGTGCAGAGGGAATTCGTCCTTCTCGATGCACCGCTGCGTCTCGCCATCACCGGCGATGGTCATCTCCCGCCGCGATACGGCGGAACGGCCGCGCGTCAGCATGGAGCGGTGGTGCTCCAACAGCTGCCGATACCCGGCCTGGGTCTTCTGGCTCGGTAGCAGAAGACCGAATTCGATGTCCCAGATCGGCCTGCCGATGGCCTCCTCGGCCCGCAGTCCGGTCAGTTCGCGCATGCTTTCATTCCATTTCAGCACGATGCCGCGACGGTCGGTGATGGCCATGCCCTCGGACGCCCGGGAGAACATCTCGTTAAGACGAAGCTCGGCCTGGCGCAGGCCGATGATGCTCTGCTCGTACTCGGTGATGTCAATTCCCACCACCATTCCGCCCACGATGCCCTCCCCTTCCATGCGAACTGGTAGGAAGTGGGTCATGATGAGGCGCCCGCCTTCACCATCGGTCTTGACGACCGCCTCCCTCCCTTCCAAAGCTCCCTTGTAGTAGGGGGTCATAAGAGCCACTGCACCGGGGTCCATGGCCTCGCTCATATGGAGTCCGGCTATGTCCTCGCTCGCCAGTCCGATCTCCTTCAGCAGCGGACCTCCTGCGAACTGGTATCTTAGATTCCGGTCGAAGAAGATGATCGCCCCGTTGGGCAGATTGCTGATGACCGTATTGTAGAGGGCCTCGGTGCGGCGCAACTGCCGCTCCAGGTCCTTCATCTTCTGCAACGGTGCGAGGCTCCAGATGGCGCCACCGTTGTTCTTGCACTTGCCGCTCACTTGGACCCAGAAGATACCTTTAGGCCCAGACAAACGGGCCTCTTCGGCCATGGGCACTCCGATGCGCACGCTCTGCTCCCAGGCCTGTCGCATCCGTTCCCGGTCCTCGGCCATGAATAGGTCCATCACATCCTTGCCCGCGAGGGAGGAATTGGAAACGCCGCTCATCTCTTCTGCGCGCGGGCAAAGATTGACCACGAGCCCCCGGGCATTGAGCTCCACCAATCCTGCCGGTCCGACCGCGCGCAGTGCATCGAAATCCGCCTCGATGCGGGCGGCCTTGGATTTCGCTACCTGCAGGGCGGTCATGTCGGTGACGAGCATCAGCGCGCCGCAGAAGTCGAGATCCTCGTTGAGGATGGGGCAGGCCCGGATACAGACTTCGATATCCCCTTTCGTCGTCTTCAAGGCCGCTCGGGTCTGCACCGTGATGCCGCTCTTCAGCGGCGAGAGGTCCTTCCGGACGTTCTCCACCACCCGGAAGTCCATCAATTCATAGAAATTGATACTAGAGATGGACGAACTATTGCATCCAAGGATCTCCGCCATGCGTGGGCTGACGAAGGTCGTGGTGAATTCCTCGTCCACCGACCATATGCCATCGTTGCTCAACTCGACCAGTCGCCGGTACTGTTGCTCGCCCTGACGGATGACGGTCTCGTCGATGCGCAGTTTGGAGCGATCGGAGACCACCATCATGGTGCCGCTCTTGCAGCGCTGTACATCCACGTGGATCCAGCGGTCCTCGCCGTCCTCGTCATAATAGTACTCTCTTTGTTCAGACTTCCCGCGCAGGAGCACGGTCTCGACGAGCTGGGCCGCTTCCGGGATCGCCAAGGCGGCGAAGATGCCGGAGATCTCATGACCCTTCGATCCTTCGAGGTCGAAGTGCAGAAGCGCTTCAGCGGACCCATTGGCATGCTCCAGCCTTCCATCTTGGTCAATGAAGACCACCCCCTCGTTTATCGCCTCCAGCGCCTCGATGCGCCCGCTCCCTTCTTCAGGGCGGGATTGCCCGCCCTCCACGGCATAGGTGCTGACGAAGAGGTCCGCTGCGCCGCCTTCGATCTTCCTGGAATCGCAGCGCAGGACCCTACCGTCGGGCATGAGCAACCGCGTCGACCTCGTGACCGCCTTGGTCTTTGCCTGGGGCTTCAGGTCGCGCAGGCCGAGTTCGGTGGGTCTCTGCCCGGTGACATCGTGACTTTCCAGGCCCAGTAGTGAAAGGAAGGCGTCATTGGCCTGAACGACCCTGCCATCCTCCCGGTCGATGCTCATGGCCATGGGGAAGGACATGAATCCCTGCAGTAGCGCATGGGCGGCCATTGGATCCACCATAGTTTCGCTGGTCTCGTGGCCGGCCTCTCCCCTTTGCGGATAGGCGGAGGCCATCAGAACGTCCTCCCGGCCTGGGGCTCGGAAGGTCTTGATGAAAGAACGGGAATGGAGACGCATTCTGTGTAATGGTCAGAGGAATTCATGTCAACACGTCTCCGATTGGTGCACAAGGCATGATATTAATTCTCCATACAGTATCATAATCGATACTGATCCTGACGCAGGGGGCGTCGCTCTGGCCGTGCCGATCACTTGACCACGGTCACTGTGCAATGGGCATTCTTGAAGATCTGCTCCGAGGTGCTAGCTCCAAAAAGCCCCCGCCCTTTTTCTGAGTTCCCGATTACGATCATTTCGCACTTGAGGCGCTTGGCCGCCTCGATGATGTTCTCATGGGGTTCGCCCGCCTCAAGAAGTGTGGCCATGGGGACCCCTAGGTCCGCCCCGCGGATCTTGAGACGGCCGAGCACACGCATGCCATTCTTGATGTTCTTGTCCTTGTCCTCCTCGGACTTGGTGCTCACCACATACAGGACATAGAAATTTGCCCCGACGGCACGGCAGTAGGCGAAAGCGAACTCCGTCGCCTTCTCTGAACCGGAAGTGCCATTAGAGCCGGCTATTACATTCATCAGATCATCCTTGCCAAGATGCCGGGCCACACTTTAGGCATATTCCAGATGCGAAAAGCATCGCCCTTGAGCAATCTTACCATGACCGGGACGATATATAATCGTGAAGTGCCGAGTATCAGCCTCGATAATCAGGTCGCGACCCTTTTATGAGGCGCAGGGTCTGCTCAGACTCATAATGAGAACCCTCCCCCGGGCTGAAGCGGACAGGCGAAGCTCGTTGCCGTTGGCATTGATCCCAGCCCTGATCCTCCTCATCCTCATGACCCAGGCGCTCGCTAGCGGAACGGCCTCGGCCGCGGCAGTGACCCCGATCAACGTGACCGTGGTCGCGGGAGATGGTTCTCTACAGATATCCTGGTCGCTCAACGGCACCAGTCTCAGCGCCATTAAGGAATCTTGGGTCTACATCGGGCGCACCAATGACAGCCTCATGCTGAATCGGACCATACAGGGCAGCCTGATCTGCACCATCAATGGTCTGGTCAACGGCGCCGATTATTTCATCGCCGTTCGCATAGTGAAGGATGGCGAGGTCGGCCCCTACTCGGAGATAGTGAAGGCGACCCCGCGTACCGTGCCCAACGCGCCCATAAACTTGGAGGCGATCCGCGGTGACCGTTTCCTCAACATCACGTGGATGCCGCCCACCTTCAACGGAGGCGCCAACATCACTCGCTATCGCATCTATGAGGTGAGCACTGGCTCCCCCATATTCATCGCAGAGGTCATCAACCAAACCTGGTTCGTGCACTCCGATCTCATCGCCTACAAGAGCTACTACTACCAGGTCAGCGCCGTCAATCCCGCGGGAGAGGGCGAACGTTCCATCACGCTGAAGGTGCTGCCCGACATACCTCCGGGAAGCCCCCGCGACCTCAATGGTACACCGGGCGTAAGAGAGATCGAGCTTACCTGGATCCGCTCCCTCGAGAACGGCGGCTCCCCCCTCAAGGGCTACATCATCCTCAGAGGGGACAGCGCCGCCAATCTTACCCTCCTGGTCTCCATGGGGGTCATCGAGTCCTACACGGACAAGGGTCTTCCGGATAACGCCACCTACTACTACGCGGTCATCGCGCTCAATGATGCCGGGGAGAGCGAACCTTGTCTCGCCATTAGCGCCCATACCTTGGACGTTCCGCATCCGCATCTCCTCACGGTGGTGGAGGGCAGTCACAGTGCGACCCTCATCTGGACCTCGGAACCAGCTCCGGGTGCGCCTACCCTCAGGCATTGGATCATGCGCTGGGTGAACGCATCAGACGTGGTGGTGGTGGCTGTGGTGCAGGGAAGCGGTGTCTATCTCGACTCCGGCCTTGCGGACGGCGTCAACTACACCTATTGGATCGAGGCGGAGAACATCGTGGGTCGCGGGACCTCGAGGCACATAAATGTCTATCCGCGTTCCGTCCCCAATGCCCCCGAGAACCTCACGGCCATGCCCTCGGAGATCTATAC
>CAZCNG010000086.1:0-9101 GCA_964500045.1 uncultured Methanomassiliicoccaceae archaeon
CAGGACATCAATTCAGTTCCGTCATAATGCCGGAAAAGAGTTTTGCACCAGAGCCAGAATGTCAACGGGGGCATGCTGATCTGCTTCTGTCGCGACATCACCGAGCGCAATCGGACAGATGAGGCTATGCGGGAGAGCGAGGAGAAATACCGCAGGGTCGTGGAAACGGCCATCGAAGGCATCATCATCTTGGACACCGAGGCCCGGATGACCTTCATCAATCCGCAGATGGCGTCAATGCTTGGTCATACGGTTGAAGAAATGCTCGGACAGAAGTTCGAATCGTTCTTGGCCGAAGATGAACTGGGCGACCACCACGGGCAGATGGAGGTCCGCGCCCAGGGGAGGGACGCCGTCTACGAACGGTGCTTCCGGAGAAAAGATGGCGGGGAGCATTGGGCCCTGGTCTCAGCAAGGGCGATCATGAGCCCTGAAGGCAGATTCGATGGTTCTTTCGCAATGCTCACCGATATTACCGAACGAAAGAGAGCGGAGGAGGAGCTGAGACGGACGAACACGTACCTGAACAACCTGCTCGATTACGCGAACGCGCCTATCATCGTCTGGGACTCACAGCTGCGCATCACCATCTTCAACCATGCCTTCGAACCCCTTACTGGCATGAACGCCGAGAAGGTGTGCGGACAGCATCTCCACATACTCTTCCCGAAGGAGAGCCGGGAACGTTCCTTGGCCGTGGTGCAATTGACGTCGGCCGGTCAGCGCTGGGAAGTGGTAGAGATACCCATCCAGGCACTGGATGGCAGTGTGCGCACCGTCCTGTGGAACTCGGCCTCGCTCACCAACCCCGAAGGGGAGATCATCGCCACCATCGCGCAGGGACAGGACATCACCGAACGCAAGCAGGTGGAGGAGGCGCTCCACGAGGCCAGCCGCAAGCTCAATCTTTTATCTAGCGTAACGAGGCACGACATCACCAATCAGCTCCTGGTGCTCCAAGGACACCTTGCCCTATTGGAGAGAGAACGCCTCATTCCCTCATCCAATGCGCACCTCCAGAGTGCGGAGACGGCCGCGCAACGGGTTTCCGCCATGATCCAGTTCACCAAAGAATACGAGGACATCGGCGTCAAAGCGCCCGCCTGGGTATCACCAGGCCACCAGACCATAGAGGCCTTTGCCATGTTGCATCCGGTCAGAATGGATCTGGAGGACAATACCAAAGGAATAGAGGTATTGGCCGACCCCTTGGCTGAGAAAGTACCGTACAACCTGATCGACAATTCCATGCGCTATGGCGAGCGCGTAACGCGCATCAAGATGAGCGCGGAACAGAGGGGCGATGCCATGCTCATCGTCTACGAGGATGATGGCGTCGGCATCAGTGAAGAGGATAAGAAACGCCTCTTCGAAAAGGGCTTCGGCAAGAACACCGGCTTCGGCCTCTTCCTCTGCCGGGAGATACTGGCCATCACCGGCATCACCATCACAGAGAACGGGAAGGTAGGAGAAGGTGTGCGCTTCGAGATGCTGGTACCGGCGGGGGCGTGGCGGCCCCCCCCCCGTAGATTAGGGGATCGCCACACCAAGTTGCCCTAGACCACCTGCAGAGGATCGCGGGGCATGCGACACGCCCCCGGCAGCGCCACTCCACAGAGCACGGACAACACCATGCGCTACGCCGGCATCGCGATCGCCATCATTGCAGTCCTAGACATCGTGGTCGTTGTTGAGGAAGAAGTAGGACAGAATCGGTGAGTCTGAAAAACACGACCGTCGGTCCACGCGTCGCACCTCATCGAGATCGTCGAGAATAGATCTGGATAAATATTCCTAGAAGAAACATATTAATTCATTTCCAATTAATAGGTACTTGATGGATTCACCAGAGGGGTCGCCTATCCGCGTTCATCTTAAATCATTGCAAAGCACTGGTCCTTGGCAGAAAAAAATTGCCAGGGGGAGATTGTGATGATCTCAGTTGAACAGTTGCGTAGGGATATCGAATCTGGCGCAATCGACACCGTGGTCGTAGGCGCCACTGACATGCAAGGCCGCATGCAGGGGAAGCGCATCCACGGAAAATTCTTCCTGGCCGACACCCTACGGAACGGGATCGAGGGCTGCAATTATTTGTTGGCCGTCGATGTAGAGATGAATCCCGTCCAAGGTTATGAGATCGCCTCGTGGGACACGGGATATGCCGACATGGGGATGGCACCCGACCTGAACACATTGCGCTATCTGCCATGGCAACCTGGCACAGCGATGGTGATCGCCGATTTCGTGGATCATCATAAACATGGAATCTCTGTCTCGCCTCGAACTATTCTAAAGACCCAACTTGCCCGCCTGGAAAAGGCGGGGATGGTCGCCATGTGCGGAACTGAACTTGAATTCATGGTCTTTAGAGATACCTATGAAGAGGCATGGAATAAGAGATATAGCAATTTGATACCTGCAAACCAATATAATGTCGATTACTCACTGGGGGGAACTGCCCGGGTTGAAAAACTGCTACGCGCGATTCGCGTCGATATGGATGGCGCAGGGCTCACGGTAGAATCGGCAAAAGGTGAATGCAACTTCGGCCAACACGAGATCACCTTCCGCTACGAAGAGGCGCTTAGATCCTGCGATAACCATTCTATTTACAAGATGGGGGCGAAGGAGATCGCCTCGGGTCAAGGTTGCTCCCTCACGTTCATGGCCAAATTCAATGAGAGAGAGGGCAACTCCTGCCACATCCACCTCTCCTTCCGGGATAAAGATGGTGATGCAGTTCTAGCAGGCGCTGCGGGCGCTGGCTTGTCGCAGATGGGGCGCGCATATCTGGCCGGGCTTCAAGGGCACATGCGAGAGTTGTCACTTCTATTCGCCCCAAATATCAACTCCTACAAGCGCTACCAGCCGGGTACTTTCGCGCCAACTGCCATCAAGTGGGGAAGAGACAACCGCACCTGCGCACTTCGCTTGGTTGGTGAAGGTCTTGGTCTACGTGTTGAGAATAGGGCTCCGGGCGGCGATGTAAATCAATATCTCGCCGTGGCTGGAATGATCGCAGCCGGATTAGATGGGATCGAAAATGATCTGGAGCTGGAGCCGATATTCCAAGGCAATGCATACGCTCTAGAAACGGATCGCATTCCAACTTCTCTGAAAGAAGCTCGCGACCTTTGGGCCAATAGCCTCTGGGTTGGCAATACCTTTGGGCTAGATGTTCAAAAACACTATACCCACATGGCGGATACTGAATTGGATGCGTACTCCCGGGCAGTGACCGATTGGGAACGCGTTCGTAGTTTTGAGCGGATGTAGTTGAATAGGCGCATTCATAGCAATGACCTGACCGCCGCTGCCCCGATGGAAGATGCGACTCGGGCCTATCCGATTTCTGAACGTTCGAGATCATTCGCGCCGGCCTGCATTCTGGAAATTGTCCTGAGGGCAATGCTACGGCAGGGGCAGCGTCGCAACGCTCACGTTGACGATGCCGCAGAGATGTGCTTCGATATCAATGCGATATAGCTTGACCGCGGCTGGATCTCAGCCGGTGCCATTCAGGAAGAGCCTTCATCGACCGTCGAAGACCACGGCGAATGGTCAATGGGATGATCGAGCGGATCAGAGGAGATCCTCCCGAAGGAGGTCTCCAACGGGATCGGCACCTCGCTGCAATTGGTGTAAGTTACGTCCTCTTGATCCTGCGTCTGGTCAGAGTCTCTTCCTGGAGGATGACCCCAGCGCATACAATCTGCGATCGCAGAGCGGATGCCAAGGTCCCGGCAGGAAAGATCTACGGCGGGTCGTGGCACTGAGACGCCGAGATCATCAAACCATCCAGCGCATGGATAGCAGTACATGTCGTCCGCGGGTTCGCTCGCCATCTCGGAAGAGACCGAGCTAGCTCCATGGTTTGATGCTCCAGTTCGCTCGCTCGACCGGGGGGCAAGTGCTTTGAGCTTCTCCTGCATCGCGGGGGTCAGCTGCTTGAGCAGTTCCGCGTTGTAGGAAAGTGTACCAGTGGGTTGATTCAGCAGTGTGGCATTGAATATCTGGTAAGCTGCGAGGGCGTAGGAACGCGACTTCTCTGCGAGCATGTTGCCTTCGGTGTTCGGATCGACATCGGTGACGAAGAGCGAGATCGTGTTGTCGCTGTTGAAGACTATCTCAAAGGTGCGGAACTGTTGCGGGTATTCCCTCAGCGACGGCGATTCGACGACCCAGAATCCTAACTCTGGATGTTCTGGATCGGGAGAATACTGCGCCGTAATATCGTTCAGATGGCGGTGTCCAGAGGCCCACATGAGAAGATTTGGGTAGGTGTGCAGTTTAGCTAACAGATCTGCTTCTGAGACGGCCGCCTGGGTGCTCCAGCCGATGAAGGGTTCGAGACTGCCGCTCAGATTCACACCAATGGGTATGTGTGCGGCCACGATCATCAGCTTGTCCTCTGCCTGGCCTTTGTCTAGTTCGCTGACGAGCCAGTCATAGCGTTTCTGATCCAGAGTACCATGTCCGTAACCTTCGATATCTAGGTCATCCGCTGATTGTGTGTCGTCAAGGACGATGACCCGTATGGGTACGTTCGGGTCCGGCTCGAAGGTGTAGCAGGCAAATCCCGGTTCAACGCCGCTGAATCCGTGCCCGGAGGGCGATGAGGTCGAGTTGGAGAATTCGTTCATCCATTCCGCTACGGTTATGAAACGCCGGTTTGCATCCGGGGCTACTGTGATCGGAGTCGTGCTGTTGACCGGCCCAGCGCCTATCGGAGTGCCATCGGGCGTGGAGCCATTGATCGTACCCACATAGAAATCCGAACGGTAGAAGCCGCCCGGCGTGAAGATGTCTCCGATCTTGAGGATATCAGAACCGGTGTACGTTTTCGTCATATTATCCGTCGGAGGGTTGGTTCCCACCCAGAAATGATCGTGGTTGCCGAGGGCAGTGTACCAGGGAATGGAACTGTCGAGCCCCGCGGCCTTGAATTCATCCTGATAGTCGTTGTTCGGCCCCGGGACCGGATCGTCTTTGATGCCGGAATCGGGGTTTATCGTCTTGCCATCAAGGGTGTCAATGAACCAGCGGAGTTCGTTGTACTGCCCGCTGTTACCGAGGTCTCCCAAGAAGAGGCCGAAATCGAGACTGTCTTTTTTGTTGATCTCGTTCACAGTTTGCACGGCCGCATTCAGCATTTGCGTTGAATAGGACATCGCAGGAGAATATCCTGAGACGATTCCATCTTCTCTGATACCGAAATAGACCGCTTGCGCAGGTGACTCCTTATCAGTGAGGTGGACGTCGGTCATGGCGAAGAATCTCAGCAAACTGGAAACCTCGGTGACGTTTGCATTGGAATAATCGGCGGACATAATATCCAATCGTTCATCATACCCTAGCCCGGCGCCATATCGGTATTGGCCGTAGCCAAATTCCGAAAACTTCGAGACATCATAGGGATGGATCGTCGATGGGATCGGAGAATTTGGAAGGATCATCCGGTCAAGAGTTGTATAGACGGTTGCAGCTTGACTTCCCCTTTGCCCAAGGACGACGCTGAAGCAGACCACCACAAGCAGAACCGCAAGAGCGATGGCAACCATTCGATGAATCCGAGTCTTGTTCTTCATTGGTTCATCTTCAAGCAAGCACCGTCTTCTGGAACTTAACTGTTTTTGGACAAAATACCCCTTTTCAGGAATGTGGTTGATTCGAGATATCGGGAACTTGATACATCGAGAGATACGCGCGATCCAACGTACCAGCTTCTTGAAGATTTCTAATCTGGCATGCTCGTCGAGAGGGTCGCGCTCGGAGTCACCGCCGACACGCAGATAAAGCGCCGGGTAGTAAGTATCAACAATGAACTGCTTGCAGCCTCGAGTGCGGAGGAAATGTTCTCGACTGCGAGCCCTTTGGGCTCAGAGGGGGGCAAGATGCTAGACGATTGTTTGGTCTGTATTTCTATACTGGAACGGGTACACCTGAACAGATACTTGGAGCACACCTCACGATAAATAGGCGGGATGCTCATCGTTTAATCGGTATCTAAATGTCATTAATTCTACCCATCCGGGTCCTAGTCGTCGATGACGAACCGTACCTTTGTGAGCTATCCAAGGAGTTCCTGGAACAATCCGAGGACATGAAAGTGGAGACCAGCGACTCCGTATCAAAGGCCATGATGGCTCTCGAACAAGGGCACTTCGATGTCATCGTTTCCGACTACCAGATGCCGGTTGAGAACGGTATACAATTCCTCAAATCGCTGCGGGGCGATGGGAATCAGATCCCCTTCATCCTCTTCACTGGTAGGGGGAGGGAGGAGGTGGTCATCGAAGCATTGAACAATGGTGCTGACTCCTACCTGCAGAAGGGAGGGAAACCGGAATCCCAGTACGTCGAATTGGAACACCGGATCAGGTCAGCGGTGCAAAGATTTCAGGCGGAGGAGAGCTTGAGGCGCCTGAACCGGAACCTACGTGCCATCTCAGAATGCAATAGGGCCATGATCAGGGCCAAGGATGAGCAGACCCTTTTTAGCGACATCTGCAACATCATCTGCAATGTCGCGGGATATCGCATGGCCTGGATAGGGATGGCCGAACAAGATGAGGCCAAGTCCGTCAGTGTCAGCGCATGGAGCGGATTCGAGCAGGGCTACCTAGCGCAGGCCCGGATAACCTGGGCCGACACCGAGCGCGGAAGGGGGCCCACGGGAAGGGCCATACGCACGGGCCAGACGGTCTTCATTCAGGACTACAGAACCGATGCGAGCATAATGCCTTGGTTGGCGACGGCAACTGAACGTGGCTACCACTCCAGCATCGCCATCCCGCTCAAGGAGGAAGATGATGTCTTCGGAGCCTTGATGATCTACTCGGAACAGATCTGTGGCTTCGATGAGGAAGAGCTAGCCCTGCTGAAGGATATGACGATGGACCTGTCCTTCGGCATCATCAGTCTTCGTGACAGGGAAAAACGCAAGCGGGCGGAGGAGAGATTGCTGCAGACCTCCGACCGCCTCTCGCTGGCCACACGGGCCGGAGGCGTCGGCATCTGGGACTTCGACGTCATCAATAACAAGCTGACCTGGGATGGCCAGATGTTCAAGCTCTACGGGATCAAAGAGGAGCAATTCGGCGGTGCCTATGAGGCCTGGAAGGCAGGGCTTTTCCCGGAGGATGCTGAGAGGGGAGATGAAGAGACACAGATGGCGCTGCGCGGAGAGAAGGAGTATGACACCGAGTTCCGCGTCCTCTGGCCAGATGGGACCGTCCACCATATCCGCGCCCTTGCATTGGTGCAACGCGACGCCTCTGGCAGAGCGTTGCGCATGGTCGGCACGAACTGGGACGTCACCGAAAACAAGCGTGCGGAGGATCTCAAATTAGGCAAGGAATGTTCCTTGAGGAACGAGGCAGAAGAGCGACTGAGACGATTCCCGAAGTTCTCGCTCGAGCTAGAGAAGCAGGCGATGATGCACCCCATCCATGAACTCCAGGTGCACCAGGTCGAGCTCGAAATGCAGGCCCAGGAGCTCAGGGTAGCGCAGGTGGCCCTGGAGGAGACGCGGGACAAGTACTTTGACCTCTATGAGAACGCGCCGCTGGGATACATCACGCTCACAGACAGTGGTTTGGTAATGGAGGCGAATCTTACCAGTGCCAATCTTCTCGGCATTGCTCCTGCCCGACTGATAAATAGTCGCTTCAGTAAATTCATCATTGAAAATGATTCGAGTGTCTGGTACCAACATTTCTTGAAAGTACTGAAAGAAAGGGATAAACAGACCTGCTTGCTAACCCTCAAACGGATCGATGGTTCTATATTCCCGGCCCAGATAGAAAGCGTTTGGGTCATGGACGCCAGCCCCAGAGCCCACCGAGTTAGGTTGACGATCGTTGACATCACCGGCATTAGGCGGGCGGAGGGGGCGCTGCGAGAATGTGAGGTCCGGTTCGATCGGATGGCCGAACACAGCGGCACCGTCACTTGGCAGTCGGATGCTCAGGGGATGTACACATACGTAAGCGGCGTCTCCGAGGCCGTCCTTGGTTACATATCTGAAGAGCTGGTGGGCAAGAAGCACTTCTACGACCTGCATCCAGAATCTGGCCGGGAGGAATTCAAGGGAATGGCCCTCGAGCTATTCGAACGCAGGGAACTGATCCACGACCTGGTCAACCCCGTGCAGACCAAGGACGGCCGGACCGTTTGGGTCGCCACCAATGGCATCCCCTTGCTGGACGAACATGGCGGCCTGCTCGGATACCAAGGCAGCGACACCGATATCACTGAGCGCAAGCGGATGGAGGATGCGCTCCACGAGAGCGAGAAGAGATACCGCCTGATCACCGATAACATGATCGAGGTCATCGTGATGTTGGATTTCGACCTGCACGTGACATATGCCAGCCCTTCGATCGAAGACATCTTCGGCTACACGCCTGAGGAGACGATGCAAAAGGATGTAGCCGACATAATGACCCCGGAATCGCTCCAGGTGGTCATGCGGGCCTTCGACGAGGCCCTGGCGATGGATGCGCCCCATACCAACGGCTCCAGACCGATGTTGTTGTTGGAACTGGAGGAATACCGCAAGGACGGTTCCACCATATGGGTCAACAACAGCCTCACCTATGCCTACAACGAAACGGGGGAACCGGTGGCGATCATCAGCGTGGCCCGGGACATCACCGACCGCAGGAAGATCGAGCGGGCGCTCAACGAGGCGAGCAAGAAGCTGAACCTCCTCAATAGCATTACCAGGCACGACATCAACAACCAGGTGCTGGTCCTCACCGGCTTCCTGGAATTATGCAAGCTCCGAGAAAAAGATCTCCCCTTGCTGGAGTATTTCGATAAGATGAAACTGGCGGCCAACAATGTGCAACGACAGATTGCCTTCACTAAGGAATACCAGGACATTGGTGTCAAGGAGCCCTCTTGGGCATCACCTGGCCACCAGACCGCAGGCGCCTTTGCCATGCTGCATCCAGTCAGGATGGAATTGGAGGATGGTACCGATGGTGTGGAGGTGCTGGCCGATCCCTTGGCGGAGAAGGTCCACTACAATCTGATCGACAACTCGATGCGCCATGGCGAGCGCGTAACGCGCATCAAGATGAGCGCGGAAC
>CAZCNG010000087.1:0-3003 GCA_964500045.1 uncultured Methanomassiliicoccaceae archaeon
GGCGACCCCTTCCTTGCGCACCAGCGCCACCGCCTCTTCGGCCGTGATGACCACGGCGTCCCCGGCCTTGATGCGCTGGTTGATCTCCTCGTACGTCCTCATGTAGTTCACCTCAACAGGTTCTTGGCGAAAGCGAGCTCGGCGTTCAGCACCGAACCTCCGGCACCGCCCCTGATGGTATTGTGGGACAGCAGCCAGAACTTCAGATACTTTCCGCTCAGACGAACGCGTCCGACCGAGGCGGCCATGCCGCGGGCGCGGTAGGGTTCGCCGGCCCACGCGTCGCACAGCGGCTGCGGGCGGTCTTCCTCCATGCGAACGATGATCGGGTGCTTGGGCGCGGTCGGCAGCTCGAGCTTTTGCGGCTCGGGGCGCCAGTTGCGCAGGATCTTGATGACCTCTTCGACCGAAGCGGGCTTCTCGGTCACCATGGCCACGGATTCGGTGTGGCCGTCGACCACCGGCACGCGGGCGCAGGAGGCGACCATGTCGAACTCGGCGTCCTTGACGCCCTCGTAGGTGAGGCGGCCCAGCATCTTGAAGATCTCCTGCTCCATCTTCTCTTCCTCGCCCCTGATGTGCGGCACGATGTTGCCCAGGATGTCCAAGGACGGGACTCCCGGATATCCGGCGCCGGACACCGCCTGATAGGTGGAGACGCAGCAGAACTTGATGCCCAGTTCCTCGTACAGCGGCTTGAGCGGGAGCGCGAGGCCGGTCGTTGAGCAGTTGGCGTTCGTCACGATGTACCCGCCATGGGCATAGGTCTTCTGCGCAGTGATGAGCATGAGGTGTTCAGGATTGACCTCTGGTATGAGCAAAGGCACGTCGTGTCTCATGCGGTGCGAAGCGGCGTTGGAGAAGACGGCCACGCCCGCGTCGGCGAGCGAGGACTCGGTGTCCTTGGCGATGTCCGTCGGCAGACCGCTGAAAGCGGCGCGGCAACGCGTGGCGATGGCCTTGCTGTCCAACTGCTCGATCTTCCTGTCGAGGGTCTCTTCCTGGAACTGGACATCCTTGACGCGGATGACCTCGCGGAACTTCTTGCCCTCCGACCGCTCCGACGCGTAGAGACCACCGATCTCGAAATTAGGGTGGTCCTCCAGCAGCTGCACGAACCTCTGACCGATCATCCCTGTGGCGCCAAGGACCGCGACCTGAATCTTGCTCATTCAATCCCCTCCGAAGTACTTCTTTCCTTCATCCATGATCTTGATAAAATCCTTCGCTTCATGATGCAGCGCCGCCGCGCGGATCTCCGCGAGGGACGAGACCAGCAGATCTAGCATCTCCTCGGTGTGCGGATTGGCGTGCTGTATCTCGAAATAGAGCCGCGGGTCCTCCGAGGCCACATCCGCAGCGGTGGCGGCCTGTTTGCGGAAGGTGGTGGACGCGACCTCCTCCAGATCGATGAAGGCCCGTCCCGACCGGCGCAGGGCCTCGAAGAAGGCTATGTTCAGCGCATGGCTCATGCCCAGGACGTAGACGATGAGGCCGTCATGGTCCTCCACCGGCATCGTGATCACGTGGCAGCCCATGCTGTCGACTATGGCGACGAACTCCTTCAACGCCGCCTCATTGCCGCAATCGCAGACGATGACGTTCCGGGCGTAGATGGAATTGGCGTCCGGCCCGAACATCGGATGGATGGAGCATATCTTCACTCCATCCTCAACCGCCTGCTTCAGCGCCGGGATGAGCGGCGCCTTCACGGAGGCGATGTCGAAGACCAGTCCCTTCGGCTTCAAGGCAGCGATCTCCCTGAGGATGGCGGGCGCTTTGTCCAGCGGCACCGCCACCACGATGATGTCCGCCCCCTTGCAGGCGGATAGGTCCTTGACGTTGGCGAACTCCTTGGACGGCTTTGGGTCCAGGACGCTGATCTCCATGCCGCGCAGCTGCAGGAAGCTGCCGAACCATTTCCCCATCTTGCCTGAACCACCAATTATGAGCGCCTTGCGCGCACCCATCGATCTAGGCATGCGGGCCTGCGCTTCCACCGACTCGCGGATGAGGATGGAGGCGATCTCCGCCGCTGCGGCCGGGCTGATGCCTACCTCGGCCGCACGCGCCTTGTACCGGGTCACGACCTCGTCCTCGACGCGCAGGTTGCGCACCGGCATGGCCTTGAGCACCTTATGCTGCCCCATCTTCATGGCCGCCTGCATGCGCTTCTGGATGAGGTCCATGATCTCCCTGTCGAGTTCCTCGATCTTCCACCTGATTCCGTCCACGCTGTCAGTCAAAGAGTCCACCCCGCAGGCACAGATCTGCCACGGTAAGGGCTGCTGCCGCCTCCACCGCCGCCACGGCTCGCGGGACGATGCAGGGGTCATGCCGCCCTTCAATGCGCAACCTAGATTCACTCATCTTTTTTAAATCCACGCTCATCTGTTCCTTGGCAATAGATGCAGTGGGCTTGAAGGCGATGAGCATGTCGATGGGCATGCCGTTGCTGATGCCGCCCAGGACGCCGCCCGCGTCGTTCTTCGCAGTGCGCAGTCGGCCGTCCTCCACGATGAACGGGTCGTTGTGGCACGAACCCTTCATGCTGGCCGCACGGAATCCCGCGCCGAATTCGATGCCCTTGACGCCTGGAATGGCGAAGATCATCTTGGATAATTCGCCCTCCACGGTGTCGAAGAACGGCTCGCCCATGCCCATGGGGGGATTGAAGATGACGCAGCGGACGGTGCCGCCGACGCTGTCGCCCTCCTGCGCCGCCGCCTCGATCTCGGCGCGCATGAGGTCCGCCATCTCCGGCGTCGCGGCCCGCAGCGGATTGGTGCGGGCGAAGACGATCATTTCCGTCACTTCTCGCTTGGCCGGGTCCACGACCTTGCCGATGCTCTTGGTGTGGGCGGCGATCACCACCTCATGTTGGTCCAGCAGGCTCTTGCAGATGGCGCCCGCGGCGACGATCGGCGCCGTCATGCGTCCGGAGAACTGGCCGCCGCCGCGCAGGTCGTGCGACTCTCCGTACTTGTTCAGCGCGGTCAGGTC
>CAZCNG010000087.1:3103-4313 GCA_964500045.1 uncultured Methanomassiliicoccaceae archaeon
ACGTGCTCGGCGTTCCTGATGACGGTCCTGCCCCAGGACTGGGTCGCAATGACCGCCAGGATGGGGAACAGATCAGGCACGTGGCCCAGATCGATGTCTATTCCCACCATCTTGCCCTTCTGCACCGTCACCTTCTCGCCCTCGCGGTGCACCTTGGCGCCGAAGCGCGTGAGCAGGTCCAGGATGGCCTTGTCGCCCTGCTCGTCCCGCTCCAGGAGGCCGTCGACGGTAACGCTCCCGGCCAGCGCCCCTGCCGCCAGGGGGAAGGCCGCGGAGGAGTAGTCCCCCGGCACTCGGAATTTCCTGGGCCGGTATCTCTGCCCGCCCTTGATATGGAATCCCGTCGGTGTCTCTTGGGCCTCGGCCCCGAACTCCCGCATCATGCGCAGGGTGATATCCAGGTATGGCTTGGAATGCAGTTCGCCTACGATCTCGATGTCGGTGTCCACTTCCTTCAGTGCCGAGGAGATGAGCAGCGAGGTGATGAACTGTGAGGAAATATCGCCGCGGATGCTCGCCTTCCGGCCCCGGTTGGGGCCGCGCACGATCACCGGCGCCAGACCGTTGCCCCTCGTCGAGTGACATTCGACGCCGAGCTGCTGGAGCGCATCGATGAGCGGCTTCATGGGCCTGCGTCTGATGGAGGCGTCCCCGGTGAGCACGGTATGGCCGGGGAGCAGGGAGGCCACGCCCATCATGAGGCGGAACGTCGTCCCGGAATTAGCGGCGTTGATGACGTCCTCGGGACAGGAGAGCTGGCCGCCCTGGATGTGCAATTCTTCCCCCTTCAGCACGGCCGGCCGCCCGAAGGCCCGGACCGCCGCCAGCGTCGCCAGGGTATCGCCGCCCAGCAGCGGCCGCTCGATGACGCTCTCCCCCTCGGCCAGCATGGCCAGGGTCATGGCGCGGTGCGTGTAGCTCTTGGAAGGGGGCGCCAGGACGGTACCGTTCACTGCTTTTCCGCTCACCACTATTTCCAGCTTCATCCCTCCCCGTGGTAGATATCTGCGATGAGGCAGTCCCCGCCCCACTTTTCAGCGATCTCTTCGGCCAGCAGGGCGTCGGCCACGGCCACGACCGCCGGTCCGGTGCCGCTCAGGCCCGCGCACAGCGCTCCCAGCTCCATCGCTCGCAACGCTGATGTGGCATCCAGGGAGAGGGCGGCGCACTGCACCAGGCCGTTCAGCACCATGGCGCGGGGCCAGTCCCC
>CAZCNG010000087.1:4413-9019 GCA_964500045.1 uncultured Methanomassiliicoccaceae archaeon
TCCAGCGGGTCCATCTTCTCGCCCAGGGCATCCAGCGTGGCCAGGATCACCGCGTTGGCCGCGGCGGAGCTGCTCTTAAGACCGCGGGAGATGGGTATGCGCGACCTGGTGGCGATGACCGCCCCGCCCCGGTAATCGAACCTTTCCATCACCCGGCCTACGCAGAGGAGCATGAGGTCCAGGGATTCCATGGGCTGGCCCTCGATCTTGCCCAGCAGCGCATCTCCTTTCAGCTCGACGCTGGCCTCGGTGCGCAGGTCCACGCCGAAGGCAGAACCCCGGCCGGAGGCTATCGCGTTGACGACGGTGGCGGCGCCATGCGCCATGCCTTTGCCGGTCATTTCATGGCCTCCGCGAAGGCCTTGTTCATGACGATCTCGTCCGCGCTCTTGCCGGTCCAGAGCTTGAAGGCTTCGGCCGCCTGCGCCACCAGCATGCGCCTTCCGTTGGCGTGGGCGACGCCCTCCTTCATGGCCATGCGCATGAGAGGCGTGACCGGCGGATTGTAGACCATGTCCATGACGAAGCTGCTGGCCCGGACCACTTCCTCCGCTATGGGCAGCGTCTGTTCCTGACCTTTCATACCGAGCGGGGTGCAGTTCACGATGATGTCATAGATCGGTTCGGCCACATCGACGACGGAGCTGCGGTACGCCGGTGCGATGGCTTCGGCCCTGCTGCGGTCCCGGTTGAGGAAGTCTATCTTGGCCCCCGCTTCCGCCAAGGCATAGGCGGCGGCCTTGGCCGCCCCTCCGGCGCCCAGTATCAAGGCGTGACGGTTCCTGACCATCGTCTTATGATAGGCGAAGCTGGCGCGGATGCCCTCCACGTCGGTATTGTGTCCTATCAGTGCCCGGCCGTTGTTGACCACCGTGTTCACCGCGCCGATGCTTTCGGCAGCCGGATCCAGGCGGTCGAGGTACTTCATGACCTCTTCCTTGTGGGGGATGGTAACGTTGAAACCGCGCATGTCCGCCCTGCGGGCCAGATCACAGACCTGGGCGACCTCGCCCGGCCGGGTCAGCAGGCGCAGGTAGATGCCATTGACCTTGGCGGCCTTGAGCGCGGCCTCGTGCATAGGCGGGGAGACCGAATGGCCCAGCGGCCAGCCGATGATGCCGGTCACCAGGCATTCGTCGCCCAGCTGACGCAGGCGCGCCAGCGGGAACTGGCCCCGGGCTACTTCCTTGCCCTCCTCCAGGGCGGAGAAGGTGAATTCCGAGCCCAGGCGGACATGGCGGACCCTGGTGATCTTGCCCGCCTCGCCCATGCCGATGAGCACGAACCGTTTGCCTGACGCTGCGAACTCCTGGCCGGCCCGGAAGACCTCGCTCGCCTCCGCCGCAGTGTCGCAATGATAGGCGGCCTTGGCCACCTCCGCCTGGGCGGAGAGGGCGTTCAGCTTGGCGACGATCTCTTCGGCTCTGGGCGCACCGCCGAAATCATGGTGCGACAGGATGCGGGGATGGATGTCCAGTCCCGCATGGGACTCTTCCAGGTCCACGAGCGCGCAGCCTTTGGCCAGCGCCTCACGCAGAAGTGCCTCCTTCTCCGTGCGGCGCCCTTTCCATCTTCCTCCCTGGTCCGCGTCCCGCAGCGTCGCTATGGTCGGCACGGAGGGGATCGGCGGGAGCGCCAGCGCCTCCATCAGGTCCAGGCGCAGCTCGATCATGTCCGCCCCCTGGTTGACGGCATCGCTGCAGGCCTTGCTGACCGCAGCAGCGTCCTTCTCCGCGATGGGGACGCAGAGGCGCATCACCGCTCCGTGATGGTCTCATTGATGGCGTGTCCGAAGTGCCTTCCGCCGGCCAGCAGGCGGACCAGCACCTCATCCCCTGGCTTCAGCTCCGCCACCGAGACGGACCCGGACGGCGTGCACAGCCGTATGGTCTCGGCGTTCTGCAGCACGGTCGAATGTTTGCGGCCATCCGCCTCCACCTCGATCAGCAGCAGGGGACGGACCTCGACCTTGGCACGCCCCACGGCCACGGTGCGGCATTCTCCGGTGCTGTCGACGGCCAGCAGCTCGTCGCCGCTCTTGACCTCGGAGAGGTACTTGGTCCGTCCGGTGGAGGTCATGACGTAGGCGTGCACCGCCCCGGCATTCACTCGGAAGGGGCGGGCCGCGACGTACTCGCTCTCCATCGCTTCCGATTGTATCAGGAAAAGGCAGGAGGATTGCGATCCGACCAGCATCCCCTCGCCGATGCGCAGGTTGGAGCAGGTGTCGACGCAGACGCGGTCGCCTTTGGGCAGTGCTTTCACGAAAAGCACCTTGGCCTTGGCCAATTCCAGCAGCGGATGGTCGTCCACGAGGTTCGCAAAATGGCGCAGGTCCTTGGCGTCGGCGTCGATCACCACGCCGTCCACGCCCTTCTCCAAGGTGGCCAGAAAGAGCTTGGCCTCGTCGGCGCTGGTGGCCACGGCCATGATCCGGGTGGCTTCGCCCATCTGGGCGATGATATTCTCCAGGGGAATAACTTTCCAGTCCCGGGCGTCGACGACCACGAGGTCCACCTTTCCCCTTAGGGAGGTGACGCGGTCCTGGTCGGCCACGGAGGCGAGGCGGATCAGCTTCCCCTTCCGTTCCGCGTCGCTGAGGTCCTCGCCGTCGAGGAAGATGGCATGGAATCTGCCTAGCCGTTGCAGCGCCTCGTCGCCCCGGCGCAGGATGAGGTCCTGCAGTCCCGCCTCCAACGCGGCGGTGACCATGGCCTTCCTGTCCTCATAGGAGTCGGGCCGGTCGGCCCTGACCCAGATCGATTTCCGCTCGGTCATCGTTTCACTTCATCATCTTGAGGGCTTCCTCAACCTCCATGTCCTCCAGCACGATGGCCGAGATGGCCTTCGTGATGCCCGTCACATTGCGGTGCTGGAAGACATTGCGGCCGATGGAAACTCCCCTGCCGCCGGCATCGATGGAATCTTTGACCATCTGCAGCAGCTGGCGATCGGAATCCATCTTCGGACCTCCGGCGATGAGGACCGGCGCCTCGGCGCCGCGCACGACCTCGCGGAACGAATCGATATCTCCGGTGTAATTGGTCTTGACGATGTCCGCCCCGAGCTCGGTGGCCGTGCGGGCGCATTTCTTGACCATCTCCACGTCATAGGAGTCCTTGATGTCCTTGCCGCGCGGGTAGACCATCGCCAGCAACGGCATGCCCCATTCCATGCAGGAGCGCGAGATGAGGCCCATGTCGCGGATCATGTCCGACTCATGCTCATCGCCCAGGTTGATGTGGATGCTGACGGCGTCCGCGCCGATCTTGAGCGCTTCCTCGACCGTGGCCACCAGCACCTTGCTGTTGGGGTTCGGGGAGAGCGCCGTGCTCGCAGATAGATGCAGGATGAGGCCGATATCCCTCCCGAAGGAGCGGTGCGAATAGGGAATGATGCCTTTGTGCAGCACGATGGCCGTGGCGCCGCCCTGCGACACCTTGTCGATGGTACCTTTCATGTCCACCAGGCCGCCGATCGGTCCCATCGTTATGCCATGGTCCATCGGAACGATGACCGCACGACCTGTGCTGCGGTCCATTATCCTTTCCATCCTGACATTCTTGCCGAGCAAACCGTCACCTTCCTGCGGGGCGTGTCAATGATTGGCATGCATATAGCATTTTGCTCATGGCCTTGCGGCCGGGTACATGCCAGGACCCCGGTACCCCATCGGGGAGCTAGACCAAAACGATTTCTATGCCCCATGTGATGTAACATCTCCATGTGGAAAACGCTGGCCATCCATTTCGGTAGATATCCATCCCAGGCTAGGGTGGCCAAGCTGATGCTTGAATACGGCCTCCGCGTCAAGGAAGGGCGCATCTACTGCGGAGAGATCGAACTGGCCGATGTGGCCGTCGGCAAGGCCGCCTCGGTGGACCGCAGGATCGTCCGCTCCGCGGTCGAGACGATCGAAGCCGTCCCGGAACTGAAGGCCGTGTACTCCAAGCTGCACCCGGCCGCGCTGTTCAACGACGTGGCTCCCGTCATGGGCTGGGGCACCATAGAGATCATTCCCGACAACGCGCAATCGCTCGGCATCGTCGCCGACGTCACCACCGTGGTCACGTCCGCCGGCCTGGCGATAAGGCAAGTGAACGTAGGAGATCCGGACCTCACGGCCGAGCCTAGACTGTACCTGATAACCGAGCGACCAGTGCCGGCGGAGCTGATCCCGCGGCTCAAAGCGTGCCGCGGCGTCAAATCCATCCTTATCCACTAGGCGTGGTCGTATGGCAGAGGGCGGCAGGCGTGAGGCGGTGGCGGCTCTGGCCATCGCCGCCGTGGCGATATCCTTCTCCAGCATCTTCGTGCGCTGGTGCGAATCCCCTCCGCTGGTCATTGCCGCCTGGAGGATGCTGCTGGCCGCGCTCATCCTGATGCCGCTGGCCTTCTTCTATCGCCCGCAGCAGTTCCTCCGTCTAACTAGGCGGGACCTGCTCATCATGGCCGGCCTCGGCGTCGTGCTCGGATTGCACTTCTTCGCCTTCATCGCCTCCCTTTCCTATACCTCGGTGGCAGCCAGCACTCTGCTAATCTGCGTCCATCCCTTGATCGTCGGCGTCGTCTCCATTTTGGTCTTCAAGGAGGCCAAGCGGTGGAT
>CAZCNG010000088.1:0-8948 GCA_964500045.1 uncultured Methanomassiliicoccaceae archaeon
GCTACATGGGCACCATCAAGTCGATGCCGCACCGCGAGATACAGAAAGTGGTCGATATCGACTACGATGAGAGAATGACCATCCTGGCGCTGGTGAAGGTCAAGGACAAGTTCAAGGCGGTGGGCGTGGCGACGTACGATCTGGACCGTCCCCGCAACGAGGCCGAAGCAGCATTCATGGTGTCAGATAAATATCAAGGGAAAGGAATCGGTTCGCAGATGATGGAGCTGCTGATCAAGGTCGGGCGTGACAAAGGTATCAAAGCGTTCACCGCGGAGCTGCTCTCGGAGAACTTCCGCATGCTGGACATCTTCTATCGCACCGGATTGAAGACGGAGACCCGGTTGGTCGAGGATACCTACCTGGTCAAGATGGACCTGTGGCCGAAGGTGTAGGGATCGCGTCAGAACGATTCTGCGGCAGCCGCCGGGAAAGCTCTTCGGACCATATCACTAGGCCGGACCATGCTCAGGCCCGCTTTCTCAATGCTTTCCAGCAGCACCATTTCCATGCCGCAATTCATCTTCGCCAGGCATCTGTCCGTTGTCAGGAAGTGAGTTGCCTTTAGCTCCAGTCCCGCCTCAAGATGGATGCAATCCATGATTCCAACCCCGCGCGCCCATGTATCGCGCTTACGCTTCTGGGGAATGATCTCTGACCCAGCAATCATGCCCAATATCTTGTGGGCTTGGTGATCGTTGAATTCCTCCCAGATTCGAACCGGATGAATTGAAATGCTATTGAGCGAGGCTACTTTGACGATCGCGCCCCATATTTCGAACGTCCTCTGATCATCCGTGGGCTTCGCATTTTCCTTAGTATCAGTTCTTCGAAGGACCGCCAGTGCCTCCAGGCAAGCTAGGAATGAGGCGGTCTTCTCCCCCGGGAATTCTCCCATACACGTGACGGTCGATTCATGAAACAAATCGTTTTCCAGAAGAAGCGCCACAATGGGTCCTGTATCCAGCTATCCAATGCATCGTTCATGCATTCTAGCGTCCCCCTTCTCTTCTCATTTTACGCAGCTCATGTCTGCTGATGCCACTCCATTCAGGAAATCTCTCCCGGATCATTTTCTCAGACTCGGTCAGTTCCCGACCCCTTCCCGCGGCTTCGACCTCTCGCGGATCCCTGGTCGCACATTCTGCATCGGTCCGTTTCCTCCTTGATCGGGCCGATGTTTCAGAATCTTCGTTCATGGCGTTCGAACATGGATTGCCCGCCCCAGGATATGATATCTCGGTGTAGATGTAGCCTATTTAAACAAACTCAGAAATTCCCAATGCCAGGTATCTGAAGAAGTTCATAGAAACGAAGTAAGGGACAAAGTCGCCCGCGGCGCCTCTGGAGGAAACGCCGCGGGCTGAAAGGGGTTTTCTCACCCCAGCGAGAAACTGGAGGAGATCTTAGGGGGGCCGGACCGAGGTCCGGTTGGTTGGTGCATCCAACCAATGGATATAAATCCATCCCCTGCGACCGTCGCGAAGGTCGATGCAATCTACTTGCGCATTGCCTTGGCTCCAATGATCAGCTTGTCCACCACGGCCGGGTCCGCCAGCGTGCTGATGTCGCCCAGCTCGTCCGTCTGTCCGGACGCGATCTTGCGCAGGATGCGCCGCATGATCTTGCCGCTCCTCGTCTTCGGCAGCGCCGGGGCGAACTGGATGAACTCCGGTGCGGCGATGGGCCCGACCATCTTGCGGACGTGCAGCACCAGCTCCTTCTTCAATTCCTCGGAATCTTCGACATGGGACTTGAGCGTCACGTAGGCGTAGATCGCCTCTCCCTTTATCTCGTGGGGCATCGGCACCACGGCGGCCTCGGCGACCTTCGGATGCGCGACCAAAGCGCTCTCCACCTCCGCGGCTCCGATGCGGTGGCCGGAAACTTTGATGACGTCGTCGACGCGGCCCATGATCCACACGTAGCCGTCCTTGTCCATGCGCGCGCTGTCGCCGGTGAAATAGACGTCCGGGAAGCGGCTCCAGTAGGTCTCCTTGAACCTCTCATGCTGACCGTACACGGTTCTCATGATGCCCGGCCACGGTTTCTTGATGACCAGGTAGCCGCCTTCGTTCGGTCCGGCCGGAGAGCCATCTTCCTTGTAGACGGCGATCTCGATGCCGAAGAAGGGCAGCGTGGCGCTGCCGGGCTTGGTGGTCACGGCGCCGGGCAGGGGCGTGATCATGTGTCCGCCCGTCTCGGTCTGCCACCAGGTATCGACGATCGGACACTTTTCGTGGCCGATGTTGCGGTGGTACCACATCCACGCTTCCGGATTGATCGGTTCTCCGACCGTTCCCAGCAGCCTTAGGGAGCTGAGGTCGTGCATGGCCGGCCACTTCTCGCCCTCCCTCATCAGGGAGCGGATGGCCGTGGGGGCCGTATAGAAGACGTTCACTTTGAACTTCTCCACGATCTTCCAGAAGCGGTCCATCGCCGGATACGTGGGAATGCCTTCGAACATCATGGTGGTGGCGCCGCAGGCCAGCGGGCCGTAGACGATGTACGAGTGTCCGGTGATCCAACCGATATCGGCGGTGCACCAGTAGGTGTCCGCCTCCTGGTAGTCGAAGACGTACTTGTACGTCGCAGCGGTGAAGAGCAGATATCCCCCGGTGGTGTGCAGCACGCCCTTCGGCTTGCCCGTGCTTCCGGAGGTGTATAGAATGAACAACGGGTCTTCCGCATCCATCCATTCCGGCTCGCACTCGCCCTTCATATCCTTGACGTCATCGTGCCACCAGGTGTCGCGGCCCTCCTTCATCTCTATGGGGGTGCCGTTCCTCTTGACGACGATGCAGTGGTGGACGGTGGAGCCCATGCCCATGGCCGCGTCGGCGTTGGCCTTGAGCGGCACCAGCTTGCCGCCGCGGTTGGAGCCGTCGGCGGTGATGAGCACCTTGCAGCCGCTGTCGTTGATGCGGTCCTTCAACGAGTCTGGCGAGAAGCCGCCGAAGATGATGTTGTGCACCGCGCCGACGCGGGCGCAGGAGAGCATGGCTATGGCGAGCTCCGGGATCATGGGCATGTAGATGGCGACGCGGTCGCCCTTCTTGACGCCCTTGGCCCGTAGAGCGTTAGAGAAACGGCACACCTCATAGTGCAGTTGTTGGTAGGTGAGAACGCGGACGTCTTCCTCGGCCTCGCCCTGGAAGATGATGGCCGCCTTGTTCTTCTTGTCGGTGAGGGTGTGGCGGTCGACGCAGTTGTAGGTGACGTTGAGCTTGCCGCCTTCGAACCACTTGATCAAGGTGTGCTTTTTGTCCCACGAGAAGACGTTGGTCCACGGTTGCTTCCAATCAAGCATGGTGGCCATCTTGGCCCAGAAGGCGGGAGCGTCCTTGATGGACTCCTCGTACAGGGAGCGGTACTGCTCCATATTCTTTACGTGGGCCTTGGCGCTGAACTCCCGGGGCGGCTCGAATCTCCTGTCCTCTTCCATGACGGACTCAATGGTCTTGGGGTCGCTCATTGGGGCATTTCTCCGCTTTTCCTGGGCTTTCCGCACCGATTCCTTCGATTTCCGAAGGTACGTCGTAAGTGCACGGATAGCATGAGGATATTGGCTACGGAAAGCGCAGAAGACTGTCTAATGCTATTAAGCTTTTCGAAAGTCCATCACGATGATTGTCGATTTATTCGGCTCTCTTCGCTTGCCTAGCTACAATATATGATCCATCCTCTCCCCGGATAATGTAGCCTGCTTCCACCATTGCTTTCAATCTCCTTCTTGGCAGATCGCCCATATCCGGAATGTCTATTGCGATGGCCATATCGAGCTGCTTCATCGCCCTCTTCGACTCAACTAGTCTGTAGATGGTTCGGTCCAGCATCTTTGCTTCGGCCAATTCAATAGCCTTCTTCTTCCAAGTAATCTGGATACCGTGTCGACGCTCCATTTCTTTAAGTTTCTCGGCGAGGAATGCCGTGTAGATCCTGCGATCCTCTCTTATGCAATCCCCGTCTTGGAGGTCGCACTCTTCCAAGACCACTTCTCCATCGATACCATCGCGGTACAATGTGAACATTTCATCAGTATCTCTGTCCCTTTCGGTCATCGATTTCAATAGAAAGATATCTTCCTTTGATATGGCATGGAGGCGTGCCTTGCTCGAAATATCGATGGCATGGCTTCTGGCCTCCATCCCCTTTGTGAGGACCATCTTGCCACATATTTGGCCCCCGAAGAGATCCACAAATATGCCGTCTTTCGTGTCCTGGACGATGGGTCCATCTCTCTTCCTCTCATCTACTATCAGGCCGATCGAGCGCATTGCTTTCGCGAGTTCGAGAACATCCTCTTCGTCGACCACCAGGTCGATATCCTTGGTGGATGCCTTGTGGCGAAGTAATTCCATGGCACTGCCCCCGATGACCTATATGTCCATTGGCTGGGGTAAGACATCATCCACTTCTCTCATGATTTCAAGCAGTTGCTCTCTGCTGATGCTCCTTTCTGTCATGGGCGCCTCTCAAAGGTGTGTGCCATCTCCTCAAGCTCCGATCTAGGTATTATCAATGGGTCATCAACAGATTTCCCCTCAGCCGCCTTGACCACTTTGTTCATTAGTCGGTCCACTCCCACATATCTCGCTTCTTCTAGGAGCGTGGTCCTATTGAATGGGGTATTCATTAGAGTCAATATGCAATAGGAGATTGTCGTGGAACTATCTGGTTCATTCAAATGCGCATCGATGCAAGCCTTTTCGACGCCAATTTCTTGATTCCAGAATGAGTGATGATAAGTGCGATACCATCCTCCTATTTGCAATCCAAGATTGGTAAGATAGCTCAATCCAGTGATTCTCAGATCGTCAAACGATATGTCCTTCTCCGATCTGAGTATGAATTGCAGCCCATCATTCCATGAGACCCGAGATGATGAATCAGAAGCCGCGGCAAGATGCAATGCACACCCATGGGCATAGCGCTCTAGAAATCCTCTCAAGGCTGAGTTCTTGGGTGCCAATTCCAGGTTCCTATTGAATATGGTTAATGCCTGTTTTCTCATTCTCCATTCGTATATCTTCACTGTTGGAAGGGCGAGCTTCGCCTCCTGCGCAATTCTATCCATGGGTTTTGCCTGATTCAGCAGAGAGAGTAGGATGGGCAGATTGCCGCCGACCAATGCCCACTCCGGAATCGTCCGGTCCTGAATGGCCGAGTTCAAGGCAACGGCATGCTCCATGCCACTCGTTATTACCCCATCATCTCCGCGTCTACAAAGGCCCTTTTCTACAAGGCGATTGACAATATTCGACGCCCCGGTCTGAGAAATGCCCATGCTCTCAGCTATCTGGAATTTCTTGGCAGGCCTTTGCGCACAGATCTTGAATGCTCCAAGTTCATTGTTTGAGAGGGTGATCACAGAAAATGTAATGTTCATTCATTTATAAAGAAATTAAGATTGGATTTAAGGATAATTATTGTGTGATGCATGCATATGCGAATGATTCGTGATGTGGCTAGAAACCCATCGTCAGTTTCGTGAATGGATTAACCCCATCGAATGACCGGTTCCTATTTTCATATCATCTGATGTATGGAATAGCACGCTTCGCAACTCTGTATGCATCCAGATATTCATTGAGTTGGAGAGTTTTAAATATCACGCGCATCAATGCAATGCGCGATGGGGTTCTTCCCCATTGGAGAGTTGAAACAAATGTCCTGTGGAAAGTGCGGCACAAAGGGCGGAGAGAAGAAGAAGGACGACGACAAGAAGAAGAAGGCCTAGAGCCGACTTCTTCGTCCAATCTTTTCCCAATCTCTTAATCCCCTTTCTCCATCGCTTTCCTTGTACTCAGGAGCTATCCCTTTAATAATCAGATTCGTCTTTGCAGCTGGATGCGCAAGGGCCTGATCTACCTCCTGCCGATATCTCTGATAATAATCGCAGAGATATTCTTCTTCAATAGGATGGCGGAGGCCTGTCTAGCGATACATGGATTGAATGTTTTCCTGTGCATCCTGCTGCCCATCTTCGTCAAGGACGATTATGAGCTGTTCCCCATTTTCGTGCTCATTTCTGTCCTGCGGGTATTGAACATCGGCATGCCCTTCTTCTTCAAGTTCACCATCTATTGGCTGCCGCTCATCTATGGACCGGCGATCATCGCCGGCTATATTGTGTGGAGGGGGTTGGCGCACCCGGAGGGTCGGTTCTCGCTGAAGACGCTCGCGCGCTTCATCAACGGCGACGGCCTGGGCTACAGGACGACGTGGCACTGGTACTACGTGCCCATAGCGCTCGGCGCCGGCCTAGCGATGAGCCTGGTGGAGTTCGCCGTCCTCGGTCCCGGGGCGCTGATCCCCGATGCCGGTCTGCTCAATCTCCTCACGCTGATGATCGTGATGGTCGTCTTCATCGGTTTCTGCGAGGAATTGGTCTTTCGTGCTCTATTGCAGTCGCGGGCGGAGCCTTGGCTTGGCATCTATGGTGCCATGCTGCTCTCCGCCTCCCTGTTCTCGGTGATGCACTCCGGATACAGCTCGATCCCGTACCTCATCTTCGTTTTCGGGGTCGGCCTCGTCCTGGCCTACATCTACGTCAAAACGCGTAGCCTCGCCTTGGTCTCTTTGATCCACGGTTTCTTGAACTTCTTCCTGTTCTCGTTCCTGCCCCTGGGCTGGAACTTCAACCTGTAGGCATGCGGTCTACTCCTTGGCGACGAAGTAGATGGCGGAGAAGATCAGCGCCGCCCCGACGAGAACGAAGGCGTCCATCGATTCGCCCAGGAAGATCCAGGCGAACACGACGCTGAAGGCCGCCTCGGCCATGACCACGGTGGCGCTGGTGACGACGCTGATGTGGCGCAGCGCGCCGGTCCATAGCAGGGTCGGTATGGTGGAGCAGAAGATGCCGATCCAGATGATGGCCGGGAATGCGTCTCCGCCCAAGGTGAACGCCCCCGTGGTCAGGAGGGCGATGCCTCCCAAGGTAACCGGCAGCAACATGTGCAATCCCAGCGTCCATTGCGTATAGTCCATGTGCTGCAACGCCGGACGGGACAGCACGACCACTATGGCGACCGTGCAGGAAGAGATGATCAACAGCGCGTCGCCCACGAGCGCGGTGCCCGAAAGGGTGTTGATGTCCCACTTGGTCGTGAGGGTCACCAGGCCGATCATGCCCAGCACCAGGCCCAGCTTTCTCTGCGGTGACAGCGATTCGCCAAAGGCGATGCGCGAGAAGAGCGCCACGAAGATGACGTTCATGCCTATGATCAGGCCACCCATGGAGGCGGCGGTGAGACTCAGCCCTACGTACTGCGTGCCGACCACGACCGTGTTCAGGATGGGCGCCGCCCAGAACTCCCAGCGCTTCAGCATGGCGACGGTGAGCAGGTGCTTCCACGCCATGTAGACGAGAAGGATGAGGACACCGACCGACATTGCCAGCGCGCCGAAGGCGAACGGATCGCTGCCGCGCAGCCCGATCTTGGCCGCCACGTAGCCGCTGCCCAGCATCAAGGAGGAGAGCAGCGTAAGGAGGATCCCCTTGGTGGCGTTGTCCCTGGCTAGCTTCATCATATTAGCCTCTAGATGTCACATTCATATGCCATACAATAACTTGACCACAATACGCACTATTGCCCTGCGCAGATTCGAAAGCTCCGAATCCGCGATCCGGGGTCGCTTCAGCCTCCTCGCGCCGTTCCATGACTCCTGGCCGCCAATGCCAAAGCATTATGTTGGCGGCATGGTCATGGAGTTGCCATGACGAGCGCAGAGGTCATCGCGGCGATCGTTCTTGCCTCTGAGGAGGAGTTGACCATCGCCTCGACCGTGGTGCTTGCTTTGCAGTATGCGGACGAGGTCTTCGTCATCGACAACGGCTCTCGCGATCGCACCGGGGATGTGGCCGCAGTCGTTGGTGCCAAGGTGGTGAGGCTAGACAAGAGGATAGACCCGGCCAAGGCCTTCTTGGCCGGTCTAGCGGAGGCGGTGAAACTGGATCCCGACTGTACGGTCCTGATCGACGGCGCGGGTGGATTCGACCCCGATGACATTCCCAAACTATCTGCCCCCGTATTGCACGAGGGCGCGGACCTGGTCATCGGTTCCCGGTTTCTGCGCAAGGCCTCCTCATCGAAAGAGCGGTCCCGGCCGGAAGCGCCCCCCACGAATGCGGAAGGGAGGGCGATGATCATGGACCGCGAGTCAGGTTTTAGGGCGCTAAGTCGAAGGGCGCTCCAGAGCACGGACCTCGATCCCAGTCACAATGGGGTGGGATCGGACATGATCGCCAATCTGGAAGCCCGCAACCTGCGCATAATCGAGGTGCCGGTGAGCGGTCGCAAGGGGGCGGCCGCAGAGCGCAAGGAGGCGCCCTCCGCCGCATCCTTCTCGGGGGGCATCATTTCCTCCATCGGACTGCGTCACCCTCTGTACCTATTCAGCGTCCCCGGCCTCGTCCTGGCCCTGCTCGGTCTAACGCTGGGGCTGGTCACCGTGCTGCAGACAACTTTGTTCAACTGGACCCCGATGGCGCAAGGGGCAGTGGGGCTGATGTGCTTCGCCACCGGTCTCATCCTGGGGTTGGGCGGTTTCCTCCTCAATGCATTAGGGCTGCTCATCGCGCAGGGCGGCCAGGCGCCGTTGCAAAGCAAGCTCCGTACATCCGCTTCGGTGCTAGGAAAGGTGCAACGGGCGCTTGACAAGATGGTGCGCTTCCTGGCGCTGCGGCACGGGCTCCTGTTCTTCGGACTGGCCGGCATCGTGATCAGCGCCGTCGGTTTGGGATTCATGCTCATGGCCTGGAACGCGCAGATCATATTCTTCGCCTGGGCCGCGCTGACGCAGGGACTCTTCGGATCGTTCCTGCTGTTGGTGGGGGTGCTCATCTTCACCGCCGGTATCATCTTGAATTCGCTGCACCGGCTTCTGCCGGAGCAATAGGAGATGGGGCTGGACCGATGGCATCACCACCGTTGGCGCAAGGA
>CAZCNG010000089.1:0-8883 GCA_964500045.1 uncultured Methanomassiliicoccaceae archaeon
TAGCAGCAAATTGAGCATCCTGAACAGCATCACCAGGCACGATATCAACAATCAGCTCCTGGTGCTTCGAGGGCAGCTAGCCCTAATGGAGATAGAAGAGTGCCCTCATCCTTCGTCCAGCGCACATCTCCAGAAAGCGGAGGTTTCCGCAGAACGCATCTCCACGATGATCCAGTTCACCAAAGAGTACGAGGACATCGGAATAAAGGCCCCCGCCTGGGTATCGCCAGGCAGTCAGACCGCGGAGGCCTTTTCCATGCTACATCCGGTCGGTGTGGATCTGGAGAACGATACCAAGGGTATGGAGATCCTGGCCGACCCCCTGGCAGAGAAAGTACCGTACAATCTGATAGACAACTCGATGCGCCATGGCGAGCGCGTAACGCGCATCAAGATGAGCGCGGAACAAAGGGGCGAGGCCCTGGTGATCGTCTACGAGGACAATGGCGCCGGTATCAGAAATGAGGACAAGAAGCGCCTCTTCGAGAAGGGCTTCGGCAAGAACACGGGCTTCGGACTGTTCCTCTGCCGGGAGATACTCGCGATCACCGGCATCACCATCACGGAGACCGGGAAGGAGGGAGAGGGCGTGCGCTTTGAGATGCTGGTACCGGCGGGGGCGTGGCGGCTTCCTCCTCCAGATAGAGCGGTAGCTCGTCACACCAACTTGCCCTAGACCATCTTCGCAGAATCGTGGGATGTTCTGTAGACTTGTTGATAATGGGGCCATGGTGCAGGTCATATGATCTCACGGGGAACCTCTAGAGGGGGCACATCTCGATCCCTACCACGCAGTTCGCGAGAGAATCACAAAGCATAATTATTAGAGCCCTCAAGATATTGAAATCATAGCATGACTCGCCTCATCTATGTCGACGATGAAGAGTACCTTCTCGATTTGGGCAAGGCATACCTTGAGAAGTCAGGCCAATTGGAAGTTGATACCTTCCCTTCCGCTGGCGAAGCCATGAAAGCCATGTTGCGGACCGAATATGATGCCGTCATTTCCGACTATCAGATGCCTGGTATCAATGGCATAGACTTCTTGAAGAAACTTCGCAGTGAGGGAAACCGCATCCCATTCATTCTGTTCACGGGCCGTGGCCGAGAGGAGATCGTCATAGAGGCGTTGAATTCTGGCGCCAACTTCTACGTGCAGAAGGGAGGAGATACCATTGCCCAGTTCGCTGATCTGGAGCACAGGGTGAAGGCCGCGATAGGCAAGAAGACCCTCGATGATGAGTTGGCGGCGACCAACATCGAATTAAATTCAGCCTTGGACCTGGCGGGTCTGGCACCTTGGAGTCTTGATTACAGGACCATGGTCCTATATGGGAATGACAAGATCTGGGACATCTTTGGCACAGACGCACGGCGGGAGAATGGGTATCAGATGTCCGCGGAGAGGTTCGGCAGAGAATTGGTCCATCCCGACGATGTCAAAGCATATGTGGACGTATTGAAACAGCTAGCGGATCCAGAGTCGAGAAAGGAATCGGATAGACTGGAGTTTCGTGCCATCCGAAGAGATGGGGAAGAACGAAATCTGCTTACGATATTTGGCCTTATTCGCAATACCAAGGGCCAACCGATCGTGCTCCGTGGGGTCATGATGGACATCACCGAAAGTAAGCGGGCGGAGCAGGCGCTGCGCGAGAGCAAGGCTCGTCTGCAGACACTGGTGCAAACCATACCAGATCTTGTCTGGCTAAAGGATACCAATGGAGTATATCTTTCATGCAACTCGATGTTCGAGAAGTTCTACGGTGCAAAGGAAGCGTATATCGTCGGAAAGACCGATTACGAGTTCGTCGACAGAGAACTGGCGGACTCATTCCTCAAGAGTGACCGGGATGCCATGGCTGCAGGCAAGCCCACTAGCAATGATGAATGGATTACCTTCGCCAACGACGGACATCGTGCCTTGCTGGAAACCATCAAGACCCCAATGTATGACGCCAAAGGAGATCTGATTGGCGTGCTGGGCATAGGGCGCGACATCACCCAGCGTAAGTGGGCGGAGGACACTCTACACGAGATCAATGCCCGCTTCGACCAGCTGGCGGAGCAAAGTGGAACCGTCACCTGGGAAGCAGATGTGGACGGCCTTTTCACCTATGTCAGCGGTGTATCCGAGAACGTGTGGGGCTACCGCCCCGAGGAGCTCGTAGGCAAGATGCACTTCTACGACCTGGTGGTGGAAGCGGAACGCGAGACCATCAAGTCCCGCGTATTCGAGATGGCCAAGCACGGGGAGCGCTTTGCCGGCATAGAGCATGCCGTGCGCACCAAGGACGGCCGTATCCTGTGGAATTCCACCAGCGGCATTCCATTGCTCAACCAAGACGGAACTGTGCGCGGCCATCAAGGCAGCGACACCGATATCACACAACGTAGACTGGCAAATTTGGCGCTCATCGAGAGCGAATCGTTCAACCGCGGTCTCGTTGACAATCTGCCCGAATACATCATCATCTACGGACTGGACGGGCGGATACTCTATGCGAATACCGCTTCTGCGCGAGCTTTGGGCTATGACCCGAAGGAGGCGGAAGGCACGCAATTGCTCGCCTACGTGGCGGAGGAGAGCCGCGACACGATAACGTCGATGATGAAGGCCCGTGGGCGCGGAGAAGAGGTCCCTCCGTATGAGATCAATGTCGTCACGCGGGATGGGCAAAGGAAATCAGCAATGGTAAAGGGCTCACCCATCCAGTATCATGACAGATCAGCTTTCCTCGTGGTCCTCAATGATATTTCTGACCGCAAGTTGATGGAGAACACGCTGCGCTCGAGAGAGGAGAAGCTCAGCCTCATCACCGACCACATCAGAGAGAACGTGCTGCTCTTGGACATGGGGCTGAAGGTCCAGTGGGTCTCCCCTTCGACCGTGCGCAGCCGAGGCTTTACCTTCGAGGAATTGGCTGAAATGCCGGCTGAGCAACAGTTGCCACCCGAATCGCTTGAGAAGCTCTTGTTGGCAGCGGAAAGATTATTGACGCCAGAGAATCTCGATGACCCAGAGAAGGAGGTGGTCTTCACCGATGTGCTCGAATTCTTCAAGAAGGATGGAGACACCGTGTGGGCTGAAGTGGTCATCAGCCTCATTCGAGATCAGTCAGGACGTCCGTCCGGCCTCTTGGCCGTGGGAAGGGACGTCACCGACCACATCCGCTCCAAGGAGGCTCTGTGCAGCTCGGGGATCGGCCTCTGGGAGTGGAATGTGCAAACGGGGGAAACGCATTTCGATGAATACTGGGCGGATATCGTCGGATACGATCTAGCGGAACTCTCCCCCTTTGACATCGATACCTGGATGGGAATGGTCCATACAGATGACCTGGAGAGATCGAAGGATGAAATAGCCAGGCATTTTGCGGGAGAGGCCCCTTCCTTTGAGGTCGAGGTGCGTCTGAAGTGCAGAGATGGCCACTGGACCTGGGTGCTGGTTCGAGGTAAGGTCCTCCGCAGGGAAGCCGATGGCCTCCCGATCTTCACGAGCGGCACGCTCTTGGACATCACCGAACGGAAGCAGAAGGAGGAAGCGCAGCGGGAGAGTGAGGACAAGTTCCGTCAATTGTTCGAGCTGGGATCGGATGCCCTTTTCCTGATCGATAGGGGCAATGGTCAGCTGCTGGAATTGAATCGCGCGGCCGAACTGATGTATGGATACAGTCGTACGGAACTGCTGCAGATGAAGAGCACCGATCTGTCCGCGCAGCCGGAGGAGACCGAGCGAGCGTTGAAAGAGGCGACGACGGTGGTCCCGCTGCGCTTTCACCGCAAGAAAGATGGTACGGTCTTCCCAGTAGAGATCACTGGCACGATCCATGAACACCAAGGCATCCCGGTTCTTATCTGTGCCATTCGCGAGATCACCGAGCGCAAGCGGATGGAGGAAGCGCTCCACGAGAGCGAGAAGAGGTATCGATTGATCGCTGACAACATGGTCGAGGTCGTAGTAATGCTGGATCTAGATCTGCATGTGATCTATGCCAGTCCCTCGATCGAGGATGTTTTCCATTACACGGTCGAGGAGGCGATGTACAAGGACGTGAGCCAGATAATGACCCCCGAATCCCTTCAAGTGGTAATGCGGGCCCTCGAGGAGACCATGGCGATAAAGACACCCCATGCCAACGGGTCCAGGCCGTCTCTTCTGCTAGAATTGGAGGAGTATCGCAAGGACGGCTCCACGATATGGGTCAGCAACAGCCTGACCTTCGCCTACGACGAGGCGAATGAACCGGTGGCGATCATTAGCGTGGTCAGGGACATCACCGACCGCAAGAATATCGAAAATGCATTGAACGAGGCGAATAGGAAGTTGAACCTCCTCAACAACATCACCAGACACGAAATCACCAACCAGGTGATGGCCCTCACCGGATTTCTGGAGCTGTGCAAGCTCAAGGAGAAGGACCCGCAAGTGCTCGCATACTTGGAGAAGATGGACCATGCGACCGAGAGTGTGAAGAGGCAGATCGCCTTCACCAAGGAGTATCAGGACATCGGTGTCAAAGCTCCCGCCTGGGCTTCGCCCGGCCGCCAGACCGCGGAGGCCTTTGCCCTGCTGCATCCGGCCGGGATGGATTTTGAGGATGACAGCGGGGGCGTTGAGATATTCGCTGACCCGCTGGCAGAGAAGGTGCCCTACAACCTGATCGACAACTCCATGCGGCACGGCGAACACGTCACGCGCATCAAGTTGAGCGCAGAACAGAGGGGCGACGCCGTGTTGCTCTTGTACGAAGATAACGGCGTGGGCATCGTCGGCAAGGATGGGGAACGCCTCTTCGAAAAAGGCTTCGGCAAGAACACCGGGTTCGGACTGTTTCTTACAAGGGAGATACTGGCTATCACCGGCATCACCATCACGGAGACGGGAACGGCGGGAGAGGGGGTGCGCTTCGAGATGCTGGTGCCGGCGGGAGCGTGGCGGCTCGCTCCCCCCCGTAGAGCAATAGCTCATCAAGGCAAGCCACCCATCTAGGTCCTCTTCACACCAATAGGGATCAAAGGCTGCCCAGATTCATCGCTTCCCCCTCAGGCGGACAGAATAGGGTGGTGGAGAACTACGGTGTCGTCCTTCACCGCTCCCTGGACAACTATGCCGGTCCCAGCCGGTCCCGCCAATTCTGTTCCAGGACCGTCATCACGAACTTGGCCCCTTCATTGGGGTATCCCCGCTCCTCTATGTGGATATTGGTCAGGGCCAATATCTCCCGCGCGAAGAACAGCCCCTGACCAGTGTGGCTGCCATACCCCCTTTCGAATATCATTTCCTTGGAATCATTCGGGATGCCGGGACCGTCATTCTCGCAGATGATCAGCAGCTTGCCCATTTCCACATAGGCCCGGAATCTGATGTAGGTCGCTCCCGAGACATGGCGAATGCAGTTATCCACGAGATTGTAGAAGACCTTACCTATCATAGGGTCGGCCAGGACGAATACCGAGTCCAGCTCGTTCTTCAATTCGAGCTGGTTCATGGCTATTCCGCGGCAGTTCTTGTCCACCTCGGAACGGATCTCGGTCCACACCGGCTCTTGCTTGCCCAATTCTTGGTATCTGTTGGTGAAATCGACGATTTCCTCAATGTTCTTGGCCGCATTGGCGGCTCTTTGCCGCAGTTCCTTGGCCTCATCGGTGTCTTCCTTTCTTTCTGAGAGCTCCAGGAAGCCCCGCAAGATGATCGTCTGATTAAGCAGGTCATGGCGCGTGATGCTGGCCAGCATCTCCAACTTGCGGCCGCTCTCCTTCGCTTTCTTTTCCGCCGACCAGCGATCCCCCACGTCGCTGACCGCCATGAGCATTGATTCCCTCCCTCCCTCCGGTGACATCATGACTCTGTGAAGGTACACATGGACCAGTTTGCCATCGGGACGATGCAGGGCGATCTCGAAATCGCCCCCTCCGAGGCCCCGTCGCACCACATCAACGTGCCGGATCCAGATATAGAGGTCCTGGGTTTCGACGAAATCTCGGAAGGCCTTCCCCATCAGCTCCGGTCTGGTTCTTCCCAGGATATCCGCACCCGTGAGGTTCAATTCAATTATGTTCAACTCCGCGTCGAGGGTGAAATACCCCAAGGGAGCGAATTCATAGAGGTCACGATAGCGGTCCCTGGACACTTCCAACGCAATTTGGGAGCGGTGCAGCTCCTCGTTCTGCATCTCCAATTCGATCTGGTGTACGCGCAGTTCATGGTTGGCACGGGCCAGGTCCATTCCAATGTCCGATTCAGGCGGCAGCTTCGCCACTGCCGTTTCCGCCTTCTGCCGCAGGAGTGTCGCGTCATCTTTCTTCCCGTTGCCTTTCTTCACGCTCCATCCCTCCCTCCCTTGCGCCTTCCTCGAACATAGATGGCGGTGATGTCGTCCCAGGTCGTGCAGATCTGATAGGGGGCAGCTTCTCCGGGCCTGAACTGCGGCATCGCGTTGACGCGGACCCAGGTCACTCCTTTGCTCTGGGGTATGCCCAGCACCACGTCTCGCACCTCCTTTCCGGTCTGCAATGCAATGGTCATGGGCAGGGCTTCCGGGGAAAGATGGCCCCCGTCCTCGCCCATGAACTTCCATGGGGGGCCGGCAGTCCCGCGCTTCATCAATTGCGCGAGCGAAATAGCGAGGATGTTGGTAGCCGCCCCATTGGCATCGATGATGTACCCTTCCGCGTCCTGGTACACCACCCCCTGTGCCGTCGTCTCATAGAGCGTGCGATACTTCTCCTGGCGTCCATTCTGGACCTCCTTCTGCTCTGGTCCGTCTATTTCTTCGATCATGCACAGATGTCGCGGGTATGGAACCTTCAGCTCCTTTAGAGGCGCAATGGTCATTTTGACCCAAACGATGGAACCGTCAGGCCGCAGATACCGTTTCTGCATCTGGAACCCCGGGATCTCGCCCGCGTTCATACGGGCCATCTGATCCAGGTCTTCCCGTAGATCATCGGGGTGGGTTATGCTCATCCAGTTGATCGTTCGCATCTCATCCTGAGATCGGCCCGTGATCTCTACGAAACGATTATTCACTTCGTAGATGCGGCCCGAATGCGAATCGATCAAAGCTATGCCCAAGGGGGATCCTTGGAACATGGTGCGGAAGCGGACTTCGCTCTCCTGCAGCGCCTCCTCCGCCAGCTTGCGTGCGGTGATGTCGGTGTCGCTGCCCTGGTAGCCGCGCAGGGTCCCATCCTTATTCAGCAGGGGGATGCCGCTGGTGGAGTTCCACCGGACGCGGCCGTCCTTGGTGTGCATGGCATGCTCCATGCCGACGAAACGCTCCCCGTGCTTAGCTATCTCGAATACTCTGGATTTGATCGTTTCGCGTTCGGCGTCGACGACCAGGTCGTAGAAGTGCAACTTGCCTACGAGCTCGTCGGGGCGATAGCCCCAAGCGACCTTGGACACGCTGCTGACATAGGTGAAGAGGCCGTCCGCATCCGCTTCCCAGGTGACGGTTCCACTTTGCTCCGCCAACTGCTCGAAGCGGGCCTCGGTCTTGCGTAGGGCGGTGTCGATCTTCTTCAATTCCGTGATGTCGATGAAGGTGAGCACTATCCCGATGATACTGTTCTCGACCGTGCGGTAGGGCATGACGCGTGCCAGGAACCAATCGTCGGTCGCGGTCTGAATCATTCTTTCCTTGGGGACCAGGTACTCCATCACGGACCTGACGTCCTCCATGAGGTCTTCGCCTTCGACGCGGGACTTGATGTCGCCTAGGGAGCGTCCCACATCGGTGGCGACCAGTCGGAATATCCGGGACGATTCCCGCGTGAACCTGCGGATGATCAAATTCTCGTCCAGGAAGATGGCGCCGATATTGGTGTTGTCCAGCAGGTTCTTCAGATCGCTCTGGGTGAGCAGCAGGTTCATATTCTTGGCCTGGAGCTCGGAATTCACAGAGATCAATTCCTCGTTCACCGATTGCAGCTCTTCCTTCGACGTCTCCAGCTCTTCGTTGGTCGACTGCAGTTCTTCGTTGGTCGACTGCAGTTCTTCGTTGGTCGATTTCAACTCCTCATGGGAGCCCTGCATCTGCTCCACTATCGACTGTAGGTTCTCCTTGGCGGCGCTGAGCTCGCGCTCCAGCTCCTCGCTCCTCCGGGCATTGGCCCCCTTGCCCCTCTTGGCCAGGACGGCTTTGGCGTCGGCCAGCTCGCCCCGCTCTAGGAAGCTTATCAACAACAGGCTGCGCCCTCCCTCCACCTCGGAGAAGGGGTTCACAACCAGGTCCACGGTCCTGGTGCCCCCTTCGGCGATGACCTTGAGAGCGCGGGTGGTGACCGCGGTCTTGTTCATGGTGGCATTCTGAATGGCCGCCCTCAGTTCCATATCCAGGCCCGGGCGGGCCATGTCGACCACGTTCAAGCTGACATGCCCGGGCGATGGCTGCAGGTAATTACCGGTCTCGCCGTGCACGTAGAGCAGGACGCCGCCTTCATCAGTGACCACCGAGGGCGGACCGAAGGATTTCATGATTATTCGGGTGGAGATATCCGGAAGACTCGCACCCGCTCCGGCTTTGGACCTCCTGCCATCACCTACGAACAGGTCAGAGGAGAGGGGCATATTCATCAGGTTGGGTCCTTTGCTGGAGACCCGGTTCTTGGTGCGGAAGATGCGCCACTTGCGGTCTATGGTGGAAAACGAATCGTGGGACGCACCTATGCTTTCCGAGGGACCGAGCACCAGCACGCCCCCCGGCCGGAGTGCGTATTGGAACAACGGGATGAGCTGGTTCTGCAGCTCGACCTCCAGGTAGATCAACAGATTACGGCAGCTTATCAAATCCAATTTAGTGAAGGGGGGGTCCTTGATGACGTTCTGGACGGCGAAGACGACCATGTCCCGGATCTCTTTCTTGACGCGGTAGTCGC
>CAZCNG010000090.1:0-8767 GCA_964500045.1 uncultured Methanomassiliicoccaceae archaeon
CGTATCGACGATTTCGATGTACAAGGACACGCCGAGCGTCCCGGTCAAGCCTAGCGTCCGTGATTAAGCGTTCATGCTATTTTAACGCTTCCCGCCCCCTCCAGCTTGTGAAATGCAGCGCTGGCATGCAAAGCATAATGACACCGGGGCGGTAATAGAACGTCGATGGTGCCCGGAGCATTGCCAGCGTGGATAAAGGTCAGGGCTGACCAGGGCAGCGCTTTCGAGAGTACGCGCTCCATCCTACGGGAAAGAGGCGTGCGTACCGTGTGCGATTCCGCCCATTGCCCCAATATCTCGGAATGCTGGAGGGAAAGAGCGGCCACCTTCCTGCTGCTGGGCCGCCACTGCACCCGCCACTGCCGCTTCTGCGCCGTCGGTGATGGAAGACCGGACCCGGTCGATGTGGATGAACCTCTGAGAATAGCTGATGCGGTGCATGATCTAGGGCTGCGCTACGTGGTCATGACCTCGGTCACCAGGGACGACCTGGTGGACATGGGCGCGGCGCATTTCGCTGCCACCGTGGCCGCGATCAAGGAGTCGAGCGAGGCCAAGGTGGAACTGCTGGCACCGGACCTGAGAGGAGATGAGGAATCGATAAAGACCATATTGCAGGCAGGACCCGATGTATTCGGCCATAACCTGGAAACGGTGCGTCGTCTGCAAGCAGCGGTGCGGGACAGCAGGGCCTCCTACGACCTCTCATTGCAGACCCTGCGCCGGGCCAGGGAGATCTTGCCATCCCTTGTGACGAAGACCTCGCTCCTGCTAGGCCTCGGAGAAGAGACCGATGAGGTGCTGCAGGCGATGGAGGACGCCCGGGCCGTGGGCGTAGATATCCTGGTGCTGGGGCAGTACCTTAGACCAAAGGGCGTAGAGCTGCCGGTGCGCAGGTACCTCCCTCCCGAAGAGTTCGATCATCTGGCCGCAGAGGCCAGGAAGCTAGGTTTCAAAGCGGTGGTGTCGGCGCCGCTGGCGCGCACTTCCTACAGGGCAGAGGCGGCCTTCCGCCTTGCGAAAGGTGATGACGATGCTGGTTGAAAGGTACGACGCCACGAAGGGTCAGATGCTGTCCATCCTCGATCAGGAGGGCAAGGTGAACAAGGAGCTGGAGCCGCACATCCCTGAAGATGTCCTGCTCAAAGGCTACCGCACCATGCTGCTCACCCGACTGGCGGACGAGAAGGCGCTCAAGTTGCAGCGCCAAGGCCGCCTGGGGGCGTTCCCTCCTTGCAAAGGGCAGGAGGCGGCGCCGATCGGGCCGGCCATGGCCATGAACGACGATGACTGGTTCGTCTGGAGCTTCCGCGAGATGGGCGGCCTGCTCTACCGCGGGGTGCCGCTCAGCACGCTCCTGCTTTACTGGATGGGAAACGAGGAAGGGAGCGTCTATCCGTCCCCGGTCAAGGCCACCCCTTCCTGCGTACCAGTTGGCTCCCAGATCCCCCACTCCGTCGGTCTGGCCTATGCCGAACGGATGCGGGGCAGTAAAGGGGCGGCGGTCGCTTTCTTCGGCGATGGCGGCACCTCGGAGGGGGATTTCCATGAGGGGCTCAATTTCGCTGGCGTGATGAAGACCCCCAACCTCTTCGTCTGTCAGAACAACCAATGGGCCATTTCCCTGCCGCGCCGGGAGCAGACGGCCTCGGCGACGCTGGCGCAGAAGGCCATCGCCTACGGGTTCCCGGGCATATTGGTCGACGGCAATGATCTGCTGGCGATGTACGCCGCCTCCAAGGAAGCATTGGACCGGGCCCGTAGAGGCGACGGGCCGACGCTGATCGAAGCGTATACGTACCGTCTGGGCGACCACACCACCTCCGACGATGCGACCCGCTACCGCCGGGATGCGGAATTGAAGGAGTGGGAGAAGAAGGACCCTCTGCCCCGGATGCGGAAGTACATGATCGCCAGAGGCCTCTGGACCGAACTGAAGGAGAAGGAGGCGGTGCAGGAACTGTCCGATCTCATAGAAGCGGCGGTCAGGAAGGCAGAGGAACACCCGCACCAGACGCTCGACGAGGTGTTCGACCATACCTACGCCGAGCTGCCCCCTTCCCTGCTGAAGCAGAAGGATGCGTTGCGCGGGGGGAGGTGGTAACATGGTCGCCATGAACATGGTCACCGCCATCAACCTCGCCCTGCGAGAGGAGATGGCACGCGACAAGAACGTCATCGTCCTAGGTGAGGACGTGGGCCGCGATGGCGGCGTCTTCCGCGTCACCGACGGACTGCTGCAGCTCTATGGCAAGGAGAGGGTGATCGACACCCCGCTGGCGGAGAGCGGCATAGCTGGCATATCCATTGGCATGGCCATGAACGGCCTGCGGCCGGTCGCGGAGATGCAGTTCATGGGCTTCTCCTACCTGGCGCTCAATCAGATGATCTGTCACGCCGCACGCATGCGCAACCGCAGCCGCGGCCGCCTCACGGTGCCGATGGTGCTGCGCATGCCCTACGGCGGCGGCGTCAAGGCGCTGGAGCATCATTCCGAGAGCACCGAAGTGCTGTACACGCAGATACCGGGGCTGAAGGTGGTGGTGCCCTCGACGCCGCTCGAGGCGAAGGGATTGCTGACCTCCGCCATCCGCGACCCGGACCCGGTCATCTTCTTGGAACCTACACGCAGCTATCGCATGCTCAAAGAGGAGGTGCCCGAAGGAGAGTTCACCATTCCACTGGGCAAGGCGCGCAAGGTAGCCGATGGCGACGACGTTACCGTCATCGGCTGGGGCGCGATGATACCGCAGATAGCCAAGGCGGCCGAGCTGGTGGAAGGCAAGGCTTCCCTGGACATCATCGACCTCAGAACGCTCAGTCCGCTGGACGAAGACACCATCTTCGCTTCGGTACGCGATACGGGGAGGGTAGTGATCGTGCAGGAATCGCCTCTGAACTGCGGGCTGGGGGCGGAGATCTCCGCGCGCATAGTGGAGAACGCCTTGCTTTCGCTGCAGGCCCCGCCCATGCGCGTGGCCGCACCGGACATAACGATACCGTTGCCCCGGGGGGAGGACCACTATTATGTGTCCCCGGACCGCATAGCCAAGGGGATCATTAGGGCCATGGAGTTCTGACACGATGACAGTTGAATATAAGTTCCCCGACCTGGGCGAAGGCATCACCGAGGGGGAGATCAAGAAATGGCTCGTCAAGGAGGGCGACGAGGTCCAGCAGGACCAGGCTCTGGCCGAAGTGGAGACGGACAAGGCCGTGGTGGAAATGCCTTCGCCGGTGGCGGGCAAGGTGCTCCACCTATACCACCGAGAGGGGGACGTGGTGAAGGTAGGCGAGGTGCTGGCAGTGATCGGCCAGGAGGGAGAGGCGGTCGCCGCTCCGGTGGCGCCGGCCAAGCGTGAGTCCGTGTCCGTGGTCGGAGAACTGCCGCGGGAGGAGATCACCGTCTCTTCGCAGACCGCGGCCCTGCCCGCCGTGCGCAAGTTGGCCAAGGAACTTGGCGTTGACCTCAACACGGTGAAAGGCACGGGCAAGGAGGGCCGCGTGACCGAGGAGGACGTGCGCGCCGCACCCAAGGCAGATAGCAAAGAAGCACCCCAAGAGGCCGTCAAGGTCCGCGTGGCCCCCCGGTTCGACCTCTACGGGTTCATCGAGCGTATCCCGATGAAAGGAGTACGCAGGACCACCGCCAAGCACATGATCGAGTCGCAGACCAAGACCGCCGCGGTCACGGCCATGGAACAGGTCGACGTCACCGATCTGGTTGCTCTTCGGGAAAGGGTCAAGAAGGCGGCCGAGGAGACGCGCGGCATAAAAGTGACCTACATGCCCTTCATCGTCAAGGCCGTGGTCACGGCGCTCAAGGCGCATCCGCTCCTCAACGCATCCATCGACGATGAGACGGAGGAGGTGCTGGTGAAGAAGTACTACAACATCGGCGTGGCCGTGGCCATCGAGGACGGCCTCATCGTGCCGGTGGTCAAAGGTGCCGATCAGAAGGGCATCCTTGATCTAGCGGACGAGGTGCAGAAGATGGCGGAGCTGGCAAAGCAACGCAAGCTGGACCTGGCGGACCTTAAAGGAGGTACCTTCACGATCACCAACTATGGGGTCTTCGGCACCACCTACGGCACGCCGATCATCAACTACCCGGAGGTGGCCATCCTCGGGGTGGGTCGCATCTTTGACGCGGCCCTGATCATCGAGGGACAGGTGCGGGCGCGCAAGGTGCTGCCCCTCTCGCTCACGTTCGACCACCGCGCGCTGGACGGCGCCGAAGCGGCCCGTTTCGTCTCCGACCTCAAGAAGCTGTTGGAGAATCCGGACCTGATACCGCTGATCACCTAGAGCTGGAGATTCCAGGCATCGGAAAGGTACCGCTCCTGGGAGATGGATTCGGCCCGCGCGGCCTCGTCCTGCGTCAATTCGCCGCGGTACCATTCCTTGCCCCGTAGGAACGCTTCCGCCAATGCCAGCAGCAGTTCCTGCCGCCCGGCAGGGGAATGCTGCTCCAAACTCGTGATATACTCGCCCAGATGGGAGAAGCCTCGCGCCTGGAGCTTCTGCAGGTCCGGACGGAGCACCGCCTCCATCATCTCGTCGTCGATCGAATGCAGGATAGTGCCGTGCTGCAGGAGCACGCCCTGCCGCCGCCCCTGTGCACTGCCCGATATCTTGCGACCGGCCACGACCACGTCATTGATGGGGCGGAAGGCCGCCTCGACGTTCAGACTACGCAGTCCGGAGATCATCCAGCCGCAGATCTCCTGGTAGGAGAGGATGATGTCGTGCGGCAGCATCCCTTCCGGCGCAATGACGCTGTAGGTGATCTCCCCGGTCGGCGCATGCAGCACCGCGCCGCCGCCGGTCCTGCGTCGCAGCACGCTCACGCCGCGGCGTTGACATTCGGTCCGATCCACGACCCTCCCCACTTCCTGATAGCGACCTATGCTCACGGCCGGTTGCTGCCAGCCGTAGAAGCGGATGGTGGGACCGATCTCGCCCATGCTGATGGCCTCGGCGATGGCGTCATCGACGGCCAAGGCCAGGGCCGGTTCCGCCATCTGGAAGCCGAGGAAACGCCAGCGCTGCTTCATTTTGCATCCTCCAGCAACGCCAGCACGTCCTCGAGCGTGATGCCGACGAAGAGGAGGTCGACCTCTTCGGCGCTCGCCCGCACCGCCTCCTTGCCTTCGGTGGACAGTGCCATCATCGGAATACCAATGAGGCTCCGCGCCAGCGAAGCCACGGCTTCCTCAGGATAGGCGAAGAAATCGCCGCTCAAGGCCGCCTTGGCCACCAGGCCGTCCTTCTCTTCCAGGGTCAGGGCCACCTCCTTGCCAGAGGCGGAACGGCGCGAAGCACGCATCAAGGCGCCCCGGCCCACTCCTTGATCCTCTCGTAGTTGAGCTTCATGCCGCAGATGGCCGTGCCGTTGCGCTCGTTGTAGAAGGACGGAACGCCCAGCTGGCCTCCGCAGGCGGCGGAGATGACGGCGGCATGCGAACGCATCAGCTCCTGGTTCTTCTGGTCGTGCCAGACCTCCAGGTGCTCGATCTTGATGCCTTCTTCCTCCAGCCGCGCCAGGATCGGCGCCAGCTGCTTGCAGTGGGGGCATTCTCGGCCCCAGAACCAGATCAATCTTCCCTCAACCATTTTGTCACCTTTTTACGAACAGACCGCACCAGCAGGTCCCGTCCTCGCGATACGTCTGCTGCGCCTTGAAGCCGCAGGGGCATACGAGCTTGAGGTCCTCCGCCGCAGCGCCAATGGTGATACGACAGGGGCAGAACTTCAGTCCCTTGCTGTACATATTCTCCAGGACGCCCTTCGCCAGGAGATGCACGTCCTCCTGTGCCTCGTTCAGTTTGAAATCCGTGCTGGTATGGGCAAATGCCGCCCAAGTGGCGATCATTGCCTCCTCATTGTCGAGGGTAATGCCCTCCCCGGACTCCATGGCCAAGGCCTCCTTCCGGTCCACCTGGCAGAATGCGTTCTTTGCTCCGCAGGTCGGGCACACGGCGGGGGGACGCTCACCATAGTGGATGTCGTTGCAGACGTGGCAGCGCCAATACTTCTTCATGGGCTCGGACCAGAATATTAGAGGTCGGACTATAAATCAGTGGTGCGGACCTGTGTCATATGTTCACAGGGCCAGCAGCGTTACGACCGTATTGACCGGCTCTTGATATTTTATATACCGGTAATGAAATGCGCGCCTTCATGGCATCATTGTCACCCAATGCGGAGAAACTCTTTAAGGCCATGAAGCAGGGAGGATACCTGAACGAGGACAAGACGGCCAGCGCCGAGAAGGTAACCGCCCTCAGCAAGCTGCCCAAGGCGCAGTGCATGAACGCCATCCAGGAGCTGGAGAAGACCGGGTATGCAAAGAAGAAGAAGAACAACATGGCCGTCGCCTACTATCTGCTCAAGACGGATATCGAAGAGTGAGCAATCGGTCCTGTCTTACTTCCTCTAACTCTTTCCCACATTCAATTCTTAATGTTCTACCTCGCATAGGCCAATCCAATGGCGATCTACGCCCCCCTCTCGTCCATGTCTCGCGACCTACCGGTCGTCGGCCCCTGCGCCGAGTCTACGCCGCTGCCCTGGGTCGACCATAGGGAGAACCGACCACGAAGGCGGCCGGGTCGAGGTATCCAGTAATGATGTCGTAGCGGGCTTCGAATACGTTCCGGACCTTGACCGTGCGATTCCCAAGCCTCGAGGTTCGATCAAAGGTCAATTCCAGTTCTGCCAAATTCAAAAAGGCTTTTAACGCGCGAGCTTCTTCCCAGATGTGATGCTCGAAGGCCTGGTGTATGCGGCGGTCCTCCTATTCTTCATCTTCGACCCCTTCGCCAGTCTGCCTATCTTCATGGCCATGACCAAGGACCAGACCGAGAAGGAACGGATGCGCAGCGCCAACAATGCCGTCCTGGTCTCCACCATCCTCTTCGTGATCTTTGCCTTGGTCGGTACCTTGCTGCTAGACCTCTTCGGCGTCACGGTGGACGGATTCCGCATCGCCGGCGGCATCGTCCTGCTGCTCATGGCCGTGGAGATCATCTTCGGCCTCAGTTTCACCAAGGCGGGGGAGAAGGATGTCGCCTGGGTCATCATCGCCACCCCTATCCTTACGGGACCGGGTGTCATCACCACCGCCATCCTCCTGGTGTCCAAGTTCGATATCGTAACCACGCTATTGGCCGGCGCGTTCGCCCTCATCGTCACCTGGCTGCTGCTGCACAATTCGATCTACATCGTGCGCTTGGTCGGCAACAACGCCATCGAGATCTTCAGCCGCGTCATCGGACTGCTGCTGGCGGCCGTCGCCGTGGAGTATATCATGCAGGGCGCGCTGGATTACATCAATAACCATGCGGGCGTGCTAGTGCCCGGACTTTTCTTCTAGGCCGATGACAAAAAGGAAAGCAATATATGCCCCAACGCTCACCTTGAAGCACTGGTGATCTGAATGGCAGACAAGAAGTGCGCGAGCAAGTGCGACGTGGGCATCGCGATGGACGAAACGCCCAAGCTCAAGATCGGCGGAAAGGACATCGGTATCGCCTGCCTCGATGACGTCATGTCCGAGGTCCAGAACATGGACCTGAAGGACGAAGGGAAGATAACCAAGGAACTGATGATCCGGGTCAAGGAACGGGATTTCATCCCCTCCAAGGTGGAAAAAGAGTACGCCACGGCATTGCTGGCGGAGTACAAGCGCCGCTGCAACTAGGACCGCTGCGGGGGCCTCGTGCGGTGGCCCCGGAACTAATTCTTGGCCTTGGCCGTGGGCACTTCCGCGATCAGGCCTTTTTCCATGCGGAAAAGGCGATCGGCATAGGTGGATAGGTCGGGATTGTGCGTCACCATTACAATGGTCTTGCCCAGTTTGTTCACGGAGCTGAAGATCTCCATGATGTCCCGTTCCGTGTCCACGTCCAGGTCTCCGGTCGGCTCGTCCGCCAAGAGGATCTCGGGATCGTTCATCAGGGCGCGCGCGATGGACACGCGTTTCATCTCTCCGCCCGACAATTGGGATGGGTAGGATGATATCTTGTCCTCAATGCCGAAAGACTGGAACAGATCGCCGACGCGCTTTTCCACATCATAATCTCCCTTGCGAAAGAGCGAGGGCAGCACCGCATTCTCCTTCGCCGTTAGAGTAGGAAGCAGGCCGGCGAACTGGAAGACGAATCCCATCTTTAGCGCGCGCAGCTTGCTCAGCTCCTTGTCGCCGAAACCCCAGATGTCCTTGTCGGCAACGAACACCTTGCCACCGCTCGGTCGGGTGATGCCGCCCATCATGCTGAGGAGCGTCGATTTGCCGCTGCCTGACCTGCCGACCACGAGGACGAACTGCCCCGATTCGATGTTGAAGCTCGCCTCGTTCACGGCCTTCAAGCTGTTCTTCCCGTCACGGTATTCCTTGGTCAGCGCCGTCGAGCGGATCATGATTCGCCCTTCCGGATGGCCTCGTAGGGCTCGAGCTGACTGGATTTATAGGCAGGATAGAGCGCCGCCAATCCGCCTACACCGACGGCCAGCAGGATGGCTAGACCGCTCTGCGCCAGAATGATCATGGGCGACGGCCATAGGAACGGGATGGCCAGGCTCTGCGTGATAAGACCCTGGAAGCTGCCGATGAGCAGGAGCGTTATGCCTACGCCCAGCAATCCACCGATGGCCGCCAGGATGATAGCTTCCGCGAACACCATGCCGAAGATGAAGGAACGCGTGCCCCCCATGGCGCGGAGGAGTCCCAGCTCCCGGCGCCTTTCGTTGGCCACAAGAGAGG
>CAZCNG010000091.1:0-8705 GCA_964500045.1 uncultured Methanomassiliicoccaceae archaeon
AATCCAGGCGAATGATCAAAACGAGGCGAGACCTAGCCTTTGTTGGTCAAGCTCATGGGTTATTTCAATTCAATAACCACGAGCTGGAGTTCATTCAAGCCTTCTGATTGTATAATAGTTTCCCAACCATTCTCAAGCCAATCAATAATTGCTGCATCTGGTTTGGTCTATTGCGATACGGTTTGTGGATGTCCGGCATCATTCGGCAAGAATTGCCGAAGTTCTGATTTTCCCATTTTTCTGCGAGCCACCTATGTGGGCTACTAGTGAGTGCGCCCGTTGCTAACTCCAAGAAAAGGAGTCGTGAAAAGCAGCAGGCGCAGCACGGAGGCCCAGAGGGAAATACATGGCTCAGAAGAGCAAGCCAGGAATGCACATATTGACCCGTTCGGAATGAGAAGTTTTAAAATATTTCCATCCTCTCGCTGTCCAGGAGCCGAAGTATCAGGAGAAACGCGGATACGGCTTCTTCTCTGGAATGAGAAGATACTGGATTTCTTGCCCATGTTAAATGTCGAGATGGGGGATGTAAGGGCATGGCCTCGATTCTGGATGATCCAATAGTAATTGCTGCAATCATCACTGTTGTTTTCGGTGCTCTTCCAATCGTCTTTGGCATATTCTACCAGGAAAGATCTAGAAAGAAGACCGCTCGGTTTGACAAGATCTGGGACTTGAAGCTAGCCCTGTTCGAAGATGCATATCAAGAAATGGACAAGTGCATACACGCATCAATCGCTTTCAAGTATCATCTGAAGCACGGTATGAGGGGATCGCTATCGATTGAAGACCTGCGTGACTATGTTTCAGGAGCTCTGCAGTATCATGATGATCTTCCCCCCTATGAACGGTTTATGCGAATTCAAAAATCCAACCAAGAGGAATTGATGGAAATCATTGATGAAGAAGGTTTTGCGCTCGCCAATTTTGCTTTCAGGGAAAGGGTGCCATTCAGTGAGATTGTCTCCAGGATGGCGCTGGTTTGTGATGATGTGGGAATCCTGAATGGGTTTGTAGCCTTCTACAAGGGAATTCAAGAATCCCTTGATTTTAGCATTATCTCGAAACCAAAGGCGGGAGATGACGTTCTGCTAAAGGCTCGAATGGAAGATTGTGTCAAACTGAAAGATAGCATTAACATTCTAATGCGGAATGAACTCGAATCGACCAGAAGGCGCGCTAGGTGAGAAAGAAGATAGAAAGATGTTTCAAGAGTTTGCCAGATTCGTAAATGCTGGTTCGGGCAATTTCAATCTGGCCCGTTGCCAGGATCGACAGGAATCCCCATCTGCCTATGAGGTGCCTGGATATTCAGTTGCCATTGGAAGCCTGAAGTGAGCAAATGATGTCAGTGCCAAGACTACACCTCGTTACGCGTGTAATGAGACATTCCAGGATCAAGTCTACTTGGCTATCCCTTAACTCAGGCTTCTGAACATCCAATCAATAGGTTCGGATTGAATGATAGGTACATCTGAGTGTTCCCAGGTCCTCCCCACACTCCCGGAGATGATTGGGTCGTGGACCATACCCCATTCACGCAGAATAGAGCATAGACTGTAGAATCCTTCAGACATGATACTGTAATACTGTCTAGGGAACTTGCTTTGATGACGGTGTTTACCTTCAATACTCCGCTAATGGCAATCTTCACAGTGATTGGCGATGAGCATTTGTTGTCCATGAAGATGCGCAGGCTTCCAGTGGTTTGATCTCCACTTTGTGCCGCGTTGGTCTTGGCAGATGTCGCGCCGTTGACCGAGTAGACGATCACCGACAAGATGACGATGCAAACAATTGCAAGCAAGACCTGTCCTTTCTTCTTTTCTTCCATTGACATCCAGCGTCTATGAATATAACTATTATTTATATTAATATGAACATTTATAGGTTAGGATATAGAACTTCCAGCTCGCTCTGATGTAGACCTGACTCTGCACCAGACCGCTTCGATTTCCTAGAGCTCTGCTAGGCCATCCATTCCGTGCCGGTTGTGACGGGGTATCATATCGTTCTCTCCGTTCTCCTCGAGTTCGGCCAATTTCGCCCGTATTGCTTCGCTGTCGGCGTTCAGCTTCATGCACAACAACCGCAATGTCTCATTTTCCTTTGCCCTAGCTTCATTCTCCTTTATCCTGGCATCATTCTCTTTCATCATGATTCTCATCTGGGTCTTGAGTTTGACCACTTCCCCCGGTAGCTCCACCATGACCTGGGCGATGTCGAGATCGCAGGTCTCCACTTCTGTTGCCCCGTTGCTATCGGAGAGCCAGCTTGAGCCATCCACCGTGCTAGTGTAGACCTTATCAGAGTATCCTTGGAGCGCAGGGTGGTTGTACGCGAAGTGAGGCTTCCATTTTGAGCATATTTCCGGTTGCTCTAGTTCCCAGCCCCCACGAGTGCAAATGAAGTTGGATATGTTCTTGCTCACACCAAGAGCGTGCTCCTCATGTTTGCGAAGGCGAATGTCCTCGGCGTTGAGGCGGACTTCAGGGACATAGACATATAACCAGGCGCTCTTGGCCGAGACCTGCATTGAAATCGTCACCCAGTGATCATTGTAGGGTATCTGTCCCTGCCATTGCCTGACACCGTTGAGTGGTTTGATCTCAGAGATGAAGCGATATTCTAGACGACGACCATCCTTTTCATCAACGATTTTCCCAAGGTCGCCCTGTGTTACGACCTTAATGCGGCACCTCATATGATGAACCAGGATTGTCTTTTCAAACGATTCTGGAGAGAAATACCTCACGCTGGTAGCGCAATTTGAGAGAGAACGCTTGAATATTTCATCATCCAGCAGATTCCCTTTTGGTCCCTTCGCGTATATCTTAACGCCCTTCGATACCTTGATGCGAAGGAATTCGCCGTCAACGAGCTTCTTTGCCGTTCTCGACACCTTCGACTTGTCGACTTTGAGGACCTCTATTACTATCGCCTGGGGCTTCTCCTCGGAGAGCAGACCGTAGATCTTCAACTCCAAGGCGTCGAAGGCATCTCTCATGCGATCACCCCTACCGGGCGCGGCCATGCCCTTCTCAAATCATTCTCAAATTTGGGGGTAGCGTGGAATGCCGCGGGAGCCCTCTCAAGTCTTCTGGGGGGCGTCTCATTACTAGATGATTGAGTGCCTTGGACCGTTCCATGTCGGTTGGATGGGCCGATGGGCGCTATGGTAGGAATGAACAACCGCGGGGATTCCGTCGATAGCTCACGCTCATCATGCACGACGATGTGCGTTCCTGCTTTCAGTTGTCGCAGGAGTATGTGTTGCTCAATGCCCCAATCCCGATACGATCTAAGGAATTGTTCTGTCCGAGCAGACTTTGTGTCGTCTGTCGGACATCTTGGTATTTTGGGGGTAAGCCAGATAGTGTGAGTGGGCTCAGCCGGATTTGAACCGGCGACCTACGCCGTGTAAGGGCGTTGTCATGACCGCTAGACCATGAGCCCCGCCATGTCAATGAAGGGTCGATATAAAACCTTGATGCAGAAAAGAAAAGAAGGGAAAGGTTTGGGAAGTGGTTTGTCCTAATTGGACGGGGTCATCTATCAGGCGACCAAGATCGGAGGGTCAGATCCCAGGGGTACTCCCATGATGAAGGCGTAGTCCACTGGTCCATTGGTGGGGTTGACCAATATGTACGCTTCGGTGTAGCCAGCGAACCAGATCAGGTATCTTATGCCGGAATCGGTGACGCGGTAGATCGGCACTTCAGTGATCCTCGCCGGCAGCGCATCGGTCGCCGGGAGGTACAACGTGACCGAGTAGTCCGCGTGTTCTGGGACGCCATTGATCGGCGCAAAGAAGTCCAGCGGCAGCTCCACTCCATCCAGCATGAAGTTGTTGACATACCATCCGTCCAAGGTCGTACCCCAGTCGGTCATGTACCGGAAGCTGAGGATGATCTCCTCGTTCGCATAGGCCGACAGGTCCACGGTCACGTGCACCACGCCATCGCTCGGCCCAGTGATGCCGGGGAGGTTATCGATGATGGCCGGATATGCGAGTGGGTCGATCTCATAGGTGGTATACTCGTTCTCCAGGGAGGTCCAGGTGGCCCCATCGTCCTCGGAGACCTGCACGAATCCATAGTCCCAGTAATCTTCAAGGTTGAAAATTGTGTCGAACTCGAAGATCGGTTCATTGCCTAGGCTGAGGGAGGCGCCCAGTTTCTGGTCTGCCTCATTGATACCAGTACCGGAGTACCAGTAGTCCACGCCTTCGACTGCGATCGGACTCCAGTTGGGGGCGTAGATATTGCTCTGCCCGGCGAAGACGAACCTGCCGGCGTTCTTCGCAAGGTCTGAGAAGCCAGACACGCTGTAGTAGTCCACGCTATAGGCATTGAGGGTGGCCACACCAGTGTCGTAGCCATCGAAGGTGATGGCCGGTCCCAGGAACGCACTGCGTAGGACCAATCCATCCTTTGCCGAATATTCATTCACATCCAAAGCCTGGATCTGGTCCAGGTCCACGGACACGTAGTTGTAAAGGCCGTTGCCCGGGGTGTCCGCACGGATGAGGTTAGCAAGGCCCCAAGCCTTGAAGACCTTATTGAATGTCCATTGCCAATATCCCCCCTCTGCCAGAGTGCTGGTTATGCCTGCCAGATCATTGATGGGATTCTGCATATATTCTGAGAAGAAGGTCGGACCCCCGAAGTGATCGCTCACGTAGATCATGAACAGGGCGGCCGCGCCATAGTCGGCCAGGATGTTTATTTCACCTTGATCTCCCCAGACCGTCAAGGCATTGGAAGGGGTGTACAGATAGCGAGCGATATAGCTCGCCGGGACGCCGTAGCCGCACAGCATCTCGGTGTACATGGAGAAGCCCTCGTTGATCCAGAGGGCATCGCCCGGCTTCAGGTAGTCATGCAGCAGGTGCTGGTACTCGTGAGCTACGGTCGCCTCATAGGTGTAAGCGCGGTTCGGGTCCCGCGGCTGCGGGCCGGTCCTGTTGGTCCAGTCCCAGACATCGATATTGATGATGTTCCTCGCATAGTAGAAGTCGTTCGACGGCGAGTAGAATCCCGCCACATACCAAGGGTAGCTAGCATCGAAGTAGTTCTCGTCCTCTATGTTGAAGACCATGATCATGACGCGCCCGTCCACGTGGGTGCGGAAGAGACGGCTCTCCGGAATTCCTATGGACTCAAAATAGCTGTCGTTGCCATTGAGCGGCGGTGCCTCCGAGAAATATTGGGTCTCCGTGGGATAGATGTTGTCATTGAACTGGTCGGCCATATATTGGGCCTGCTCATCCGTGATGGTTATCCGAGAGGTGAACTCGTTCCTCGGATCTCCGCTGGGGAAGAGCATGTCATTTGCCGTCCATATCTCGCAGTTGCCCTCTGCCACGCGTAGAGTGAACCGCATGTAGTTGGTCTTGCCATACCCGTTCGGATAGGCGCCGGTGTAGTATAGCGCCTCATCGCCCACTATCCAATAGTCGCCCGGGGCGGCGTCGTCCACGGTGTTGCCATTCTGCGACAGCAGTGATGGGTCGATCATCTTGTCACGGATCTTGTAACCGATGTCGATTGCCTCAGGGTCGGCGATCGTCGTCGACTTGGCCGCAACCGACGGACCCAGCACCATGAAGGCGCCGGATATCATCATCGCCGCGATGGCGATGCTGAGCAGTGTGTTCAATACTTTCATCAGATTTCTCCTCCTGGACCGCAGGTCCTCCCACAAGGGGAATTCCAGCGGAATGTCAGAGTATGTCCGGGGTCTTTATATGAAGCTAGCGAAAAAGCCAGACATCTGTATCCACTCAAACGTTCTTTCATCGGTGTGAAGCATTTTGTCCGGTCCATCGATATGCTTATCAAAGCAAGCGGTTATCGAGCAGGGAGGTCAACAATTGCCCATCCGTAGAGCAAGGGCAGGTATCCGTTCGGCCATGAGCCTGCCGGAGACCGGTCCATCGCTGCGCCGCTATTTCGTCAATACAATGTTCGATGCCTGTTTCGTGATACTGGGCATCATCATCGGTTCAGCCCTCTCACCGCACGCTAATACGCAATTGGTACTCACCACCATCCTCACCTCATCGGTGGCCTTGGCCATTTCCACCGGAAGCAGCGTCTACGAGGCGGAGCGCTTGGAGCAGGACCGCCGCATGGACGAGATCAGCCGCGCCATGCTGTCCCGTGTCCATGATACGAACCTGGGCAAGTCCTCGCGCGCCAGCATAATCCTCATCGCCGTGGTGAACTCCCTGGCCCCTTTGCTGGCAGGGGCGGTGGCTCTGACCCCTTTCCTGATGATGTCTTCGGGATCGATCGTCGAGGCGGCGGAGATCGGCATCGGACTGGTAATTGCCCTGCTCTTCATCACCGGCTTCATCATGGGCCGCCTCAGCGACCGCAACCCCTGGATCAAGGGGTCCCGCATGGCCGTGATCGGTCTGGTAGCTTTCTTCATCTGCTATCTCATCGGCGGCGCTGTCTGATCAGCAGATGCGCGGCACCGGGTCACCGACCGGCGGCTCCAGTATCCTGCGGCCGCCCACCTCGGTCCTCATGACCACGTGCTTGGTGCTGGTGACCGCCTTGCCAACGATGGCCGCATCCTTCCCGTACTTATGGGAGCGCAGCACCCTCAGAACTGCTTCGGCTTGCTCCGGCACCACTGCGATGATTACCTTGCCCTCGTTGCCGATGCTCAATGGATCCAATCCGAGCATCTCGCAGGCATTGCGCACCGCCTCATGCACCGGGATCGACGCCTCCTCGAGCTCTATGCCCACCCTTGACTTGGAAGACCACTCGTTGATGGCGTTGGCCATGCCGCCACGGGTGCAGTCCTTCATGGACACCACTCCGCCGACCTGGAGCGCCTCTTCGATCATGTGGTTGAGCGGCGCACAATCGCTGCTGATGTGGCTTTCGAAACCATACCCTTCGCGGAAGGAGAGCAGTGCCACGCCATGATCGCCCATCGTGCCCGAGGCGATGACGACATCGCCCTCCCTGAGGTTATCGTCGGTCAGCCAGCGCGAATCGACCTTCCTCGACTGCTTTGCGGTCTGCAAGTTGCCGTCCATGTAGGGGCTGCGCTTGCCGATGGCCGAGGTGACCATGACCATCCGCTCGATCTTGCCCGATTCCATCACTTTGGTGTCTCCGGTGACGATGGGCACGCCCGCTTCCCTAGATGCTTCTCCGGCCGAGCGCATCACTCTCTCCAGGACCTCCAATTCAAGACCTTCTTCCAGAATGACCGCGCTGGAAAGCGCCATGGGCCGGCCGCCCATGACCGCGATGTCGTTGACCGTGCCGCACACCGAGAGGCGGCCGATGTCGCCGCCGGGAAAGAAGAGCGGCTTGACCGTGTGTCCGTCCGTGGTGAAGACCACGTCGTCGCACACGGCGGAATCGTCAAAAGAGTCGAGCGAAACCTCTGTCGGGAAGCGCGGCAGCAGCGGCGCGATATGCTTGGAGATGAGCTCCTGCATCATCTCTCCGCCGGCGCCATGCCCCATCGTCACTCTCTTCATGACGCATTGAATAAAGGTGGATGGGATAAAGGTTGCCTGCCCTCCCCCGGTACCGTGGAAGGAACGGAGGGAGGGGAAATCGTTTGCTCACTTCTTGGCCATCTTCTCTTCCCTGCCCTCGCGCTGCAGGCGGCCGGGCGCCCACCAGGCGCGCTTGCCCATGATCGACATGCCCGCAGGCACGATGTAGGTGCGCACGATCATGGCATCCAGGAGGATGGCGACCGATAGGCAGAAGCCGAACTCCTGCAGCATCACGTTCGAGGAGAGCATCATGGTGGCGAACGCTCCGGCCATGATCAATGCCAGTGCCGTGATGATACCGCCGGTCCAGTCGACCGCGTCGATGACCGCCCGGGTATTGTCCTTGCCCTTGTGCACCTCTTCGCGGATGCGGGTCAAGATGAACACGTTATAGTCCATGCCTATGCCCATCAGCATGATGAAGAGGATGAGCGGGACCATCCACAGGATGGGCTTGTCCATCATGTTGCCGAACACCAGATATGTGGCCGCGAAGGACCAGGTGATGCTCATGGCGATGGACACTATGGCGAAGAGCGGCAGCAGGAGCGAACCGAGCACGATCATCAGCACGATGAAGATGCCGATGACCACCAGGATCTCCATGGTGCCGAACTCCGCGCCCATGCTGTTGCTGATGTCGAAGTTGATGGCGGTGGCGCCTCCGACCAGAATAGTGGTCGTCGCCAGTGTGGGCGTGGCTGCCTTGAAGGTGGCCAGCTGGCCGCGCAACTCAGGCATGAACTTGACGGCCTGAGCGCTTTCCGGCTGGGCCTTCAGCGTGACCGTCAGGAGTATGGTCGAATTGTCCTTGCCGATGGTGGACAGCATCCCGTCCAAGACGATCTGCCTTTCCTCGGTGGGCATGTAGCTGATGTTCTGGAAGTCGATGAGCGAACCGAAAGGACGCGTCGGTCCGACCACCTGCTGCACTATACCGTTGGAGGCGATCTGTTTGGAGGCATTCTCCACTGCCCACAGATAGGTGGTATTGAAACTGGTCCCGCCATAGTAGACGGTGCCGTCGCCGGTGAAGACGACCTGGGTAGGCATGATGGCGCCGGCGCCGAAGTCGTTGGTCATGGCTTCCATGCCTTTGACGCTCTCGGTCTGGGGCATCATGCCGATCATGTCGAAGCTGGTTTCCGTGGTGGCGTACATGTACGCC
>CAZCNG010000092.1:0-8526 GCA_964500045.1 uncultured Methanomassiliicoccaceae archaeon
CCGAGCGTGGTGCCCACCGACGTGGCCGCCGAGGTCGAATTGGTCCGTTCCCTCGTGGCCAAGCAGTTCCCCATCTACGATGTCAAGGTGACGGTCCAGGCCGTCACCGTGTTCATCAGCGTGGACAGGACGACCCTGGACGAGAAGTTCGAGGCGCTGCGGCGGGAGATGAACGAGAAGATGTTCGTCCCATTCCTCACCTACTCCGGCGGGGAGTACACCGTCACCGTTTACCGCAAGCAGATCAACAAGGTCCGCGGGCACACTCTCAATCTGATACTTCTGTTCATCACCTTCGGCACGACGATCTTCGCTGGCGCCACGCTGTGGGCCGCCTACGAGAATTCGGATCAATGGCTCACCCCTGATTCCATCTTCTGGGGCGCGATCTTCTTCGCCGTCCCGCTGATGCTCATCCTGGGCACGCACGAGCTAAGCCATTACTACATGTCCAAGCGGCATGGGGTGGCCGCCTCGTTGCCGTTCTTCATACCTTCCTTTCCTCCGCTCGGGACGTTCGGCGCATTCATATCGATGCGCGACCCGATCCCGAACCGCAAGGCGCTCTTCGACATCGGGATCGCCGGCCCCATCGGCGGCATCCTGATCGCGATCCCGGTCACACTGCTCGGCCTCTACCTAACGGCGCTCGACCCGCACATAATCTCTGTTATCCCGGATGGCGGCTTGATGCGCATCAACACCTCCCTTCTGTATGATTTCCTACAGATGATGGTGCCGATACCAGGTGACGCACAGCTCCACCCCATGGCCTTCGCTGGCTGGGTGGGCATCCTCGTGACCGCGATCAACCTCCTGCCAGCCGGGCAACTGGACGGCGGGCACGTGGCCCGCGGATTGCTGGGCGACAACGCCAAGTACCTCACCTATGCGGTCATCGGTGCGTTGCTGGTCATGGGCATGTTCTACACGGGATGGCTCATCTTTGGCTTCTTGATACTCATCCTGGGGCTGAGGCACCCAGCGCCGCTCAACGATATCTCCCCCATCGGCGGCCATCGCAAGATCGTCGGCGCCATCGCTATCGTATTGCTGCTGGTGACCTTCACTCCGACTCCGATGGAACCGGTGCTGCCCTCCCACACCTATACCGTGTATGCGGTGGGCGGTAACGCCACAGTCATCGCTGCGGGCAGCAACAATACGGTACAGCTGCTGGTGAACAACACCGGCGACCTGGCGCTCCATATGCGCATGGACGTGCGCGGTATTCCCGCTGGCTGGAGCGTGGCCATATATCCTAACAATGCGTCAGCCAATGCCACCAGTAGCACCAGTTATCTGCTCTCCTACGGAGGGTCGCAGAGCATCGACCTGAGTATCAGCGTGCCCTTCGGCGCCGATCCGGGGATCAAGTACCTGTACATCGACTCCGGGTCCTACAATTCGGCGGCCGTGCTCAAGTACTCGCTCACCACGAGCTACCAGGTCACGGTGATCTGAATCCGAACTGGTAGAATCGGGTCAGGGAGCGATGTACACGCTGTGCATGCGTCTCCTCCAATGTGAGCGGCCGCAGGTCCATCTGAATGGGAGCCACAATGCCGAAGCGACCGCCTTCGCGGAGGCAGGCGTGCATCGCCGGCACGGCCCTGGCGTAGAGCGGTGTCACTCCCTCCTTGCGCGTGCTGGCTGAACGTCCATAGGGCAGATCGGTGAGGACCACGTCCATATTGGGGAAGGATGAGGCCGCCTCGTCGATGTCCAGGGCTGTCAGGCGCTCCGCTTCGACGCCGAAATGCGCCATGTTCTCGGCGGTGCCAGCGATCATCTCCTCGTCGATGTCGGAGCCAAAGGCGCGGGCGCCCACCAGGGCCGCCTCGATCAAAGTGCCGCCCGTGCCGCAGAACGGGTCGAGCACGCTATCTCCTTTCTTCACCTCGGCGATGTTGACCAGCGCCCTTGCGTAGCGCGGATGCAGCGAGATCGGAGAGAAGAAAGGTCGTTCCGCCACCTTGCGTTTCTCGAACGAGGGGCGGTCGATCTCCGCCAACTTCACGTGGAAATAGATGCGGTCGGAGATCAGGAGGCGCAGCTCCACCTGCGGGTGGCGCAGGTCGACCGCTCGCCCCTTGGTAACGATGGAAGCGACCTTCTTCACGAGGGCGTCGACATTCCCACCGTCAGAAGCGCCTTCGAAAGCACGCCCACGCACTGCCAGCGTGCCCTCCGGCAGCTCCAGCATAGAACTGAAATCTTCCAGCGCCAGGGGGTCGCAGGCGCCCAGGTAACTTCCGATGCGATGGGTGAGCGCAAGCCTCGAGGTCGCTCTATCGACATCACACGGTCCGGCTATCACGACGCCGGGATGGTTCATGAATATGGCGTTGGGGGACTCGGCCCGCAGCATGCCCCTAACCTCCGCTGCCGGGAGGGAGGGATGCTCTCCCGAGAGCTCGAAGAGCAGCAGTGCGGTCTTCATTGTCCCCGCATGGGACTCAGTCTCTTATTCCTTCTTCGGAAACGGTGATGACAACCTCTGCTTCCGGCAGATTGGGGGAGTCGATCAGGCGTGCGATCCTCTTGCCGCCCTTGCTCTTCCTCATGTAGAGCCTATAGGTGGAAGCGTGACCGACGATGTGCCCGCCGACCGGGCGGGTCGGATCTCCGAAGAAAGCGTCCGGCTTGGCGGCCACCTGGTTGGTGACGGCGATGGCGGAGTTGTTCACGTCGGCGAACCTCAGGAGGTCATGCATGTGCTTGTTGAGCAGACCTTGTCTTTCGGCCAGAGTTCCTCTGCCGACAAACTCGGCACGGAAATGTGCGGTCAGTGAATCGACGATCATCAGGCGGATGTTCTTCTCTTTGGCGATATCGGTGGCCTTGTCGACCAGGAGCATCTGATGCGAGGAGTTGTAGGCACGTGCCACATGTATGCGCTGCAGTGTCTCGATGGGATCTAGGTCGAGCGCGGAAGCGATCTGAGCGATCCTCTCGGGGCGGAAGGTGTTCTCAGTATCGATGACCACGACCTCTCCGGCGAGGCCCCCCTTGTCGGTGCTCATGGTGGCGTTGACCGCCAGTTGGAAGCACATCTGTGTCTTCCCCGAACCGAACTCTCCGAAGAACTCGGTGATGGCCTGCGTCTCCAGGCCGCCCCCCAGCATCTCATCGAAGGCTTTGGAGCTAGAGGTGAGTCTGCGCATTCCCTTGCGGCGCTCGAGGATCACGTCCCCCGATTCGAAGCCGCCCACATCCGCCGCCGCCTTCGCGGAGGCAATGATCTCGGCTGCCTTCTTCTCACCTATGTCGCAGATCTCTGCCAGCACCTTAGGGGATTCCACCGCGACCATCATCAAGTCTGTGTATCCCGCGTCACGTAGCTTCTCGGCCGTGGCCGGGCCGACGCCATGCAGCTCCTCCAACTTCGCTTCCGCCATCAAATGCACCTTACCTTATTCTTCCCTATGACGCACTCTATTTAAAAGCCCTTGACAGGGGGCCTCCGAAAGTGCTCATGCTCCACATCGCCCGTGGGGGCAAGGCTCTTGCTGCTGCGTGCAGCCTTCGTCCTCAACCCGCAGGACCTCTCCTTTGGAAATGAAACATTTAAAAACACGGTGCCTTTTGGGGGATGTATGGCCCAGAAGAAGAAAAAGGAGGACCTCGAGAAGGAGAAGCCGTTCGAGTGGGTACCTCCGGACTTCAACGAGAGGGAGTTCCTCGAGAAGGACGTCAAGGCCACCAAGGTGCTGCTGATCACGGCACTTATGGGGTTTGTGTTCTCCATCGCGGCCGCATTGACCACCGTGGTCACCGCGGCCATTGGTGCTGTGCTTCTCATCGTGGGCGCCGTGGCACTCAAGTGGGTCTATCAGCTCTTCAAGATCGACACCAAGCAACTGGACAAGAAGACCTGGGCCTCCAACATAGGCTTGTTCATGCTTCTGGCCCTCGGTCTGTGGATAATCTTTATCAACCCACCCTTCGGCGACTTCGTGCACCCCGAGGTCAACAGCGTCCAGATATGGGTCCATGACAACTCCACTGGCGTGTGGACCCTCATGACTCCCGCCAACCAGGCGACCGTGGTCAAGGTCGGCAATGATGTCAACATCACCGCCAAGATCGTGGACAACGCCAAGATATCTAGCGCAATGGTCAAGGTGTGGAAATCAGATGACGCAGGGACCTACGTGGACATGACCCAATCGGGCAATAGATGGGGTTACAATGTGACCTTCACTGCCACGGGAATGTACTTCTATCAGTTCAAGGCCACCGACACGTCCGGCAAGGTGACCGAGACGGCACCGGTCAATTTCCCCGTGAATCCCTAGGGGCGCTCAGCGCTCCCAGGGGAACCTTTTGTCAATATGGGCGGTGATCGCCGCTTCCATGCCGCAAGCCATCATTTCTGGGGCATCGAGGACCTGGACCTCGAGGTCGCGCAGGTCGCTCCCCATGGCGGCCAGTCCAATGCAGGCGCGTAGCATCTCCACCAAATAAGGGTGCTCTCTCTGGGCCAATACCACCCAGCGCCCCTCGCGGATGAACGGGTTGGAGACGCCACCCACCCTCCATCTATGCAGGAACTGCCCGGAGTTCTCGGTGAGTACCGGCGGCCCCTGGTGCAGATGGGCGTTGGAGAGGATCTCGCTTGCTACTTCGATCATTATCGTTATGCGATCGTCACTGACCGAATAGCTGCTGTCGAGGACCTCAAATCCCTTTTCACAGCATAGCGCTAATATTCCGTCCTGCGTGCGGCGCACCTGCGGGTAGAGGTTGTCATCAATGATATCTGGCCGAGGCATCCGGACCGCGCAGAGGCCTGTGCCTCGGGCCTCCATGGCGGCGGCGACCTCGTCCATGGAGAATAGCTCGATCGGCTTTGGGAAGAAGAATCGCTCATTCGGTTCCACCAAGTATTCCCTGGCTGCTTGACAGAATAGCCCCATCTTGTCGGTACTGACCGCCGAGGCGACGTTGCGGCGCGGGTCGACTGGATCGTAGAATATCAGAGGGGAGGTGAACTTGCCCTCGCCTGGTGCGTCGATGCAGAGCCGCTGCCCGTGCTTCCATTTCGAGGCTGCTGAAAGGACACCGTCGAAGGACCCATATCTCAGCGTCAATAGCTCCAACAGATATCCTGAGAATCCTTGTACGCGACCATCAGCACCGTAACAGCCGATGCCTTTGCAGTAGCGCTTGAGGAGCATGACTTGTTTCTTTCCCACCTCGGTCATGTGCTCCTGCATGAATCTCGTGTGGAGCGGAGTCCTGTCGACGGCGCTCAGGTTCTTCCCACCCATTTCGAGGCGGTAGCAAGGTACGATGTCGACCGCGAATCCTCTGAAATGACCATGGATGTATGGGTGCTCGGCATATTTCCGCACCCCACCCACGCTCTTCTCCCCTATCTCCAGACCCGCCGTTTCCAGCTCCACCCTAGGAATGTCCGGTGGGAAAATAACGAAGATATCAATGTCCGGGTCGCTCAGGTATGTACCCTTGGCCACGGAACCGACCAACATGTATTCCAGGCCGGGCATGATCTTGTCCCCGGTCGCGGTCACCATCTGCCTGAGGGCCTCCGCGGCATCTTCTATGGCGTGCTTTTGGCTCGGGGTGGGTGATATGCGTTCGAGGATCCGATCCTCTAGAGATTTCATATGTGCGTCGGACATTACTTCGCGTGCCTATGGCCACCGCGCATCATAAACGATTCGGGATGCGGTCCAAGGTATGGGCTGATTTCCTCGTGAGGCGACATCATCCTATGCAATTCTCAGGGTCCGAATCATCGTTCCATCTGTCGCGCTAGCCTCAGAATCTATAGCCAGCATCCCCACCGAATCTTCGTGTGGGATTCAATTGTGTTCGCTGGCTATGGGCTGATAGGCGCTCCTCGGCGAGTTACTCGCTGGATGTACTATCCCTCGAAACATTGAATTCAGTATATACGGATTCTATGGTAAGACTGGATGAACAAGCATATGGTAGTTAATATCAATCTATGTAGTTGTATATAATATTCACAATTGATTAATATATATATAATTATAGTAATTAATATTATTACTATCAAGGCTAATAAATTAATATAAGTCATATATCAGCAAAGTGCACCATAGCCAGTACTGTATAACATGATAATGTGTAGCATGGTTGATATATAAAAATAACAATTATATATAAATATATTATTATATAATGAGTCTGCATAACAATAGTTTAATATATTGACCACCCCACTGTGAGAATCGCAGTACATCGGAGGATCCAACAGGGGTTTCCCTGCTAGGCCGATGTGCTTGATCTGGAGAAGATCTTTAGGGGTGTAAAAAATGGACACGAGCGGAATAAATTATGACGCTATCTTCCGCCGCTACGACATACTCGTAGAGGCGAAGGAGAAGCCGGAAGATATCGCCGCGAAGATCCTTCCGAAGGACCCAATCCTGAAGAAGGTAGCTGAGGACGTCGTTTACATGAAGTACAAGGACGTCGAAGCTGATGTGAAGGTCGCTCTTGAGAAGTTCAAGCCCGAAGAGGTCGTCGAGAAGGGCCTCGTAAAGGGAATGGACGTCGTGAGCGAATTGTACGGAAGGGGTATCTACTACCTGCCGCACGTCATGGTCGCCGCAGATGCGATGGACAAGGGCGTTAAGCTCTGCGAGAAGTCCATGAAGGGCGACATAAAGAAGAAGGGAACGGTTGTCATGCACGCTGCCGAGGGAGACCCCCACGACATCGGCAAGAACATCGCCGTGGTCCTGCTGAGATCCAATGGCTACAACGTCATTGACCTCGGAAGAGACGTCGCCACTGAGGACGTCGTCAAGTCCGTTGTGAAGGAGAAGCCGGAAGTCGTCACTGGGACCGCCCTTATGACCACGACCATGTCTGCCTTCCCGAAGATCGCCGAGAGACTGGCCGAGAAGGACATCGAGATCCCCTTCATCTGCGCCGGTGGTGCAGTGAACAGGGCCTATGTTGAGTCTTTCGACACTGGTGTCTACGCTGTCAAGGCCTCTCAGGGACCGCTCCTGGTCGGAAAGGTCATCGATGGCTGGGACTGGAAGAAACTCCGCTCCAAGTGGGACGAGATTCTGGGGTGAACTAAATGGCTGTCAAGAGATACACGAAGATGGAATACAAGAGCCCCGAGGACATGGTATTCGGAGAGGCAAAGTACCCCCTCACCTACGGTCTCGGGCAAAAGATCGGCGCTGGCACTGTGGTTCCGGAGATCAACTTCGCCCCCAGGCCCGGCTCTGAGAAGAGCGTCGCGAGCTTGACCAGGGAATACGTGGACTACATCACCAAGGACATCTTGGACAGGGCAGTCACCCTCGGTTTCCCGGCTGTTCAGCTTGAGAACGAGTGGATCCACCAGATGGGTAACGACCCGGAGAAGTTCGCCAAGCCGGTCGTCGCCGGACAGAAGGCCTTGATGCAGAAGTACCACGATGAGTACGGCATCGCGCTCTCTATCAGGCACACCATCGCTGACCCCAGACTCTGCGAGAAGGGCATGAGGCCTGGCCTCGACAAGACCCACTCCTACCCGGAGAAGGTCATCGAGTCCGCCGAAGTCGCTGCCGCTAACGGCTGCGATGTGCTCTCCATCGAGTCCATGGGCGGCAAGGAGCTGTCGGACTACGCTATCCTCCACCAGGACATCAGGGGATGGCTGTTCGGTATCGGCTACGTTGGCTCCATCGACATGGAGTGGCTCTGGCCCCAGCTCGTCGACGTCTGCAAGAAGAACAAGATCATCGCTGGTGGCGACACCAACTGCGCCGGTGCCAACACCTCGATGTTCATGGCCGGCGGCTACCTCGACAAGGATATCCCGAGGACCTTCGCTGCCGTGACCCGTGCCATCGCCTCCGCTAGGACCCTAGTGGCCTACGAGTGCGGTGCGACCGGACCCGACAAGGACTGCGGCTATGAGGGCCCGATCCTGAAGGCGATCTCTGGAAAGCCCGCTGCCCAGGAAGGCAAGGGCGCCCAGGACTCGCACGCTGACCTGATGGGCAACCTGATGGCTCAGGTGTGCGACCTCTGGTCCAACGAGTCTGTCGAGTACCACGCTGAGTTCGGTGGGTCGTCTGTGGCCTGCTGGCTGGGTGTCATCGGCTACGAGGCTGCTCTAATGAACACCGCGAAGCAGATGAAGCAGGACAAGATCCTCCGCGACATCTACGCCTCCTCTGACTCCTACAGGTCCCCTGAAGGATTCATCCTGAGGTACGACAACGCGTTCAAGATCGGTCAGGCAATCGTTGCCGAGGGCGACGACATCTACCTCCGCAGCAGGGCTGCCGGTATGAAGGCCGCCGAGCTCATCGCCGAGGCTAACGCCAAGGGCCAGATGAAGCTCAACAAGCACGAGAAGGACATGCTCAACAAGATCCTGGTGGACTTGAAGGCATTGCCCGACGAGACCTCGAAGTTCGAGGAACAGTGCCTGAAGGCCTACAAGGATGTTCCCGCCTGGAACCCGAAGAACTACGGACTCTAAGCGCGTAACACAAACCCTTTCCAAACCTCTTA
>CAZCNG010000093.1:0-8520 GCA_964500045.1 uncultured Methanomassiliicoccaceae archaeon
TGAAAGAGGTCTACCTGCACCATGAGCTGCAGAAGAAGGTGGTCGATACCTTCGATATCTGCTACACCGACGAATATGGCCTCAAGGAGCTGGTGGAGTCGGCCAGAGAAAGCCTGGCCGACCTAGATCTCAATCGGGAGAAGAGGCTCATGCAGCGCCTCCTGCAGGAGATACGCAAGAGCGATGGCAGCCTGGCCGCCTATGGTGAAGAGGAAGTGCGACGCGTGACGAGCATCGGCGCCGCCGACGTGCTGCTGCTTTCCGAGGGACTTCGAAAAAGGCGTCTCTACTTGGAATGCCCCTCCTGCGGAGAGAGCTACGCCATCACGGTCAAGGACGTGCCGTCCACCATCCCCTGCAGGAAGTGCGGCGGGACGGCCAATGTGGTCAACAACATGGACATCGTGGACGACTTCTTCGAGCAGGGAGAGGGCATGGGCACCAAGGTCCAGCTCATCTCCACCGACACGGAGGAGGGGGAGATGCTCCTCAAGGCCTTCGGTGGCATCGCTGCGCTGCTGCGTTTTTCCATAGGTGTTTGAGATGGACCCGCTCGAGTCGTTCCGTTCCGAAGCCGTGCGCCTGATCAAAGAGGCCGCCGCCCCGGTGGACATCGACGTGGAGCTGGAGACGCCTCCCTTTGAGACGGCGGACCTGGCCTTCCCCTGCTTCAGCCTGGCCAAGAAGATGCGCAAGGCACCGGCGGTCATCGCCGAGGAGATGGTGGCCAAGATGCCCCCTTCCCCGCACATCAGGAAGATCTGGGCCGCCAATGGCTACATCAATATGCGCCTGGACGAGAAGATGCTGGGCGACCTCACCCTCTCCGCCGTCCTCAACGAGAAGGATACCTACGGCAACGCACCCAGCAAGGGTGTGCGCATGCTGGTGGAGCATACCAGCGTCAATCCCACCGGACCGATCCACGTGGGCAGGGCGCGCAACCCCCTCATCGGCGACACGCTCGCCCGGGCGCTGGGACGCTGCGGCTATGACGTGACGACCGAATACCTGGTCAACGACGTCGGCAAGCAGGTGGTGCTTCTCACCTGGGGGGTACGCAACCTGGGCCCAGGGGCCGAGGACGTCTCCGAGTGGGACAAGGCCGACCACCGCCTCGTGGGCAACTACAAGAAAGCGAACCAGCTGATGGAGACGGACCCGAAGGTGGGGGAGGAGATCGCGTCCATGCTGGTGCGGTTCGAAAAGGGCGATCCGCAGATAGTCTCCTCTGTGAAGGAGGTAGCGGAGAGGATGCTGGAAGGCATTCGACAGAGTCTGGCAACGATGAACGTCTTCATCGACCACTACGCCTGGGAATCCGATTTCATCCTCAACGGCAGCGCCCACGCCGTGGTCAACCGGCTCAAAGCATCGCCCTACTGCCACGAAGAGAACGGGGCGTACTATCTGGAGATGGCGGAGTTCGGCGTCGTGGGCAAGAACACCAAGTTCTTCTTCACCCGCGCCGACGGCACCACGCTGTACACGACCAGGGACCTGGCCTACCATTTGGACAAGTTCTCCCGTTCCGACGCGCAGATCAACGTGCTGGGGGAGGACCAGAAGCTGGGGCAGCAGCATTTGGCGATCGCCATGAAGATGATGGGCGAGACCAAGGCGCCTGAATGCGTGTTCTATGCGTTTGTATCCCTCCCGGAGGGCAGGATGTCGACGCGCAAGGGCGTCGTCGTATACCTGGACGACCTCATCGAAGAGGCGATCGTCCGCGCCGAGCAGGAGGTCGAGATGCGCCGCCCAGAGATCTCCGCAGAGAAGAAGAAGGAGATCGCCCGCGTCATCGGCAGCGGGGCCATACGCTTCAACATCATTCGCGTGCAACCGGAAAAGCAGCTCATATTCAAGTGGGAGGAAGCGCTCAACTTCGACGGCAACAGCGCACCGTTCGTACAGTATGCGCATGCTCGTGCCTGCAGCATCCTGCGCAAGGCGAGCGCCGAAGCGCCGCGGACTGCGGCACCGGTCGACGCCCTCGCCTTGGCCGACGGAGAGAGAAAGCTTATCCGTGTCCTGGCCCAATTCCCCACCGTCGTCAAGGACGCAGGGGAGAAGCGGAGGATCCACGTGCTGCCAGCGTATGGCCACGAATTGGCCGCCGCCTTCAACCAATTCTACGCCGCCTGCCCCGTGCTGGGCTCGGGGGAGCGGGAGGCCACCAGGCTGGACCTGGTCCAGGCAACCAGATGGACTCTGCGTAATGTCCTTGACACTATCGGCATCACCGCACCGGAGGAAATGTAATGTCAGAGATCAGGGCGATGAAGGAGGGGGACCGGGGCCATGTCAGGGCGCTGGAGCTGTTCTGTATCAGGGAATACCTGGAGGACACTTTGAAGAAGAACATGGACCAGATGCAGCAGGAGTTGGTAGACCAGCTCGGCGCCTCGTCCAAGGGTAGCTTTGATTTCTATCTCGACAAGGGATTGTCCTTCGTCGCTGTGGAGAACAAGCAGGTCGTGGGCTTCGTCTTCGCACAGATGATGGAACACATCAACAACGTCGACAAGGTGCTATGGATCGAGGACATGGGCGTGCACCCCGACCACCGTCGCAAGGGCATCGGCCTGAAGCTCCTCAACAAGGTGACCACGGAAGGCAAGAAGAAGGGGGCCAAGGCCGCAGAGAGCGCCATCATGGCCGACCTGCTGCCCTCGCTGATGATGCACCGCAAGGCCGGCTTCTTCCTGGATGCACGCAAGCTAGCGCTGCTCGACCTGCAGGAATGAGCGGTCCGGAACAAACACGACATCCAAGGCCTGCCCCAGACCGTCGACCAGCGCGTTGATGAGGTCTGCCCGGGCAGGCGCGTTTCTCATTTCCGAGCGCAGGTCTGTGAGTTCATTTCTGGGGCGTTGACTACGACCGCCCTTCGAGCGGAAGAGCCGTGCCATCATATCCAGGTCGGTAGATACCAAGATAGTCCCGTGCACCAGCGTGGCACCGTGACCCCGCTTCAGCGCACTGCCGGATATCTTGCGGCCGTGGACCTCGAGGTCGTTCGGCGCATGGTGCATGGCCTCCACACCGATCGCGTGCAATGAGGCGATCAACCCCCGGCACACGACTGAGAATACCTTGGTCGGGTCCTCCGGGAATAGCCCTGATTCGAGCGCCAGCGCATAATTGATCTGCCCCGGATCGGAGTAGATCGGGCGGCCGCCGCTGACACGCCTCACGACCTCCAATCCTTTCTCGACCACCAGACCCATTTCCAGTTCATCGTCCGAGGAGAAATGTCCCAGGGAGATGGCGGGGCGGTCCCGCGAATAGAATACAAGGGAATCGGGGATCAGTCCTAGCTCGCGGCGACGCAAAAGAGCAGCATCTGCACTCACGCTCGCCTGAGGAGAGATGGGGCCACGGTCCCACCACACGCCCAGACTCATCTCTTCTTCCCTTTCTTGCCCCGATGGTCCTTCTTCTTCACCCCGATGCCGCGGCGCATGTAGAACAGCACCGCCAGTACCACCACGAGGAAGATGATGCCAAAGTAGATCCCCGCATATTTCCAGGCGGACTCTTGCACCTGCAGGGTCGCGCTACGCGAATTGTCACCAGGATTCAGCTCACCATCCGCCGTGGCATTGGCCCGGATGGTGTAGCTGCCTTGGGCGGCGAAGGACAGGGACACGCTCACGATCCCCGTCTGGCCAATGTCCAAGTGGTCCACAACGATGCCGTTCACGGTGACGTCGTGCACCTGCGCCAGCAAGGTATTGCCCTCCGCCCTGACGAGGTAGAAGCTGGTGTTGATGTTGTAGGCTGCAGCGCTTCCGACGTTCACCACATCGATCGACGCCGTCCCAGCGGACCCCTCCATATAGGTGGTGGGCGAGAAGCTCATCTCAGTGATGCGCAGGTCCGGACCGGGCATGGGCAGAATGGTCAGCGAGAAGGGACGGAAGCCAGAGTTGCCCGCCGCGTCCACGCAGGTCAACCTACCAGTGATGGTACCCAACCTGCTGTAGGTGTGCTGCACCGTGGCGCCTTCGGCGGTGGAACCGTCCCCGAAGCTCCAGGAGTAGGAGACTATGCCACCGGGATCCGTGGAGCGGGAGCCGTCGAAGAGCAGCGCATCCCCGATCACGGCGGACCCAGACACCGCCGTGCCATCTGCCACCCGCGTGATATTGACGATCACGCTGGGACCCACCGTATCCCGCACCTGCACCGCGTAGATCGTGGTGGTAACGCGACCGCTGGCGTCGGTGAGGGTGGAAGTGAGATTGAAGCGGCCAGGCTCCAGATAGGCGTGGCGCGCCATCACCGAGTCATTGGCATAGAAGCCATCACCGAAACTCCAATCATAGCGTTTGATGATCCCCTGCGGCACCGTCTCGTTGTAGATCAGGTCATAGGAGGGAGAGGCGGAATACTCCACGCTTTGCATCTGGTCGACATTGATCACCGCCCCCGGGGCAGTGCCATTTGCCAGGATCACGGCCGTGGGATTGACTCCGTCGATCTTCAGGGTCAGACTGGCGTTCGCTGTGCGCATGGAAACGTCACGCACCATCAGAGACATGGAGACATTCGTGTTCTGGATCCAGTAGGTGTGCGGCACCTGCGGACTCGTCGTCGTGAGGGTGCCCCCATCACCGAAGGTCCACAGATAGGTGAGCGGGTTGCCGTTGGGATCGAAGGATCCGGCCGCGGTGAAGCTCATTCCCAACCCAGCGCGCACGATGTAGGAGTCCTGATCCACGCGATAGGTGGAAGAGGTCAGGACCACGCCGACGGAGGCAGAAGGGGTCTTGGCAGTTACTATGGGGAGCGAGACGAGGGCGGGGCGATGGTCCCCAGGCCGATAGAGGGCCGAATCAATGATGACGGTCGTGTAATCTCGGACCATTATGGTGACCGGGTCCTTGTGTAGCGAGGCGCCCAGCAGCACGTAATTGGTAGGCAGTTGCACCCTATAGGACCAACCTTGGTAGGCCGTGTTGTAGGAGGGGTTTAGAAGGATCAGATAGCTCGGCTTCCCATTGACCACATTCCCCCCCATTGGTCGATATTTCGCCGTGAAAGAGATCGAGTATTCAGCCTCCGACCACACATCCGTTCCGATCAAGCCGGGCATAGCCACCAGGTATTCTATCTGATTGGCATCGGAGAGAAGGTCCGATCCTTCCAACGAGAAGAGGCCTTTCGTGGTAATATTATCTGGACCGATCCTCTTCAACATCTCGGAGTAATTGAATGCTTCCTGGACATCGACCTTGCCGTTGGCGTTCCCGCCCACCATCGGGTCCAGGTCAAGCTGCATGCGGAAGTCGGGCAGGCGGTTGAGCTGCAGCATCGGCTCGGTGGAATCCCCCTGCAGCACCTTCAAGTTCACATTCGTGATCAAGTTCCAATCCGCATTGGATATCTGGAATGTGCTGGTGGTACGATCCATGACCCTAGGCTGAAGATCGACCATGAGAGTCGTCATGGGCAGGGTGACATTGACCACGAGGGCCTTGCCATTGGCACTGGCGACCGCCAGGTAGAATTCACCGGGATAGGCGTCGAAGGTCACTTGCGCGCCGCCCTGGACGCGGGGCAATAGCACCATCCGCCCCAGCTCGGCCTTCTGCTTGCTGACCAAGTAGGCGGTCGTGCTGCCGGCCGATTCACCTCCCAAGGTGATGCTGACATTGAGCACGGTGGAACGCAACAGCGGCAACACCAGAGCACCGGCCGAGCTCACCACGAATGCCAATGCGTTGGGCTCAATTCCCTGAGCCCCATAGGTAGCGAGGTAGCTCCCCAAGGGCAGCAGCAAGCTGGCATTGGAGGTGAGGACCCCCCCGTAGGCGGTCTGGTCCAGCAACCCCGCATAGGCGATCCTCAGCCCTACCCCTTCCTCGGGCATGGCTCCACTGAACCCGATATCGACCTGATGCAGCTGGACCGGCAGCCTCATCATGGAGACCCGGTCCAGAACAATGTTTCCCGCATCGTCGAAGCGCAAGAACTCCGAGTTCCTGGCCGCATCGATGTAACGATGATCATAGAATCCCGTGGCATTGACGACTATCTTGAAGGATCCGCACCCAGTAGGGTAATACATTACCCATCCAGTGCCATTGGTCGTCAGGATCTGAGTTGAGCCGGTGTGAGCGTCCGTGAAGGACACCTTCGCCCCGGCCATGGGCAAAGATGGCCGCGCGGAATTCGAGACCTCCAGGGCAATGGTATGGTGGACCACGTCCGCTTGGACCGGGGTGGGAAGGCCAGCTAAAGCAAGAACGCATAGGAATAACATCGCTGCGATCGCCGCGCCCCTTATTTGCTCTACCTGGACCATGTGGGGGCCTCTGCTGGCGAGCCTGCGGGTGAATAGCAGGACCCGGATTTGACTGCGATATCTATTGTGATGGCCAATATATAATGCATCTCCGGGGCCCTAGGTGACGATCTCATCCACCCTCTCCTCGATCAGGGCGCGCCTGACCTCCATTGCCAGGCGGCGTCCGGTGCTCATGCTCCGCCTCCATAGCGAGTTGCCATAGGGATGGCCGACCCACATATGGACGTTGGTGCCGCCGCCGATGCGCGGCGCCACATCATAGATGAAGAAGTTGAGGTCCTTGTCCACACAGGTCTGAAGGCAGAACGGCCCGATGACGCCGGGGGCGAAGTGCTCCTTGGCCGCCTTGACATACTTCTCCGCCAGTTCGAACGCGTTCTCCAGGAGCGACTCTCTCAGGGTGGAGCTGTTGTGTCCGCACACGGTGTACTCGGGCAAGCGCTGCGCGTCGTTGAGCGCCAGTTGCTGCTCGGCCGGCAGACGGACGAAACCGTCGAGGGAGGCCTCGAACCTCCAGTCGATGCCCAACAGTTCGATCTTCGAGCCCTTTTCTTCCAGGGGCGAATAGAAGAAGTCCAGGTTGAACACGGGGCCGATGATGTATTCCTCCATGCGGGCGTGGGCCAGGTCCGCCTTCTCAATGACGCCCTGGGCGATGAGCTTGGCCGACTTGGCTTCGAACTCCTCGTAGCTGGAAGCGGTGAAGAAGCCCCTTTCCAGCTTCTTCTTGGCATGGTGCAACTTGACGATGGTAAGCGCGTTGATGTCCTCCGCTCGAGACACCTTGCGCGGGGCGGGCATGCCGGCCTTTTCCAGCAACCAATAGTAGTCTTTAGCTCCGCCGCGGTCCTCGCTGCGCAGCATGTTACGGCTGCCGACCAGCGGCACGGCGAAGTCGTTCTCCACAGCATCATTGCCGCAGTAGGAAGTGAAAGAGCGGTTAGGGACAAAGAGCGCCTGCTCCTGGCGCAGTTGGTTCACGATCGCCGGAGTGGCCGCGTCCTTGAACTTCTTGACCATGAGGATGTCATCAACTATGCCGCGGCGGATCTTGCCATCCACGTCGCGCTGCGCCCTAAAATAGTGATCATAGGTGCGTTCGCGGCCCTCTTGACAAACGGCCAGGGTCCGGAAGCCTTCCTCGATGGCGCCGTCGCAGACATCAAGTGCCGAGTGAGAGGCCAGCACCGCGATCTTGGCCTTGTGGTGGTCATATCCGCGGGCTATCTCCTGCATCGCTCCCCTGTCTATCGTTGCTCTCACCTTGATTGAGTGATTGCTGGCATGTTTAATAATCTATGCTGTGCAGCACATCCGACCCCGCCAAGGTATTCAATTGGTCCCGAAAATGATGAAGCGCCATGCAAAAGGGCATAGCCAGAATGGGAGAGAAGTGGTAGCCCCGGGCAGATTCGAACTGCCGTCGCTGGCTCCAGAGGCCGGCATGATTGACCACTACACTACGGGGCTATATGTGTGTGAGCGGAATTCGGATAATCCGCTCCCGCTCTTAAGCCTTTCCTTGACCTATTGTCGCTTGATGACCTTGACCAGGCGAGCGTACACGTCAGCGATCTCGCCCTGTCCATTGACCTCGGTCAGGATGCCACGGTCGGCGTAGAACTTTGCCAAGGGCAACGTCCTGTCATGGTAGGTCTTGAGTCTCTCGCGGACCACGGCCTCGGAGTCGTCGGTCCTCTGATATAGCTCCGCGCTGCACTTGTCGCAGATGCCAGCCTTCTTCGGAGGATTGAATTCCAAGTGGAATACGGCGTTGCAGCCCTTGCAGGTGCGCCTTTCCGTGAGTCTCTTCACGAGGAGCTCTTCGTCCACCTGCAGATCGATGGCCTGGTCGACCTTGAGGATCTTGTCCAGCATCTTCGCCTGTTCCAGCGAGCGGGGGAATCCATCTAGAATGAGGTTGCCGGTGACGCCCTTGGACTTCTCACGGATGAGGTCGACCACCAGGTCGTCCGGTACCAGCTTGCCGGATTCCATGAAGCTCTTGGCCTTCACGCCCAGCGGGGTGCCGTTCTTCACAGCCTCGCGGAGGAGATCACCAGTGGATATTTTAGTGAAGCCGAGGTCGGCCACTATCTTCTCGGTCTGTGTGCCCTTGCCAGAGCCGGGAGGGCCCATGAGGACGATGTTCACATGCATGGCCGGCAATATTCCCATCCCCTTATAGGATTTCGCCTGGTGCG
>CAZCNG010000094.1:0-8492 GCA_964500045.1 uncultured Methanomassiliicoccaceae archaeon
CTTCGTCATAGGGCATGTGGGAGAGGATGGCATGCGTTCCGCCGTGCTTGCGGAATTCCTTCATGGCCTCCGGCCCACGTCCTCGGGGCTGCAGGTGCAGGTGATTGTCTAGGATGGGCATCATTTTGACAGCTCGCGGCACGTAATTCGATAGATATCCTCTACTGCCTTATCAACATGGTTGGAACGCTTGGCGCCGGGGCAGACCAACTTGCCGGAATCAAAGGGCAGAGGCACCATCTTCGGATCGTCCAGATGGCGGACGAGATCTGGGCACTGCTCCGGCTCGTATTCTGCTCCCTCCAGCGAGAGTGCCATGGTCCGCAGATTCAATTCAGTGCCGTCGGAGAAGAAGCGACCACATTTTCGATCTTGGTCCGTGAAGCACCCCCTTCGGGCGTATTCATACAACGTTTATTGAGGGGTTTCCGAAGTTTGCCAGATGGATATTTCTTCAAGTCCGCCGGTCCGAAGAGTGAAGTGGGGTTGGCAGACAAAACGGTTCGCAAATCACCAATCTTTAAATATTGACACGCCAATCATCATTCTGTCAGACAAATAATAAATTTCCGTCTGACATAACCCTCAAGGATAATCTCATGAGCGACAGCGAACGGATCACCATACGGATACCCGCTGAGAAGTTGCAGGCGCTGCAGGAGCTGGTCGATACTGGAAAGTATCTGAACATTTCCGATGCCATCAGGGCGGCCATCGACTCCTTCATCGAGACGCATTTCACACCAGAGTACATAGAGCGGGTCACGGTGGAGCTACCCAAGGGCAAGCTGGTAGAGCTGGAGGCGCTGGTGCGCGACGGGGACTCTATTTCTGTTGACGACGCCATTCGCAACGCCGTGCGTGAGTACGTGCGCTTGAGGCTGGACAAAGAGATCAACGACCTAAAATAAGTCCTTCAGGAGGTCGGGGGATGGGGACCGGACTGGGACAAGGCAGGAGCGCGCCAGACGATCTGCGCATAGTGGTCGTCGGCTGCGGCGGGGGCGGGTGTAACAGTATCACCAGGCTTAGTCGCATCGGGATCAAGAATGCTGAGCTCCTAGCCGTAAATACCGACGTGGTCTCGCTGCGCAGCACTCCGATCAAGGGTCGTCTTCTCATCGGTGACGATTTCACTAAGGGCCTGGGCACAGGCGGCGACCCCGAGGTCGGTGAGTCGTGCGCCATCAATGCTTCCGGGGCCCTCAACCAAATACTGCAGGACGCCGATCTGGTGTTCATCATCGCCTCCCTGGGCGGTGGCACCGGCACCGGCGCTGCTCCCGTGATCGCCGAATGCGCCCAGCGCAACGGCGCCGTGGTCATCGGCATAGTCACCGTGCCGTTTCGGCACGAGGGCGCACGCCGCAGGAACGCGGCCATCATGGGCATGCGCCGCCTGCGCGAGGTGAGCAACACCATGCTCATCATGGAGAACGACCGGTTGTCGGACCTGGTCGACAATCTTCCTGTGAACCAGGCCTTCGGCGTCATGGACCAGCTGATCTCCGATCTCATCGCCAGTCTGGTCAGCGCCATTTCTGAGCCTTCGCTTGTGAACGTCGATTTTGCCGATCTGCGCACGGTCCTGCGGCAGGGAGGCGTCTCCACCATCCTCTACGCGGAGAACGCAGACCCGGACGCGGTCGTGGAGGACGCGGTCAGCAACCCGCTTCTGGACGTGGACATAAAGGGCGGTACCGGCGCACTGATCCACCTCTCGGCCGGTCGCGCTCTCACTTTGCGCAAAGCGAACAAGATCGTGCAGGGCATAACGCAGCACCTCGACAACGATGCCACGGTCAAGATGGGCGTGCGCGTGGATGAGGAGCGGGGCGATATCATCAGGCTCATCGCCATAGTCACCGGTATCGCCGAAATGGACATGGGCGACTATGCGCTGCAGGGCGCCGAGATCAAGGGTCGGGTCTCTTACCTTCGCCCCGTTCGGAACGCAGACGCCGTATCTTCTCCGCCGCGCCGCCAATAACCCCCATGATAGTATGGTACTCGTACCTGGTGGGCAACGCCCGCCCCATCATGCGGCGGAACATGACATTGGTCCGCTCCCTACGGAATGGTGGATAATCGATCGCTTCCAGCAGCTCCATGAACCTTCTGAAGAGCAGCTCCTTGTCGTGCTCCGTCGCTTCGTTGGGCTTCTCGTGATGGTGTCCACCGGCGTAGATCTCGTACAGGAGGATGGTGGCCGCATGCGACAAGTTCAGAACAGGATAATCTTCATGGGAAGGGATGCTCACCAGCAGGTCGCAACGAATCAACTGCTCTTGCGTGAGGCCAAGGTCCTCGCGGCCGAATACCAGGGCGATGCGGTCGTCGCTGTCCTTCGCCCTTTCCGCGAACTGTCGCGGTGTGAGCGGTATGCGTGCGTAGTGCCTGTCGCCGTGGGTAATGATGCCGCTCGTGCCGACGATCAGGAAGCAGTCGGAGATGGCTTCCTCGAAGGTGGCCACATGCTTCGCTTGATCCAATATGTAACCGGCATGCTTGGCACGCTTGTATCCCTCATCCGTGATGGGACAGGCATTGACCATGCACAGCTCGGTGAAACCGAAGTTGGCCATGGATCGGGCCACCGCTCCCACATTACCGTCCACCTGCGGCTCGACCAGCACCACCTTGAAGGAAGGCATATCATCCCCGCTATGCGCGCCCATGACTTAATCCTAGGTAGGCAAGCATTATTCGCCCGGTGCTGCTATCTGCGTTCGTGCAGTGGACGGCGGCGGTGCGCATCGCCTACGACGGCGGCAGGTTCATGGGCTCCCAACGGCAACCGGGAGAGAGGACGGTGGAGGGAGAGGTCCTCCGTTGCCTGCGCAAGTTGCATGCCATCGACTCGGCCGAGGCGGCAAGGTTCCGTGTGGCCAGCAGGACCGATCGCGGGGTGAGCGCCTTGGGCAACGTGGCCTGCTTCGACACCTGTTTCCGCGAAGGAGAGTTGCTCCGGGCCCTCAACGGGGTCGCCGAGGACGTCCACTTCCTCGCCTACGCGCCAGTGCCGCCGGAGTTCTCGCCGCGGAGGGCCAAGGGTCGCTGGTACCGCTACCTGGCGCCGGCCGAGAAGGTCGACCTGGAACAGTTCCGTGCCTGCGCCCAGCTCTTCGTGGGCAAGCACGACTTCCAGAGGTTCTGCAAACCGGAGGGGAAGAGCACGCTCAAGAACATCGCTTCGGTGGAGGTAATGCCGTTGGGCGACATGATGGTCGTCGACCTGCGCGCCCGGGAGTTCCTGCGCAATATGGTCCGCAGGATGGTAGCGGCGATGTTGGCCGTCGGCAAGGGAGAGGCAACGTTGGACGAGGTGGCCGCGGCCTTGGACGGCAAGGACGTCAGCTTCGGCCTGGCACCGCCCGAGGGGTTGACGCTCATGGAAGTGGACCACGGACTGGAGTGGAGACCGGCGGGGGACGCTCTGCTCGCCGCACTGCGCGCGCAGCGTGTGGTAGCGATGCGCGCGCTGCTGTTCCAAGAGATGCTGCTGGATGCGGCGGGGGAGAGGCCATGAAGGCCGCCCTTACGGGGACGCCAGGCGTGGGTAAGAGCACCATTGCGCTCCTGCTGCACAAGGAAGGCTGGACGGTCGTTGAGGTCGGGGATCTGGCGCGAAAGGAGGGTCTTCTGCTGGAGCTGGATGCGGAAAGGGACAGCTACGACGTCGACCTGGATGGCCTGGACGACCTCACCGGTCGAATGCAGGGGGATGTCGTTCTGGTAGGCCATCTCTCCCACTTGCTGCAGGTCGATCTGGTCATCGTGCTGCGCTGCCAGCCGCGGGTGCTGGCGGAGCGGCTAAAGGTGCGTCACTACGCGGCGGAGAAGGTGGCCGAGAACGTGGAGGCGGAAGCGCTGGACGTGATCCTGGTGGAATCCATCGAAGGCGATGCCGAGGTGTGCGAGGTCGACACCACCGGCCGTACCCCTGATGAAGTGGCCTCCTCCGTTCTAGAGATATTGCTTGGAGAAAGAACGAAGTACCATCCCGGGCATTTGGACTGGAGCCAGGAGGCCTTGGGATGGGACTAGATTCACAGAGACAGAGGGCGGACCGGTTCCTGATGCCCATGGCGAAGCGGATGTTGTGGCTCTCGCCCAACGCGATCACGTATCTGGCGCTGCTGCTCTCGGTGGCGGCGGCTCTAGCCATATTCTTCTCTTTCACTTACAACTGGCTTCTACTGGTGGCAGCGCTGCTGGTGGCCTTGAGCGGTCTCTTTGACGCCCTTGACGGTAAGGTGGCCAAGCTCACCAATAAGACGTCCAAGCGGGGCGACTTCTTGGACCACGTGGCCGATCGCTACGCGGATATTTTCATGATCGGTGCGGTGGCCGTGAGCGCCTGGTGCAACATCTACCTGGGCATACTGGCGTTGATCGGCGTTCTCATGACCAGTTACATGGGTACGCAGGCGCAGGCACTGGGCATCGGTCGCATGTATGCGGGCCTCCTGGGAAGGGCGGACCGCATCGTGCTGATGTTCCTCATCCCCCTCATCCAGTTCTTCGTCATACCTTTCAGCGCGGGCGGTTTCTTCACCGTCGCTGGCGTGAGCTTCTCGCTCATGACACTGATGATGGTGTGGTTCGCGGTGATCGGCAACATGACGGCGCTGCAACGGGCCGCAGCCACCTGGAAGGCGCTCGGAAAAGGGCTGTGATCAGCGTCGGGAATCCTTTCGTGGGGGGGCGTCCTTCTTCTCCGCGACCGCTTCCTTTTCCGGTTCTGGGGGCGGCCCCCGCACGATGGTCTTGATGCGGTAGTAAGTAAGAGGATGCCGGACCCGACCGCTGTTGCACAGTGAATCCGGTTCATAGCAGACGCCGTTGGTGCGCATGGTGGCGCACTCCGGCGGAGTGTACTTGGTGCCACCGCCTTCGCCGGTGATGTGGTGGATCTGGTACAGCGTCTTCGATTCGTCGAAATCCGGAGAGCGGGCGAAGATCTTGACTATCTCGGCCGGCCCCATGCCTATGTAGGAGAGGAACGAGGTCATGGCGAAGCGGCCAGCGTGCGGCATGTTCTCCCCCTTTTCCGCCATGGCCACCAACTTCTTCATGCAGGGAGGGAATTTCATAAGGGAAACTTCGCCCATGTCGTTGGCCTTGAACCTCTCCCGCATTTCCTCCACCAGCTTGGAGACTTCGGCCGTATCGGCGCGGAACACCTCGAGGATGGCGTCGTTGACCGCGAGGGGCAATTCATTCTCTATGCGTTCTCCGAGCGCCTGCTCCAGCACTCGTGCGAAACGGTTCTTGCTCAGAGGCACAAACCCATCGCGTACCTCTTGATTGACGAGCTTCCATTCCTTTCCTCGGACGCCGGCGGTGTAGCGCAGGAAATCAGTGAAGTGCATGCTCGGCACATCGTCCTCCAGGCGAGCAGATACTTTCAATTCCTCGGCCACTTGCATCATCGTTCCCAATTCCTCGGTGCCGAGGCGGTCGCTCAGGTTCTTCGCCTCGGCGGTCGCGTAGCGCCGGATCAGGAATTCGTCGTTGACGCAGGAGACAAGCATCCTGGCCAATGGGTAGGAGAGCACCTCCATCAATACTTCGCCCTCATCGGCGGCACTGTTCTTGGGGATGCGCATCTCGCGCAGCGCCTCCATCACCCGCTGCGATCCGCGGCGGCGCGCCTCCGAGAAGGCGGAGGAGCGCAGCACGTCCTCGATGGATATGCTGGAAGAGCGGACCAGCTCCGACGCTTCCTTGAGGAACGGATATTTGGCCAGCTGCCGTGGGTCCATCTGCTGCACCATGCCCGCGGGGCGTAATCAATCTTCGCTCAATCGAACGCTAGGTACGGAATGACCTTTCGGCCCACCGCCTCGTCGTCGATGCACTTGAGCAACGCTGCCGCGTCGGCGAAGGGCCGGCCGCGGAAGAGACGCATCGCTCTCTTCCGTCCTATGCCTGGCAGCGCCTCCATGGCCGTGATGTGGCACGAGTTGATGTGCAACGGCCATTCCAAGGCGGTGATGCTCCTCTCCCCCCAGCCGACCACGGCGCCGTCGATGAATCGGCCCAACGGTATCTTGTAGGGGATGCCGACCAGCAACGGGTAGGTTCCTATCTGTCGTCCGAAGGTCATGTTACCGTCGGCCAGTTCGGTATAGATCCCCCTTAGGACGGTGCCTTCGGGCGCGATGCGGATGAGCATGGGGTGGTCCACCTCCTTGCGCACCCACGCCTTGAAGCGGAGGAACGCCGAGTGCGACGCACCGCCGCTGAATTCGCGGCGGGAGCACACCACCTGGCGCAGGTTGATGCGGCGGAGCAGCAACCCCTCCTCTACCACCTGACGCAGGAAGGCGCGGTCCAGGTCCAGGCTCTTCTCCGTCTCCCCCTCCAGTCCGGAGATGAAATTGAGTCCTGGTAGCAGGTGCGGCAGCCCCTTCGGCCCGCGCTCTCGGCCGGCGACGTTGATCATTCGCACCGCGGCGAGGCACTGCTCCGCCGTGGCATTGAGGTTGTTGGCTTCGTGCACCCGTGGATCCGCGGACTCCAACCCCAGCGCGAGGACGTTGCCGTCCGTACAGTAGTGGACGATACTGCGCAGGATCTCCTCCGTTTCCTGCGGATGGGTGGCCATGACGGCCGGATTAGCGTTATCCAGATGCAGCACATCGACGCCCAGAGAGGCAATGCCGGAGAGAAGTTCCTCGATCGCGGCGGGGTTCGGCCTCGGAGTCTCCGTTCCATCCAGGTTCGCCTTGTAGGAGATGAAACAGGTTTGTGCTCCCAGGCGGAAGTTCCTCACGCCCAGGGCGTGCATTCGGCGCACCTCTTCGATGATAGCCTTCGGTTCGCGGAACTTCGGCTCGCCCTTCAGCGGCTCGATGCAGAAGGAGCAACCCCCGCTCTTCCAGCGCACGCAGCCACGGTATGTCTCCACCTCGGCCACGAGCGGTTGCGGGAAGTCCGGGTGGTGTTTCACCATCTCCGTGCCGAGGAGAAGCCATCGCTCCCATTCCGCCGGCGTGCGCCAGCGCTGCTTTATCTCTCGACCCTTGGCCAGGTCGCACAGCATGGCCGCCGCGTCCTTGCGGGCCAGATGATCGAATTTACCCGTCAGTTCTTCATCCGAGGCATCTGGGCCGCCCAATATGCTTTCGCAGCGCAATTGGTCCGCAATGCGCAGCAATTCCTTCCGGGAGGCAGGCATGGCGCGCAAATAGCGCCCCGGAACGGCCGTGCCGGCGATGACCACGACCACGTTGGCCGAAGGCAGCGGTCTCCCCTGCCTCAGCATGTCGATGGTGTAGTACTCCGCCTCCAGACCTTGGTCGAGCGCGGAACCATAGGCCGCTCGCACCTCTGGATGCACATACGGCGGCACACCCAGCGAGCCGGGTTCGTCCACGTAGCAATCGAAGATGAGTGCTTTGGACATTCCCCACCTACTTGTCGGCCCCGCGGCGCGACAGAACTCCCTGTTCATAGTAATGACGCACCGGCTTCATCTCGGTGATCAGGTCCGCCATTTCCAGGAACTCGGGCGGTGCGCAGCGGCCGGTCATGACCACCTCCACTCCCTTTTTCCGGGCCATGACTGCCTCGACGACCTCTTGGGGGCGGAGCAGTTCCAGCTTGCAGACCACATTGACCTCGTCGAGGATCACGATGTCGTGCGTTCCCTGGCGCATCGCTTCCGCGCCGCGCTGCAGTCCACGCAGGGCGTACTCTCTGTCCTCCGGGGTGGCATCTTCAAAAACGAGGCAGGACCTTCCTGAGGGCATGATCTCCAACCCCGGCACCTGCTTCCAGATCTTGTTCTCCCCGTAGGTGCCATCGGTCTTGAGGAATTGAATAACGAGCACGCGGCAGCCATGCCCGCAGGCACGCAAAGCCAGCCCCAGGGCCGCCGTCGTCTTACCCTTGCCCTCTCCGGTGTACACTTGCACCAGGCCGAGCTCGTCGCAGGGTCGTTCTGCCATGTTGAAAAAGCCTCCCTCGGTCAAAACCAGAGGGGTATGCTATACGCTGCTAGATTAGGTTTGAGAAAGGCCGCCTCAGATGAGGCCGACCTCTTTGGTCTCTACGCTCTGGATGCCGGGTACGGCACGCAGGGCGTTTTCCAGCTTGTCCATGAGACCGTCGACGTCGTTCATGATGAACGAGGCCTGCATCTTCATCAGGCCGAAGGCGAAGGGCGAGATATCGGCCCTGGCGACCTTGACACCGGTCGGGATGATGCCCGGCAGGTCCTTGGAAAGCTGCTCGAAGTTGAACGAGTCGTCCTCGGGGAGGAGCTCGATCAGGGCGGCTACCTGTCCCATCAGAACCACCCTAAGGTCCGGTGAAGCCGCACTTGTCGCAGTGATATTTCACACTCTGGTCGCGGCAATTCATGCAGCGGCCGATCTCGGTCTGGCCGCACATGGGGCACTTGAAGAAGGTGATGCCCTTCCCCACCAGGCGCTTGCCGCAGGAGCTGCAGATCTTCTCATTCTCCATAGTAATACGCTCCC
>CAZCNG010000095.1:0-8412 GCA_964500045.1 uncultured Methanomassiliicoccaceae archaeon
GGACGAGGCGCTGGCCGAGGTGCGGCGGCACATCACCAAAGAGGGCAACATCAAACACATGATCGCCGTGGGGGCGGTCATGCGGCAATTGGCCATTCATTTTGGAGAGGACCAGGACCGCTGGGAGATCGTGGGGATACTCCATGACATAGACCTGGAGAAGTGCCACGGGATGGAGGACCATACCCTCGTGGCCAAGGACCTGCTGTGCGGCAAGGTCGACGAAGAGGTCGTGCAGGCCATCATGGCCCACAATGCGGAAGCGACCCAGGTCCCGGTCGACACGAGGCTGAAGAAGGGACTCATCGCCAGCGACGCCTCTTCTGGACTGGTGCTGGCTTGCGCCCTGGTAATGCCGACGAAGAAGTTGGCTGATGTCAAGAAGGAATCACTGGCCAAGAAATTCGGCAACAAGGATTTCGCCAAGGGCGTGAGCCGTGAAAGGATCATGATGTGCGAACAGCTCGGCCTGGCCCGTGATGATTTCCTCCTGATCTCCTTAGAAGGCATGCGTTTCCGCGCGGAAGAGTTGGGCTTGTGAACGAGATAGGCCAGTTCATCGAATGACCAGAGCTGATGCGGAGGAACGGACGCGGAGATCGACGTTTGATAATATGATGTCATGATATAAATTCGGCAGAGAATTAGACATCGGATGCAGAGAGGACGACCGATGGATGATGGGAAAGTGAATAGACTGGTCGCCATGCTGATCCTGATCAGTGCGGCCGTTGACGTCCTGATCACGGTCTACTTCCTCTCCCATGGAGTGACCATCGTCTACCAGAACATCTACTACCTCACCATAGTCCTGGCCGCATACTTCTACAAGTGGAGAGGTGTCATCTTCACGATCGGGTTGAGCGCTATCTATCTGTGGCTCAGTGCCATCTATTCGCCGCATTTCGACCCGATGCTGCAGGCGGTCATCAGGGCGCTGATCTTTGTGGCCATCGCCGCCATCGTCGCGTATTTGGCAGGTCGCCTCGATCAGGAGCACAGACGCTACCAGGCCATCTTCTCGGTCTCGCAGGCGGGAATGATGCTGGTCACTAGACCGGAAGGGCTCCTTATGGAGGCCAACGAGAAGCTCACGGTGATCGTCGGCAAGGTGGCGAAGCTGGATCCGGTCTTTGCCAGATTCAAGAAATCAGAGCTATTGAGCAAGGCGATCGATGAGGGCGAAAGACTCGACCGGGAGGAGATGGAGACCCAGGCGGACGGCCGAACCTGCCTCGTGTCCGGCAGCGTCATTTCCGATGATCTGTACATCATCTCCCTGGTGGACGTCACCGAGCTGAAGCTTGCTAGGCAGGAAGCGGAGCGGACCAAGGAGGCCGCAGAGGCGGCCAGTAAAGCCAAAGGCGAATTCCTGGCCAACATGAGCCACGAGATCCGCACCCCCATGAACGGGGTCATCGGCATGACCGGCCTGCTCCTCGATTCTGACCTGACCAAGCAACAACGGGAGTTCGTAGAGATCATCCGCGTCTCGGGAGAGAGTTTGCTGACCATCATCAACGACATCCTTGATTTCTCCAAAGTGGAAGCGGGCAATCTGGAATTGGAGCACTATCCCTTCGACCTGGAGGAATGCGTGGAGTCGGCCTTGGATATCATCGCCATTCCCGCTTCTAGAAAGGGGCTGGAGATACTGCACACCTATGGAGATGGAGTTCCCCATGGCATTATGGGAGACCCGACCCGACTCCGGCAGGTCCTGATCAACCTCCTCAACAACGCGGTGAAGTTCACCGAAAGAGGAGAGGTGCTAACCTCGATCACGAGGGAAGAGCGGGATGGACGGTGGTTCCTGCACTTCGCAGTGAAGGACACGGGGATAGGCATACCAGCCGACAAGATCGGCATACTTTTCCAGCCATTCACACAAGCAGATGCGTCGACCACGCGCCGGTTCGGAGGAACCGGATTGGGGCTGGCGGTGAGCAAGAGACTCGTGGAACTGATGGGGGGCAGCATATGGATAGAAAGCGAGATCGGAAAGGGTGCCACCTTCCATTTCACCATACTCTTCGAGGGGGCAGATCTGCCCATGCCCCAGCACCTCAAGGGGCTCGACCCATCGCTCAAAGATAAAGTGGTCATGATAGTGGACGACAATCCGACCAATAGGCAGATATTGACGCTGCAGACCACCTCCTGGGGCATGGTCCCGGTCAACTATGATTGTGCCCAGGCGGCACTGGAGGCAGCGAAGGATGGGCATATTTACGATGTCGCCTTGGTGGATTTCCTCATGCCGGAGATGGATGGGGCTTCGTTGGCCCTGTGGCTGCGCGACATTCCCCCATTGCGCCACCGTCCCATAATCCTGCTCTCCTCTGCGGCGGAGATGGCAACGAAGAAGGATCGTGGACTCTTTGACAACATCATGACCAAACCCATCAAGGGGGCGGTCCTGCACTCCGCGATACTCGAGGCCCTGGGGGTGTACCACAACACCGGGCAGGAAGAGAGGGAGGTGTTCGACCTGCCGCACCGACTGACTGGGACAAGGATACTTCTGGCCGAAGACAATGTCGTCAACCAGAAGGTCGCGCTGCTAATGCTGGAACGGATTGGCATGCGTGCGGACCTGGCGGCCAATGGCAAGGAAGTTCTCGAAGCTCTGCAGAGGCAGGATTATGATATTATCCTAATGGATGTCCAGATGCCGGAGATGGATGGGGAAGAGGCCACCCTCGCCATAAGGGGAAAGACGCCGCTTGGGAAGCAGCCGTACATCATCGCCCTGACCGCGAACGCCCGACCTGGCGACAAAGAGCGGCTGCTGCATTTGGGAATGGACGACTATCTCGCCAAACCTATCCGGATACATGAACTTGTATCGGCCCTGTATACCTACGCAGAGGGAGAAACGCACATTCCATGCGCAGCGGTGACAGATAAGGAATCCTCCGACCCGTCGGGTCTGGACACCGCATCTTTGAGGAGATTGAGCGCATCCATCGGCACGGGGGGAGAGGCTGTGATCCTAGAGTTGCTGCAGGACTATGTCAAGGACGCTGAGAATCTACTCGCGGAATTACGGGAGGCTGCAGCCAGGGGAGATGTGGAAAGAACCCGCAGAGCAGCGCACACGCTCAAGTCGACCTCCAACCAGATGGGCGCGTTGCGGTTGGGCGGCATGATGCGAGAGGTCGAGACCGATACTGCCAACCACGACCTGAGCAGAGCCATTTCCTACACTGAGAAGGGAGAGGCAGAATTGGTGCTGATCCGCGGGCAGATCGAGAAGGGGTGGCAGCAATGAATGGTGCAAACATACTGGTTGTGGACGATAATGCCCTGAACCGCAAGATCATAGCCACCATCGCCCTGCATCAAGGCCACACCGTGGAGCAGGCCGCGGGAGGGGCGGAAGCCTTGCTTCGCCTAGGTCAAGGAGGCATAGATGTGGTGCTCCTGGACCTGGTCATGCCGGAGATGGATGGCTTCGAGGTCCTGCGCCTCATGAGGGAGGACGCACGCCTTCGACATGTCCCCGTTATCGTTATTTCAGGAATGGAGGGAATGGAGAATGTCATTCGCAGCCTGGAAATGGGGGCGGCTGACTATTTGCCCAAACCAGTGGATCCCGTCCTGCTCAAGGCCCGGCTCAACGCCACCCTCAATGAGAAACGCCTGCGCGACGTAGAACGAAAGCACCTGGTGGAGGTCAGAGGGATCCAGGCTAGACTGTCCGCCGTCATAGACAACAGCCCGATGGGAATAGTGCTGATAGACATGGAAGGGAAAGTGATCGAGGCCAATCCGACCTTCCATAGGCTGCTGCGCAGCGAAGGCGAGAAACTGGGCGGGCTGGGCATGACGGAATTCTGTGGAGAATCGTGTAACTGCGTTGAGGAAATGCAGGCATTTCTTCGGGGCGGAGTGGGCCTCTTTTGCCAAGAGACGGTCATGCGCCGTCGCGACGATACCATTTTCAATGTCCGTCTGACGATGTCCATGGTGCCTGGAGAGGGCGATGGGCATTTTGCAGTGGCCATGGTGGAGGACGTTACCGAACGCACCAATGCTGTGACCGCCCTCCGCCAGAACGAGGAAAGCCTCCGCAAGGTCTTCGAGGGCGCACCATTCCCGCTGATCATCGCCGAGTCGGCCAGCGGCAAGGTCATCGATATGAATCAGAAGGCAGTCCAAGTCTTCGAATTCGATCGAGAAGTAATACTGGGGAAGAATCTTGTTGAGTTCTACCAGGATGCCGAGGACCGCAGGAAGGTGGTCGAGCTTACGCAAAGAAATGGTTTCGTGGAGAACATGGAACTGCTCTTCCGGACACGGACGGGAAAAAACCGCTGGCTGGTGATCTCGGCCCGCAATGCCACCCTGGGAGGGATACCATGCATATTGTCGGCTGCCTTCGACATCACCGAACGCAGGGAGATGGAGTGGGCGTTACAGCAAGCCAACCGCAAGCTCGGATTGCTCAACAGCATCACCAGGCACGACATTCTCAACCAGATACTGGTACTCAGCGGCTACATCGACCTTTCACACAAGAAGCGCACCGACGCGGAACGCACCCAATACCTGGCCCGCATGGAGATAGCGACGGACAACATCCGCAAACAGATCAACTTCACCCGGGACTACCAGGACATGGGGGTGAAGGCGGCGGAGTGGTTCGAATTGGGGCAGAGCATGGAGTCGGTCTTCCAGCAGATATCCCCGCAGGGCGTGGCCCTGCATCTCGATACCGATGGATACGACATCCTGGCCGACCCATTGGTGGAGAAGGTGTTCTACAACCTGATCGACAACTCGATGCGACATGGCAAGGATCCCCATACCATCGGGTTGAACTGCAGGGAGGACGATGGTCAACTTGTAGTGACCTACACCGATGATGGAGGGGGCATCTCCCAGGAGGACAAGCAGCGCCTCTTTGAGAGGGGGTTCGGCAAGAACACCGGGCTAGGCCTATTCCTAAGCAAGGAGATATTGAGCATAACGTCCATCGGCATCGTGGAAGATGGGAAGCCAGGTGACGGTGTGCGCTTTGAGATGCGTGTTCCCAAGGGCAAGTACCGCAGGGCCGTCCAGGTCTGAACGACGGCTGAAGATGATAAGTAGACCCGCCGCGATGTATCCCTGTTGCCATGAACGACTACTGGCTCATCCTGCTGGCAATGGCCTTGGTATTGATGAATCTGAGCTCTTTCTTCCTCTACCGCCATGATAAGATGGCCGCCAAGAAGGGAGCATGGAGGACCTCGGAGAACTCCCTATTGCTGGCCGCTTTGCTCGGCCCCTTCGGCGCCTTCGCCGCCATGCGCCGCTACCGGCACAAGACCAAGCACCTGAAGTTCATTCTGGTGCCTTTGTTCATGGTCCTCTGGATAGCCGTGGCAGGGTACTTGGTGTATCTGCAGTACTTTGCCTAAGGCTCAGACGCTGCGTCAGGAGCATCATGGCTTCGCGGCTTCGCCTATCCGCCATATTGCTTGACCCAGAAATAGCGGATGAACCCCAGCAGAAGGAATATCAGGGCACCCGCCAAGATAGCGAACAGCGCCGCCTTGGACAGGCCGCCCAGGTCCCGCCCTTTCTCCTCGGGAAGGTCGATGTCTTTGGACTCAGGCAAATGCGCTTCCGCCTCCATAGACTCCGTGCGATCCGTTCCGGAACTGCTCATAGCGATTTCATTTGGAGGTAGAAAAGGATTCCCCTGGGTCCAAGATGGCAAACAATATGTATCGAAAATATCCTTCAAGGATTCGGTCTTGTACCAGGGGGTTCCCGGAATGATGTCGCACAGATTCTTCTCAGCCAGTCCGGGGACCTTTTGAAGCGATTCATGGGGCGAACGGGCTGCATTGCCGGCCGTTGAACGCCAATGAATACGCCAAAAAATGCCCAACGATCCATATCTCGACGCCAGCGTTGCCTGGCGCATCAGGTCCGGGAGCATCGAGTTCCAGGAAGCTGACTACCGCACGACAGTGAACACCATCCTCTCCTCAGGCCTGGCGACGGAGGTGGTGAGGATGATCAGCGCAGGCAAGGAGGCGGACGTGTATCTGTGCCGCTATAGATCGGCACCCCTGGCCGTTAAGGTGTACCGCCTCTACCGCACCTCGCATCGAGGCGGGAGACCCATCAAGCTGGAAGCGGCCGGTTGTCTGGCGGCGCATGAGTGGGACATGTTGCTGCAGGCCTGGAGGGGCGGGGCGACCGTGCCTACTCCGGCCAGGAGAGTGGAGAACATGCTCTCCATGCGCTTCCTCGGCAACGGGGACGATCCGGCACCCAGGTTGCAGGATGCGATGATGCACGATCCGTCATCCATGATGAGATTGACCTTGGAGGGAGTTGAGCAGCTCGCCAGGTCAGGCGTCGTGCATTCCGACCTGAGCGCCTACAACATCCTCGTCCAGGATGACAGGCCTTGGTTCATCGATCTGTCGGAGGGTATCCGCGTGGATCGGGTAGGCTACAGCGCGTGGCAACGATGGGGAAGGGCGGAGGGCGCGGTAAAGGCGGGACTCATCGCTCTTCATTCCTTCTTCCGCAAACGTGGTTGCGAATTCAATATCGATGAGACCGCGGCCTTGGTCATGGAGCAAGCTAGACGACAGAGGGAGGAGAACATCAATCATTAGCGAATAGACGGTCCTCCCACACTATGGATTCCTCCAGGAGTCCGAGGGGGAAGGTATTATGATGCCGCCCCCGCCTATTCTTGAGCGCAAGTGGAGCATCACTGCCAGCCTGAAGCTTGGCGTTTTGAGCCCGTGCATCCAATGGGGGGATCCCGATTTCGCGAAATACAATGGTGAAACCGTTAGCCTGCCTAGTGATGGCAGTGATGATGTTGACATCTTCCTTGGCGCTGCTAGGGGGCATCTCCTCGGAAGCGGCTGGTGCCGCTAATCCTTCGGCGCCGGGAGTGGTGGTGGCGCCTTCCGCGCCACAGAATCTTGTCGCTGACTCCGGCGATGGGGAGGTATGGCTCTGGTGGGACCACCCGGCTTCGCAGGGGTCGGAGCTCATCAAGGTCTATTACGTCTACCGTGGCAATACCGCTTCAACGATCGATCCTGCGCCTTATGCTACGGTCGATGTGGGCGAGCATTTGTTCAAAGACATATTTGTGGACAACGGCAACACCTATTGGTACCAGCTGAGGGCTGAAAGTGACGCGGATCTCGGCCCGGCCTCGAACATTGTTTCGGCCAACCCCAACGCAGGCGGGACCGTACCTGGTGCACCGACCGGCCTCACCGTCGATAACCTAGTGTACTCCACTCTGTTGAGCTGGAATGCGCCCTCTAGCGCGGGAAGCCAACCGGTGCGGTACTATCATATCTATCGATCCAGCACAACGTCCATCTCCTACGACTTTTCCATCGCTAGCTTCGATTGGAGGACGACCAGCTTTGAGGACACTGGCATAATCCCCGGGAAGACCTATTACTATGTAGTGGTCGCAGAGAGCATAATCGGAGATGGGGCGGAGATGACGCCAGTTAGCGTGCTTGTGAAGGGCACAAGCACCGTGCCCACCGCCCCGCAGAATCTTATGGCCATGCCGGGAGACAATTATACGTACCTAGTGTGGTCGGCTCCCGTAGATCCTTCGGCCACGGGGATACTGAAATACCAGGTATTCCGCGGGCTGAGCTCCGGTGGGGAGAGTATCACTCCAATTGGGGAAGTGACGCCATTTCTCAGTCCATACTTCGATATGCTGCTCACCATGTTCATCGACGATGAGTCGACTGGCCTGACGAATGATGTGATGTATTACTATTATGTCAAAGCGGTAGGTACCGAGGGGACCAGCCCTCAGAGCAATGAGGTATTTGCACAACCTAGCAATGTCGGCGAGAGACCTGGAGCCCCACTGGTAAGTGGCTTCGAAGGAGTGGGGGCATATTCAGGCGATGACCAGGTGATCATCTTCTGGACTCCCAACTACAGTAATCCCGGATATGTGGTCAACATCACCGGATATGAGATCTTCAGATCCACAACAAGCGGAACATTGGGCGGTAGGATCGGCACCGTCGACATGTTCACAACCCATTATTGGGATAACAACGCACTCAATGGACAGACCTATTATTATTCCGTAAAAGCCAAATGGCAACTGGGCCTGAGCGAGCCGTCCAGCCAGCTTGTGGCTACGCCGTCGGCCACTGGCACAGCACCAGGCATTTCGACCCTATGGGCTACCCCAGATGGCTCGGGGGTGCGACTATTCATGGCGGGCCCAGCACCATTGACCACACCGCTGATAATTGGCTATAGCATCTATCGCGGCACTGTCCCGGGCGGCGAGGGGGCTTCCCCCATCGCGACGCTGACCATCGAAGATATTGGTTACCCGAATGAGCCTGTGTCGCAATTGGTCTTCTAGACCCCGATTCCTACGACCGTCTCTCA
>CAZCNG010000096.1:0-8292 GCA_964500045.1 uncultured Methanomassiliicoccaceae archaeon
CGGCGTCGAAGCGGACCTGAGCCGGACCGAGATGGCCCTCATGGCGGTCCAAGCGGAGATCATCATGCTCCTCCAGAAGGAGCCCAGTGAGATCGACAAGGCTTCGAGCCTCATGCTGGACCTGGTCAGCCTGAACGCGGCCTGGAACACGCTCGATGGGATCTCCCAAGAGCGCCTGTGTGAAGAAGAAAGGAGGTGAACCACATGGAAGAACCAACCGCGAAGTACCCCGGCGTTATCACGCCGTACTTCCCCTTGCTCATCAAGGTGGAAGACCAGAAGTCCCTGAAGACCATGAAGAAGGCCTACGAGGACTACAAGGCCCTCAACCGCGTCGTTGAAATCGACAACGAAATGGATGGTTCCTTCGATGATGAGGCCAACACGGCCATCAACGCAATGGCCGAGAAGAAGTACTTCCTGGCCAAGGCGATGGTACAATCCATGGGCCTGAAGTGCCCCAATCCCTCCTGCAAAGGAGTGGTCCTGGGCCTCATGGACATCTACGACCTGAAATGTGGCTTCTGCAGGTGCGGGATGCACTACGAGCTCCCCAAGGCGGTGGCCTGAATGGCCATCGATGTGGTAGGGACCGTCACCCGTGAAGCGGCCAAGGTCGTGCCCACGTGAGCACCTACCTGAACGTGCAGAGGCAGTACCTCGCCGGCTTCGTGAACTCCATCATGGCCCTCACGGACCAGGCGCTTATCACCGCCACTCCGGAGGGCCTGCAGTTTGCGGGCGTGGACGCCCGCTTCGTGGCCATGGTGAGCTCCACCTTGGACAAGCAGGGATGTGAGGACTACCACACCCAGGAGATGCCCCTGGAGGCTGGATGTGGCCCTCGCCTCAATGACCACTTCGCTGCCTTGCTCGAGGATCTGGAGGGGCGCTTGGACCTCCCCTACTCCGGTCAGCCCAAGATGGGCCCCGCCGCCTACGGCGTGGACCTGGAGCGGTTCAAGGCGATGTTCCTCAAGGGGGGCAACCCCATGGACACCCTGAGGATGACCTTCAGCGATGACGGCAAGAGCCTCCAGGTCAGCTACCCCATCACCCGCCAGGGTGACCGGGCCACCATGACCATGGAGCTCCTCAGCAAGGAGGGCTTCAGGGTGCCCCTGCGGCCCCGCATGAACCTCCTGGGGACCTTCGTTGTAAACACCGAATCCTTCTTCGCCGCCGTCGCAGCGGTCGGTCAGATCAGCGACAACGTCACCATCACGCACGAGAGCGGCCAAGTGACCCTTAGTGCCGTGGAGTGCGATGCGAACAACAAGGTGGTCGTACCCATCGGGCACAGCTACACGGGGCCCCAGGGCCACGTGCACAGCAAGTTCCCCATCGAGTACATGAGTTCCATGGCCAAGACCCTGCGTGGCTTCAAGCAGATCCGTGTCGCCTTCGATACCGACAAGCCCTGCTCCATGACCGCCAAGGTCCTTACCGCCCAGGGTCAGCCTGCCGTCACGGTAGAATACCTGCTGGCCCCGCAATACTGCGAGTGAAACCTTTTCTCCACTGCCAAAGGAGAGTACCACAATGATAACAGCCGCCACCAACATCGAAGAGTGCCCGAGCGCCTACGCCCAGAACCTTGTGAACGTGACCGCCAAGAGGGAAAAGAACCTGGCCACCATCGCTAACCACGAAGGCCACATCAACCGCCTGGTCGATGCCAATGACAAGATGAGGTCCCCGTCCTGGATGGACGAGCTGGTCAAGCCCGTGGCAGCGATCCTCGAGAAGAACCTGGGCGCTAACTACGACATGCAGATCGTGCCGTCCTTCGGCACGGCCAGCGCCAGCGTCACCATCCTGTTCACCCGCAGGGGCATCTACAAGGTGGACCCCGCGCAGCTCCAGCCCGGTGACGCCCTGAGGATGACCCTCCGGCCCACCCTGAACGATGTCGTCAGCCCCCTTGGCATCGTGAACTACACCCGGGACCTGGGCCTCTATGAGGCTGGCAGCGTGGGCGCCCTGACCGGCCTGAACCACCCGACCATCCCCATGATCTGGACCGAGGAGACCATCATGGCCGACTTCTGGGAGCAGAACGGCGGTCAGCCTTCGACCTCCAACTGAGGCGCCCCCATGAACAGCCGGGCCATCTACGCGCGGAGCCTCCGCTACTACAGCCGAGCCTGCAAGAAGGCCCGGCTGAAACCCAACAGCGTAGCCAAGTACTCCGACCGGTGCAACATGAGTTGCTCTGCCTTCTCCTACAATGAGTACCTGAAGGAGTACGTCTGCGCCCACAACAACATGGTCCCGGTGGACTGAATGTCCACCCTCGAGGACCCCCTAGACCCCTGTGACTCCTGCAAGAACGCAGGAGCTTGCGCTCACTGCGATGGCCACATGCTCTTCATGGGGAAAGTCCCGGTGAAGCCCCGTCCGGACGAGAAGTGCCCTGACGAGGAGGGAGAGCCATGATGCGCAGGGTATGCGACCTGTGCCTCTCCGAGGGGAGGTACAGCAAGGCCACTTCCAAATTGGAAGTGAAGTCCAAGAAGGGCTATGAGACCGACCTCTGCGACGACTGCCTCAAGAAGGCCACCTCGTTCGAGAACGTGAACGACTGGACAGCCATCGTGGACAAACTCAGGGCCAAGATAAGGTCCGACCAGGCCACCAAGAAGGGATCACCATGAGCATCAACAGCGTCAACCTGCAGTTCGGCAAGGAGCTTGCCCGAATAGCCAACAGCAACATCAGAGGATGGACCCACCGTGCCCTCTTCATGGCCCCGGAGGCCTTCTGGTCGGAGCCTTCCAGCAAGTCTGGGAAGTACCACCCGGAGGACGAGCGGGGCGACCAGGGGCTCCTCACGCACACCAAGAGGGCCTCCGAGGTCCTCGAGACCCTGCTCGACAGCGCGGCGGGGAAGTTCGACGCCAACGACCAGGATGTCATGAGGAGTGCCATCCTGATCCACGACCTGTGCTCCTGCTTCGGCAAGTCGCACCCCTTGATGGTACGGGGCTACCTCTTCGGAGAGAGCAACCGGGAGTTCGTCAATGACCCCTGCGGAGCTCACATCATCGACATCGCCTCCCGCCACATGGGGCGGTGGGGCTGCGACCGACCGGACTCCGAGATGGCCTGGTTCGTGCACTACGCCGACAACATCGCCGCCAAGCTGCACATCTTCATGGCCACGCAGGCAGAACCCCGCCCCGTGTGTGTGGCCACCGCAGAAGAGGAGGCAGCACTGTGCCCCGGGTGAAGGACGCCGAGCCCCGGCCCAGGACCCGGTACCGGGTCATGGTGGACGGGGTCGAAGTGGGCAACTACCTGCACCTACCCAGTGCCACCTTGCATTGCCGCAGGGAACTGGGTGCCGAGAGCACCCTGTTCCTGCCCGACACCACCCACCGCATCTACCGCATCAGGCACTTGAAGGCCGTGGACGAGCAGAACAAGACCGTGGCCCTCATTGAAGAGTATGAAGTGGGAGCGTGAAGTTCACAACGACTGAGGGGTACTTCCTCCGCCTTCTGCAACAGATGTCCGACCTCTACTATCCTGTCTACAAACTCTTTAAGTCAGGAAGATGGAGTCATTGAATACTATGAAGAAAACCGTATGCGTATCGCACCGGGTTCTAGAGAGGCCGGTATTGCGCGTCGATGGCAAATTGGTCGAACCCAGCCCAATAAGTGCAGTTTACGACCATGGTGTCGAAACTCACAATGCAGCAAGTGGTTCAGAGGTCAAGGGACTAGAGGTCAAGGCCATAGAACTTGAACTTGAGAGAAGCACCAAGCATATTTTTGATTGCATCGATGGAGAATCTCATCGGATCGAGCTAGTGTCAAAAGGAGAGTTAATTTTTGACGGCATGATGGTGATGGAATCCATGAACGATCAAGTTTCAGAAAGAGGAAGCTACTGCACGATGAGGCTGCGGCCAAGCAAGTGATTTCTCGCATCGCACTTCCGCTCCCCTCTCCCCCTGCAAACGCCTTCCCCTCTTTATCTCACGGCCGCTGCATGAGTCTCATAACCGACCTCGACCTACTAGTCGCCCTTGCCCGGACCTGCTGCCTCGACGTGATTCTAGCGGAAAGCCTGGGATATTCCCTCGGCAGGACGGACGCGGCGCTGGTCCTCGACATAGGACCCGAGACTGCGCTGCCGGAACTGTGCCGCGCTCATCGCGAGCTGCGAGGTTCGATGAGCGACGAGACGAACGAGATACTTGACCGAACCTGGGAGAAGTATAATCTCTGAGCGTTTGCCGACTCCCAAGAGCTAATAAGCCAACTGCCACTATTGTCAATCATGGCATCCACGCCGATAGTAGTCGAGAATCCAGACGTGCAGATGAATGGAAAGCCCCCTGCGGGAAAGGCGTTGAAATTCATTTCCATTCAAAGGAATAACATCCAAGAGATGGAACTGATGATAGATGGGAGTGGCCCGGAAGCTCAACTTGAATTCGATTGTACGTCTGTCAATAGAACATTCGACCTCATTGTGAGGGAGGGGACGAAGACTATGTTCGAGGGGAAGACTTTCATCTCCTCCACTCCCAGAAGATTTTCGGAGATCATTATTATTCCACTTGCATATTCAGGTCCCATTGATAAGATATCAGCTGCAAGAAATCAAACATAATTGCCACAGTTGCGACATTGTTGGGTTTCCCTCATCGGCTCTTGCTGTGGTGGCCTCCATTCTCTGAGAGTTTCAATGATCTTGTCAATGTTCCAGTCGGGGCAAACGAATGGGACATGAGGATAATTGCCCGCGAAATAATCGACATCTTCGATGCTCGCTAGACCGCAAAATATGTTGTCATAGTAGAAAGAAAGACTTCCTGGGATTCTCCATTCGCGTTCCCAATAGAAATCTGTTATCTGGCCTTTCGCAGTCGGTCCAAAGGTGTTAATGAATATCATGACCTTCATCAATTGTTCTTTGAGTTGCTGAGGGACCCCCGTATTAACCTGGGCCTTTGAGAATTCAGAGAGCGCATTTCGGAGAACATTGTCTTTTCCCATTGTATTGACATAGAAGCAAGGATTGCCCCCCCAGCCTCTAATAACGTCCTGCTTGAAAACGAGCCCGTATGGTGAGTATTCATGACCGCAGGCAACTTTTCTCGGCATCGGATTCGAAAAGTGCTTTATTTGATCCAATGGTGCTTCCGTAAAACATACTGACTTCAATCTAGAATCATCTTTCAGTCTTCCTCTCGAATAGAAACCGTTGATTCCGCCTCTGAGTTCGCAGAGTCCGTCTTCATCGGGCGTCAATATCGAGATTAGAGAATCTCTAGCAGACATCGTTTTACCATCGTGCTCATGCTGCTTTGTTAAATGAACCAAGAGATTAGAAAGGTCCGAACGTTTCCACCTAACGCTCGCTATTGTGTTTGCATCCATTGCCTGGGAGAGTTGTTTGTTGGATTGATATAACTACTCCCAATATTACGGAGAGCAATCCGCTACCCTCTTCGATGCCCTAAAACTCCGACAGACTAATGATTCAGTAGTTCATCTATGCGAAATATTGCATTGTCTGTGATTTCCTTTTTATGTGACCCATGAACATACGATAGTTGGTGGGTTGGACGCGGGAACAAACACAGCTAACATTGGTGGAGATGAGGCCATTCTTCAATAGGAGTCTCTTCTCGAATCATTACCTAGAGACTTTGCTCCCTGCGACAGACCAATGGAAGGCGTTTGAAGAAGAAGGGAAGCTTCAATCGCTGACCGTGCTTTTCAAAGATTCGAAGCATTTTACATCCTATAACGAGGCCCAATTAGAGGAGCACCTGATCAAGCCGGTGCTCAGAATATTGGGATTCGAATTTGAGGTTCAAGCCGATGTCGGCACAGGCTCCGACTTTCCAGATTATGCTCTCTTTGGTAACCTCGACCGCGCGAAGATCTGGAAGAACAAGGAATCGCTCTACAAAGAAGCCCTCACAATCTGCGAAGCGAAGAAATGGGACAGAGAGCTCGACCGCCCTGGAAAGGATAAGATGTCAAAGAGTTGGAACCCGTCTTTCCAGATATGGGTCTATCTCAACCGTACCGAGAAAGAATGGGGAATTCTAACCAACGGTAGGAAATGGCGTCTTTATCACAAGGACCCCCGGATAGACCGGTATTTCGAGATCGACCTTTCACAAATCGTTGAGAAGAAGGATATGAAGGCTCTCCGATACTTCTGGCTGTTCTTCAGCCGAAGTGCCTTTGAATCGATTGGTCCCAATGCCTGCTTCCTTGAACGAGTGATTCATGGTTCAGGCGATTATGCAAGGCGAGTCGGCGAGGACCTCAAAGAGAATGTGTACAATGCCCTCAGAATAATCTCACAGGGCTTTTTTGACTACGAGTCAAATCAACTCAATCCTCAGTCCGATGAGGACCTCAGAATTGTGCAGCACAACACAATGCGCCTATTGTATCGGATTCTCTTCATCCTCTATGCCGAGGGAAAAGGGCTTCTTTCAGACGAGGAATACTCCAGCTCGCCATATAGCCTATATGGATTGAAGAACGAGATTGCTGGAAAGTTGGACCAAGGGCAAGCTATAATTGAAACGGGAACCTCTTATTGGAGCCGACTCCGACAACTATTCGACCTGATCAATCTCGGTAGCGAGAAGCTAGGGGTGGACCGCAAGCAGTTCTATGTTCCCGCTTACAATGGTGGCCTGTTTGACCCGAGTCGCAATCCATTCCTATCGCGCAATCAAATTGGTGACAAGACCCTTGCGAAATCCATTGACCTCTTGGTCAGATCAAAGGGGGAGGATGGAAAGCCGCAATTCGTGGATTACTCTACCCTAGACATTCGGCATCTAGGATCCATCTATGAAGGACTCCTCGAATATCAAGTACATTACACCGCCAATAAAAAGGTGGCTAGCGGGTCAGACTCCGCATGGCAGGATTTCGAGGCATATGTGGCCGATGCAAAGAACCCAAAGTCTTTCGAGGAATTCCCGGAGGACCGCAGAGCAGATGCGGGACGGCTATTTGTCGCAACTAGCAATGGAGAAAGGAAGAATTCCGGATCATATTACACGCCTGATTACATAGTGCATTTCATTGTCGAGAGGTCAATCGGGCCGGTCGTTCTAAGGAAGTGGAGGGCGGCAAATGATCGCGGTTCATCGCTGGTCGATGCTGTCCTTTCAATCAAGGTCCTGGACCCCGCCATGGGTTCCGGCCATTTTCTTGTTGGAGCAATTGACTATCTAGCTGCGAGCGTAATGGAGGCAGCCCAATCCGACCTAGAGAGAGCCTTGATTCCAGAAAGTGAAGCGGAATTACTTACGCTGGAGTGGGCTAAGAGAGAGGTTGTCTCCAACTGCATCTATGGAGTTGATCTCAACGAGGTGGCGGTTGAGTTGGCCAAGGTGAGTCTTTGGCTCTCGACAATATGCAAAGATCGTCCACTGTCATTCCTTGACCATCGTCTCAAGTGCGGCAATTCCCTCATCGGTGCAAGACTTGACGACATTGTTTGGTTGCCAGGGGAAAGGCCTGCCAAGGTGGAATCCCCCATCGAAATTCCGCATGGATTTGTCGAGAAGGTCCTCGGGCGCATGAAAGCATTGCAGGACCTCCCTGAGGACACCGTGGACCAGGTCAAGGACAAAGAAAAGCTGTTCCTCCAGCTCAAAGAATCGGATGAATACAGCAGAATCAAGGTAGTGGCAGATGTCAATACAGGGCTGCGGTTCATCCATACAGACTTTGACGCCATTAGGAACAACTACATGGACCTGGCCAACGAGGCCTATTATGGTAATCCACGGGAATGGGTTGCCAGGAGTTCTAAGCCATGGGCGAAGCAGGCCACGAATGAGGCTGCAATGCGGAGATTCTTCAATTGGGAATTGGAGTATCCCGAGATATTCTTTGAGGATGGCGCCAAGAAGGCCCATCCTGGATTTGATGTCGTATTGGGCAACCCACCCTATGTTCGAATATATCGGGGGCGGATCTCCGATGAAGATGTGAAATTCCTCGCAGACAACTACAAATCAGCTCATATGAAATTCGACCTCTATGTTGTATTTATGGAGCTGGGTCTGAAACTAACTGCCGATGATGGCTACTTCAGTATGATCGTGCCGGACAAATGGACGGTGGCCCCCTATGGGGAACCACTGAGGAAACAGATTCTCTCATACAGGTTGCTTGAACTTGCCGACCTTCGAGGCACCAAGGTCTTCGAGGACGCAACGGTCGAGAATGTGATTCCTGTCGTTATGAAGCGCCCTATTGGTGATGGGCAACCAACACCAACAGACGATGG
>CAZCNG010000097.1:0-8256 GCA_964500045.1 uncultured Methanomassiliicoccaceae archaeon
AGTATGCGTTCCGGCTTGTACTGTCCAAGGAACTTGGCAGCGGCGCGGATGCGCTTGTCCGTCTGCTGGACGTCAAGGACGTACAGGCCGTCGGACCTTACCTTGAAAATGAATTCCTTCATATCGGCGCTCTTCTGCTGTGTGCCGATGTGCACTCCGGAAGTCAGGTACACGTCCTCGGCTACCAGAAGATCCGTCTTAGTTTCCTCCGTCATTGTGAACTACCTCGTTTACTTGCCTTTAACTGTGATCGGGATCGCTCCCTTGTCGAACTCCCGTATCGCGATCTTGATAGGATCGACCTGCTCCTCCGGCGTGAGATCCTCGCGCAGAAGGACAGGCGCGCCAAGAGAAATCTGGAGTGCCCTGGCTCCGATGATGCGCGCCTTCTCGAACCTAGTGTATTTACTCAATACCATGGAAGATCTCCAAGCAGGGAGTAACCCCATATTCACGAATCTCTTATAAAGCTTTTCATCGCCGCTCAGCGCTGCCAGCGTGTAAGGCTAGCAGTACTGGACGGCGTCCGCGATGGGCACCTGCCTACTTGCCCAATCTCTTTCTGGTATAAGGTATCAAGCCTCCGCCGCCTATTATATCAACTAGGAACGCCGGCGGCGGCCGGAAAGAGATCTTGCGGCCACTTACCTCGTTGACCAGTATGCCTTTTTCGATGTTGATCAGGGCGTGTTCGCCCTTCTTGAAGGCGTCCGCCGCGTCCTTGCATTCGAGCACGGGAAGCCCGAGGTTGATGGCGTTGCGGTAGAAGATGCGCGAGTAGCTGCCGGCGATGATGGCCCCCACGCCCGCCGTCTTCAGCGCCAATGGTGCCTGCTCCCGGCTGGAGCCACAGCCGAAGTTGCGGCCGGCGATGATGATGTCGCCGAAGGAGACCCTCTTGGCGAACGTCGGGTCCAGGTCTTCCATGACGTGCGCCGCCAGGTGCTTCGGATCGTAATCATCGAGATAGCGTCCAGCGATGATCAGGTCGGTGTTGACGTGGTCCCCGTAGATCCATACGCGTCCTCTCATGCCTGTAGCCTCCGGGGGTCGGTGATGAAGCCAGCCACCGCACTGGCCGCCACCGTCTCCGGACTGGCCAGGTACACTTCGGCCTGCGGCGAGCCCATCCGGCCTTGGAAATTTCGATTGGTGGTGGCGATGCACCTTTCGCCCGGGGCGAGCAAACCCTGGTGTGCGCCGAGGCACGGGCCGCAACCGGGATTGGTGACGATGGCGCCGGCGCGCAGGAAGGAGGCCATGAGTCCTTTCTCCACCGCTAGCAGGTATACTTCGCGCGAGGCCGGCACGATGATGAGCCTCGTCGACGTGGCCACCTTCCGGCCGCGCAGCACCTTCTCCGCTGCGTCCAGGTCCTCCAATCTTCCGTTCGTGCAGGAGCCTATGACCGCCTGGTCCAAGGGAATGCCTTCCAAGTCCTCCACGGCGCGCACATTGTCCACGGCGTGGGGACAGGCGACCTGCGGGCCGATGGCACTGAGGTCCATCTCCAGTACCTTCTCCACCGCGGCGTCCTCGTCCGACCGCACCGCCGCCCATTCCGCCTTGGCCCTTCCCCTCAGATACGTTTCCGTCTTCCCGTCGGGGAAGCACACGCCGGCCTTGGCGCCCATCTCTACGCTCATGTTGCTGAGCACCATCCGTCCCGACAAGCTCAGGGCGTCGACCACCGCGCCGGTGAATTCGACGCAGCGGTAATCGGCGCCGTCGGCGCCCAGCTGGCCGATGACGTGCAGGATGACGTCCTTGGCATGGACGGACGGGCCCAATGCGCCCTGCAGGTCCAACCGCAGCGTCTCCGGCACCTTGAGCCACAGTTCTCCGGTGGCCCATACGGCGGCCATCTCCGTGGCGCCTATGCCGGTGGCGAACGCTCCCAATGCCCCGTAGGTGGTGGTGTGCGAGTCAGTGCCGACGATCAGCATTCCCGGAAGCACATGGCCTTTCTCCGGCAGCACCTGGTGGCAGATGCCTTCCCTCATGTCATAGAAGTTCTCGACTCCCTCCAACTTGACGAACTCGCGCACCGCCTTGTGACCTTCGGCCGCCTTGATGGTGTTCGCCGGAGTGCGATGATCGAAGAGCAGGACGACCTTGTCCGCATCCCACAGGCGCTCCGCGCCCATCTCCTTGAAGGAACGCATGACCAGCGCCGCATTCTCGTGGGACATGGCGAGATCGATCTTCGCGCTGACGATGTCGCCTACCGCCGCGTCCTTGCCGCTGGCGCGGGAGAGCACCTTCTGGGCGAAGGTCATGGAAGCCATGAATAGGGCAATCTCCTAGGCATTAATGGCACTTGCGCCTCGACGCAAGCCTCATCAGCTTCGCCTGCGGACCAGGACGATGGCACCCACTCCCACCAACGCGATCGCTGCGATCCCCAGGATGATCGCCCAGGGCAACTCTGAGGTGGGGGGGATGATGACTTCCACCGATCGCGTCACCTCATTACCAGCGACATCGGTCACCATCAGAGTGATGATGTGAGCCCCGGCCGCCAGGTCTACCGTCACCTGGCCAGGACTTCCCAGCAGCGGGTATGGCGTCTTTCCATCGACCGAGAGCAACATCACATCCAGCCCACTGAGGGGATCGACCGCTGTGACATTCACCGTGGCCCGATTCCCACTGACCGTGACCTGCAGCTCCGAGGTCGGCGAGGAAGTATCTATGTCCGCCCTCAGTTCGACCGGGGCGAACGTATTGCCCGCACCATCCATGGCGCGATAACGGAGGATATGACGACCGTCCTCGAGCAGGACCGGTACCGTGTAGTTGGTCCAGCTGCCCCCGTCCAGTGAGAATTCCACCAGCGAAACGCCGCTGTCCTGGTCCACCGCCTCAACGGTGAAGGCAGTGCTCAGGTTGCGCCACCCCGCCTGCGCTGAAGCGGTCGATAATGATCCCATGACCTGCGGCGGAGCAGTGTCGATCTGGACAATGAGTTCCTGTGGTTCCTCCAGATTGCCGGAAAGGTCCTCGGCATAGAAGAGCACACGATGCGTACCATCCGCCAGCCTGAGGGGGCCGACATATTCGTTCCAGCCTAGCCCGTCGACCTGGACCCAGATGGCCTTGGGGCCGCTGAGGCCATCGGAGGCCGTCAAGGACAAAGTGGGTGTGGAATTATACCATTGGTTTGCTGCGGTGCCGACCAGGGCAGCCTGGCTCGAGGGCGGTGTCGTGTCAGCGATGGGGCCCATGGAGGCCCAGGGGCTCATCGCCAGGGATGCAGCATCTCCAGGGCGATCGGCGTCCAGGTCCCGGAGCTGGTAGCGCCATCCTATTTCGTCGCCCAGGTGCTCGCGGAGCACTTCGGTGGTGAGGGCGAAGGTCGCCTTACCTTCTGGGTCCGGCATCAAAGCCACTTCGCTCACCGCGTCGACCGCGGCGGAGAAGAAGTACCATAGATCCACCGCCCATCCGCTCTGATCGCTGGAATGAAAAGAGATCGAGTAGTTGGAGTCAAGGACGACCTCTGGCTCTGCCGGGGGCAGTATGTCGTCGTCCAATATCTGGATCAGAGATGAGGCTACCATTTCGGTGCTGTGCCCGACAGCATCGATCGCCATCACCTTCCAGCCCATGTCGGAACCTATGTTCGCCATCCACAGCTCCGGTGCTATCATGACGCTGTAGAGCGCCCCTTCCGCCGCGCCCGACAGTTCATCGGACCAGGCCCCGTCCCCGAAACGGATGGCAAAGGACACTTGCTGCAATGCGCTTCCGAGGTCAGAGATACTGGCACTCAGTCGCAGCGGCTCTGGAATGGAATCGATACAGGCCAATGGCACGCTCGCCGATCCCTCCACGAGGGGGGCGGTGGCATCCACCCTGATGGTGAGCGACTGCAATTCCTCCATATTGCCTGCCGCGTCGGTGGCGTAGAAAGAGAGCAGGTGCTCCCCTTCCTCCACCAATAGGGCATCGATCCCCACCCTCCACTCTTCCTGGTCCATTTTCAAATGCAGGACCGTGGGGCTCAGGGCATCGCTCATGGCAAAGGTCACCGAGAACGGTGCATCCCACCATCCCGGAACTACCGGGCTCCTGTCTAGGATCGCCTCGCTGCTCGGAGCGGTGAGATCCAGACCAATCCATTTCTCTTCCACCGGTCCGATGTTGCCAGCCCCATCCACGGCTCTTGCCTTGATCTCATAGGTGCCTTCCAGGCTCAGCCGCAACGGCGATGAGCGTTCGACCCACTCTCCTCCGTTGATGCTAACCTCATAGGCGGCAATACCGCTCCAAGCATCCTCCGCCAGCATTGAAATGGAAACCTCGGAACGATACCAGCCGACCAATCCTTCCGTTCCCTCCGCGACCATGGCGACGACCCCGGGGGACAGCGTGTCGACCAGGAACGGACCTATTACCAGGGGCGCAGTGCTGAAGAGACCGGCCCGGTCAACGCTCCAGAGGTAGATATTCCAAATGCCGTCCTGAAGATCGACGCGAGACGAATTGTCCTCAAAGAAGGGACCGGCGTCAGGTTCGGCCCCGCCCTCCGCAGCGATGGCGAGGCGGTAGCCGGCGATTCCGCTCGTTCCGTCCCAGGCGCCGGTCCAGGAGAGCGAAGACGCATTGACATTCACCCAGGCTCCCGGGGCGAGGGACGAAGACGCGCTCTGCGGCGGACCTGGCGGCGTGAGGTCGATGGCGATGGTCAACGATGCGATATCCTCCACGTTGCCTGCATTGTCGATCGATCGATACTCGATCAGATGCGAACCTTCTGAGTAGATCACAAAGGGGTCCTGACAGGGGACCCATTCGCCGCCGTCCATCCGCAACTCCGTGGCAGAGATCCCGCTCAGGAGGTCCTGGGTCATGACGGAGCATTCTACGGGACCGGTGTACCAGCCGCTCTGCGGGATTGGTCCCAGGACCGCCACTGCGGTCTCTGGCGGCGTCCTATCCACCCGGAATGGCCCCATGCTCAAGGCCGTGACGGACACATGTCCCGCGCCGTCGACAGTGCACAGGTTCAGGTACCAAATGCCCTCCGGTAGCGGCAGTCCGATCAGTGCCGCCCCGGTCACGTCAACTGAACCATCGGGGAAGATGCTCGGGTCCGTCGTCAGCACGTAGGAATAGCCCAAGATGCCGATGGCATCATTCGCTCCCCACCAGTTAAGATCCGTTGAGAGAGCGTTGGACCATGGCCCGACCAGGACGGTGGTAGCGTATCCGATCGGTGCTTCTGGTGGCGTCATGTCGATGGAAAAAGCCACCGCCGTGGTAGCACCAAGGTTCCCGGCCAGGTCCATGGTCCGGGCTTCGATCAAGTAGGATGCTTCCATGGAACGGAGCAGGGGCCCCGAATAGCGGGTCCAGATCCCCGCCCCCTCCCGGTACTCGATCCGATCAACTCCACTATTGGCGTCTTCCGCGCTGATGGAAATGGTGACCGGCCCGAGGAACATCGTTCCCGACCACAGATCTCCCGTCGCCCTTGCCGTGAGGGTGGGGGGCGTGGAGTCGATGCGGAAGGGTCCTTTGTGGACCGCCGTGGAGGCCCAATTGCCCACATTGTCGACGGTTCTGATGTGGAAATACCACGTTCCATCGGCGAGATGGGTGGAATAGCTGCTAGCTACGGTGTCCGACCTGGTATCTGGAAGGGTGTTGGGCGCATTGTCAAAGAGCACGGAATAGCCATTCACTCCGCTGCCCACATCGGTGGCTCCAGACCACTGCATGATGATGTCGCTCACCTTGGACCATTCGGATACCGCATGATCGGAGGTGATCGAGGTCGGATTCGCGGGTGGGGTCGAGTCCATATAGAAGATAAAGGAGGTCCAGGTGCTTGCGGCCCGGCCGGCCCGGTCCAGGGTCCGGACGGACAGTACCCCCTGGGCAGGATCGAAAAGGCTGACAATGCTCTCATCGACGCTGAATTCCTGGTCGGTAGGGTCTGTGGGCGAGCTGGACCAGAGGTAATGATAGCCCCATATCCCGCTGACACCGTCCGTCGCTCCCTGGAGGGTGACCGTGACCTCCATTCCTTCGACCCAGTCGCTGTAGGATGGCTGCGTCGCGGTTCCAGTGGGGTTGGTCGGGTTCTGCGTGTCCATGTTTATGCGCGAATAGTAGAAGATGGCCCAGAGGTCCGGACCAGGAGAGGGCCAATTGGACCATATGCTCGTGATCCCCGTTGGTCTAGCCGTAGAGAATATCGACCAGAATTGATCGAACTCATTGTCGACCTGGTCCCCATAGCTGGAGATGTCATAGGAGGTGTGGTCCGCCGTGGAGGCGCCGTCATAGATGTCCCACAGGATGGCTGCCACCGCTCCCTCGACGATCGCCCCATCCCAGTTGCCACTGGTCATGTGGTCGGCGAATGGATAGTCTTCCAGGTCCGTGCCGAAGTAATTGGGGGCGTCGTCCACTGCCGCTGGCAAGAACTCGGCCCATCCCTCAAGAAGCGCGAAGCCCAGGGATGACTCGCTCCAGATATAGTGAGGGTTGGGACCTGATCCCGATGGCCAACCGCCCGGCAGCACATATTGGATGCAGTGTGCATATTCATGCAACACCACCCCCCGGTCCCAAATGGTGTAGCGGCCGGCATCGACCAGGTCGATCTCGTTGCCATGGGAATGGGGCCAGCTCTCGACGGGCCAGCTGATGCTAACGGCCGATCGGGACCAGCCGGTCCGGTCCTTCAGCCAGTAGTATCCATCCTGCAGGACGGAATAGGCAGACCAGACCCCGCGATTGGCGTCAGTGGCCGTCAGAGTGTATGCACCGCTGGAGGTGATGCTGGTATAGCCGCTGTTCCAGCTGTAGATAGTGGCGCCATTGTCGACGCGACAGGTCGTGCCATCGTTCGTCCAGAAGATGAGCTTCAGGTTCCCTGAGGCAACGCCGGAAAGGCTCACCGCCCCATTGCTATCCGCATAGCCGCTGCGGACCTTCACTTCCGATCCGTCCTGCCTCCACAGCTCGTAGTACGCGTAGCGGCACGGATAGGTCGTGCTCCCTGTCTCTCCCAGATAGCGCAGTGAGTAGGTCAGGTCTATCGTTGCTGCCGGCGCCGCCGGGGCGGCGGCGGACATCGCGGCTACTTGAGCCACACCGCCATCACCAGAAACAACGGGGAGGGATGGTCCGCCTGCGAGAAGGATGCTGTCCCCACCGAGCACCGCCCCCTTCAGGGTCGTGGACCGGCACGTGACCTGCGCCCCTTCCAGGAGGAATAGTTCCCACACGTAGCTGGTGGTCGCCTCTGCGCCCAGCGACGAGTTCCATTCGCCGGATATCAATTCGGCGGCGCCTTCGGGAGCAACGAGAAGGCGGAGCTGCGCCGGGCCGTCATAGGCGGTGCGCGTCGCCTCCGCGGATAATCGCACCAGACCGGTTCCATTCCCCTGCTCCGCACAGGACAGGACGATCTCGATGGGAAGGTCATGCCTCGGGCTGGTGTCCATCTGCGCCGATCCTGGGACATCCACGACGGCCGTTGTGGCCCCAACCAGCGGTAGGACGAATCCGAGCAGCAGCAACGAAGCGAGGAACAGGGAGGGTACTAGGCGCGACAAAACTAGGCCACCATTTGCATAGCTCCACTCTGAATAGCGGTAGATATCATTTTGCTTCTGGATAACGACCCGGTCAACCAGCCCGACACCATGGCGCTGCGTCAATCGGATATCTTTATTGTCCGGTGGTATATCGAGACAATCATGCCCCGCGCCACCTACGGCATGCCAGCGCTCATCGAGTATTCCAGTCTGGAGGAGAATCTGAGACTGCGCCGGCAGCTGGGTCTGAAGTTCATCGAACTCAACATGAACATGCCCTATAGCTTCCCGGAGCACTTGGCGCCATCCCTATTGCGCCGCATTGCCAAGGAAGAGGACATCTTCTTCACCATGCATCTGCCGGACGAGGCAGATCTAGGCTCCATCCATGATGCGCTCTGGCAGGGTCAGATGCGACGAGCACGGGAGACGGTGGAATGGGCGACGCAGGCCGAGGTCCGGCTGCTCAACGTGCACATCAATTCGGGCTGCTATTTCACATTACCAGACCGTCGTGTCTGGATCTACGACCAGTACAATGACGAGTTCGTGGCCCGGCAGCGCCTGGCGATGACAGAGCTGGCGGACATGGCCAAGGAGCAGGGGATCCTCCTCTGCGTCGAGAACATGAGCAACTTCCACCTCTCCTTCGTGCGGCGCGCGGTGGAGGAGGTCTGCAACATCCCCGGCGTCGGCATCA
>CAZCNG010000098.1:0-8174 GCA_964500045.1 uncultured Methanomassiliicoccaceae archaeon
CTTGGTCTGAGCGGGGGACATTGACCGCGGATAGTTGGGGGGTGCTATAAATCATCTGCTCCATGGCGATGCGCCACACGCCGCTTGCCAGCGACTAACTTGGGTAATGCACAGCAGTGCGGTCGATCCCTGGCGTCGCCAGATTCCCATGCGTCGGCCTTCATTGTGACTCAAGGTATGGTCCAACTTCCTGCGCCGCCCCCTTGAGATCCAATGGGAAAACTCTTCTTCGGCAATCGATGCGGTTCATTTATGAGCGAGCATCGCCTCGTACCTGCATGCGTCGAGGCGTTGCAGCCGCAGTAATGCTCATGGTCATTTCGGTCATCCTAATGGCTGGAACTGCGTCCGCCTCGACGAGTTCGGCCACGACCAGTACTGCATCCGACGGCTCCGTTCACTTCAACGGCCAGGTCAATATCTCGGCGGGGGTCCCTTTCGTTTTCCCCTTCAGCTATTCAGGGACCGAGATCCGTTTCGATTACTTCGTTGGGGTCACCAATAACGTCACGGTCAACATTCTGGTGATGGGGGCGGCGGATTATCTCGATTATCTAGCCAATGGAACGGCCCACTATGTCGATGCTGCGACGCGCATGAACACGATGGTGGACCTCTATTTTGGCAATCTGCCCGAGGGCGCCTACGTGATGGTGGTGGAGGTGGCCGATTCGACGGGGCCGTCTTCTGAGTTCATCTGTGGCATCAATGCGGGCCCGTTCAACGGGGGGTTGATCATTCTGATCGTGGTCGTCATCGCAGTGGTCGTCCTAATCGTCATTGTTCTGGCCCTATTCCTGCTGGGTGAGAGGGGTGCCAAGGGAGGGCCTCCCGCCCCCGTGTTCCAGCCATCTGCACCGAGCTCGTATTGTGGAAGATGTGGCTCGCTGCTGCCACCGGGAACGGACACCTGCTCGAAATGTGGTCACAAGAACAATTGATGGGCGATCCTTGACCGACGAAGGCCGGATCTGTTGGTCCCTCATTTCTTCAGCCACTGTCCCGAGATGCTATTCGTTGCCATGGCCCGCCTCGTAGCTTCCGATACACTAATAATCAAGTGCAGTATTGGTGGAATGTCCGGACCATGGAGAGAGTAACCATCTTGAATCATTTCCAGTCGCATTTCGAAGGTGAGGGGGCTTGCTGAATGGCCACTATTGAAGACCAGATAAAAGAGGTCGAGGCCGAGATCGACAAGACCCAGAAGAACAAGAATACCGAGTATCACCTAGGCAAGTTAAAGGCCAAGATCGCTCGCTTGAAGATCGAGCAGGAGAAGCGCCGCAGCTCTGGCGGAGGCGGCGGTCTCAGCTACGGGGTCAAGAAGTCCGGCAGCGCCACCGTGGCCATCGTAGGCTTCCCCAGTGTAGGCAAGTCGACTCTGCTCAACCGGCTCACGGACGCCGAAAGCGAGGTGGGCGCCTATGATTTCACAACCCTGGATGTCGTCCCGGGCATCATGGAATACAAGAGCGCCAAGATCCAGATCCTCGATCTTCCTGGTCTTATCAGAGACGCCGCCAAGGGCAAGGGCCGCGGCCGTGAAGTGTTATCGGTCGTCCGTTCCGCGGACCTCATTCTCTTCGTTCTTGATTTCTACGATACCAATCTCGATGTGCTCCTCAACGAGCTGGAAGGCTCCGGCATGAGGATGAACACCCACAAGCCCAACGTCGTCATCACCAAGCACGACATGGGCGGCATCGACATCAAACCCACGATCAAGATGACCAGGATGAGCGAGGAGCTGGCCAAGGATGTGGTGGCGGAATATGGCTACACCAGCGCCGAGGTCGTCATCCGCGAGGACGTGGACGTGGACCAGTTGATCGACGTGCTCACAGGCAATCGCATCTACAGCAAGGCCATCCTCGCCATCAACAAGATCGACATCGCGCAGAAGGACCAGTTGGACCGGGTCCAGGAGATATTCAAGGCCTGGCATCCGGTGATGATCTCGGCTTCCAAGAACATCGGCATGGACGAGCTGAAGGAAGCGATCTTCAAGCACATCGATCTGGTCCGCATCTTCCTGAAGAAGCAGGGCCAGGAAGCTGATATGAAGGATCCGCTCATCATCCGCCGCGACAGCACCATCGGCGAAGTGTGCGATTCTCTGCACCGCGTCTTCCGGCAGAACTTCCGCTATGCCATTGTCTGGGGCAAGAGCGCCAAGTTCCCCGGTCAAATGGTCGGCCTCGACCATGTCCTCCAAGATGGTGATATACTCAACATCATCATCAAGCGCACGGGCGAGTGAGATGAAGGGTACTTCCACCAAATGCGTCCATTCCGGTGAAATGCGTGAAGCGAAGGGAGCGGTCATAGGGCCGATCTACCAGACCAGTACCTACGATTTTCCTAATCAGGACCGGAGGACCTGGGAGGGGGAAGTGCCGCCCGGCAGCTATCTTTATGCTCGCCAGGGCAACCCCAGCGTCGAGGAGGCGGAGGTCAAAGCCGCCGCGCTCGAGGGCGGCGAGAAGGCAGTGGTATTCTCCAGCGGCATGGCTGCCATTTCCACCACGTTGCTTGCCCTCCTTTCCAGCGGCGACAACATCGTGAGCATGGAAGATATCTACGGGGGCACCTACGGATTCCTCACTAGGGAAGCACGTCGCTTTGGCATCGAGGTGCGCTTCTGCCCCAGTACCAAACCCGAGGACATTGCCCGCCTGGTCGACGGCAACACTAGAGTTGTGTTCCTGGAGACCCCCACCAATCCGACGCTGAAGATAGCCGACGTGGCTGGAGTGGCGGCCTTGGTCAAGGCGCCCGGGCTCCGCATCGTGGTCGATTCCACCTTCGCCTCCCCGATCAACATGAGGCCGCTCCAGCAGGGAGCGGATATCGTCGTTCATTCGTGCACCAAGTACCTGAACGGACACTCCGACCTGCTCGCAGGCGCGGCCATAGGCAACGCGGCCGACATGCAGCAGGTGTGGCAGAGAAGGGTGACGCTCGGCGGGACCCTCGATCCATTGGGGGCGTTCCTTCTGACGCGGGGCATGAAGACCCTGGACCTCCGGATGCGTCGTCACAACGAGAACGGCATGAGGGTGGCAGAACACCTCAGCCGCCATCCCAAGGTGCGCCTCGTCAACTATCCCGGTCTGCCATCCCATCCGCAGCACGAACTAGCCAAGCGGACGATGCTCGCCTACGGTGGCATGCTGTCCTTCGCGCCCAAATGCGGCAGGGCGGAGGCGGAACGGGTCATGTCCTCCTTCCAGGTCATCCGCATGGCGCCATCGCTCGGAGGGGTCGAATCGCTGGCCTCCATGCCGATCAACACCTCGCACACCAGCTTCTCTTCCGCCGACAGGCAGCGTCTGGGCATCAGCGACGATCTGATCCGCCTTTCCGTAGGCATCGAGGACGCCGAGGATCTCATCCAAGACCTGGACCAAGCGCTGGGCTGAATCGGAAATCATTAAACCGAGTAGGGGGATTCGGCCCCGATGATACAGAGGCCCCGGGGTACCAGGGACTTCGGTCCAGACGAGATGGAGAGGCGCCGTTACTTCGAATTCATCATGCGCGAGCAATGCCACCGCTTCGGCTTCCGCGAGATCGCCACCCCCATCTTCGAGCACACCGAGCTTTTCACCACCAAGTCCGGCCCGGGCATCGTGGAGGAATTGTACTCCTTCAAGGACAAGGGCGACCGGGACATAGCGCTCCGGCCGGAGCTGACCGCCTCCGTGGTCCGCTTCTTCGTCAACGAGTTGGCCACACTGCCCCGCCCGCTCAAAGTGTTCTACTTCGGCCAGATGTTCCGCTACGAGCGGCCGCAGTCCGGCCGCTACCGCGAATTCTTCCAGTTCGGGGCGGAGCTGTTCGGCAACCCGCTTCCGGAATCCGACGCTGAGGTCATAGGCCTGGCCTGCAGCATGCTGGAACGGACCGGCCTGCAGGAATACCAGGTACGCATCGGCCACATTGGCATCCTGCGCGGCAAACTAACGGACGCAGGCATAGCGCCGGAGGCGGCGCAGCCGATCCTGCAGAAGCTGGACAAGAAAGCGTATCCGGAAGCGGAAGAACTGATGCGCGCCGCCGGCGTGGACGCCGAGCACATGCAGGAGATCGTGCGCATCACCGGCACCATCGGCGGGGCCGAGGTCCTGGATGGTTTCGAGGGCGAAGCGGCGCAGCATCTGCGCCAGGTCATCTCCATCCTAGCGTCCTACGGCTACACCAAGGTCAAGATCGACCTGGGCGTAGTGCGCGGGCTCGCCTATTACACGGGCATGGTGTTCGAGGCCGACGCCCCCAAGCTCGGCGCCGAGAAGCAGATCTGCGGTGGTGGCTCCTATTCACTTTCGGAATTGTTCGGAGGCGAGAAGGTGTTCTCCACCGGCTTCGCCATCGGCTTCGACCGCACCCTCCTGGCCATCGAGAAGGAGGGTAGCATGGCGCCGGCCTTTGGCCTGGATGCCTACGTTGTGGCGACCAGCGACGCCATGCGCCCCACCGCTTTCCAAGTCGTGGCGGAACTGCGCCGCTCCGGCCTCATGGCCGACGTCGATCTGATGCGGCGCAGCCTGGGCAAGAATTTCAAGTACGCTGACGCGGTGCACGTGCGCCGGGTCGTCATCATTGGTGAGAAGGAGATGGAGCAGGGCAGCGCCACCATCCGCGACATGGCCACTGGACAGCAGACACTCGTTCCCTTGGAGGAGCTGGCCAGGGCTCTTCTTAAAATGAGGGAATAGGGTGTCGGAAGCCGATGACATGGGGATGGGGGGAATTAATGGACTAACTCGCACAGGAGGAGAGTTGGGCCACCGGGCCTTCTGACACCAATTGGGTGTAAAAGCATCCCCTATATAGTTGTTTTCTTCATCAATATTGAACGAACGGAAAGGAATCACCTTGCTGCGTCTAAGGCTCTATTGACCAAACGGTCCGCCTCCGGTATCTTCGTATCGCAACGCCGCGAGTGTTGGATGGAGAAGTTGAAGAATCTGGAGGAGAGCGCCTTGGCCTTCTCGTGCAGCTGCTTGAGGTTGGCGGCCTTCACCTGATAGCGGCCCTGCATCTGTCGCACCACCAGTTCGCTGTCCATGGTCACATCGACCGCGTTGGCGCCGAGAGCCAAGCATCTCTCGAGCCCGTTGATCAACCCGAGGTATTCCGCTTCGTTGTTCGTGCCTCGCCCGATGAGCACGCCCCGCTCCTCGAGCACCTTGTCCGCTTCGCATATGATGTATGCATAGGCCGACGGCCCCGGATTGCCCCTCGATCCACCGTCGGTGAAGAGGGACACGCGCATGAGATCACAGGTCCTTGAGGAAGCGGTTGCGGTCGTCCACCAGGATGACCTTGGCCTTGATCGGAGCGTCTGTCAGCTCGAAGCCCATGATGATGATCTTGTCGCCCTTGTTGACCAGGAGCGCCGCGGCCCCGTTGACGATGATCTGCCCCTTGCCCGGGTCGCCTTCGACGACGTAGGTTTCAAAACGATTGCCGTTGTGGAGATCGGAGACCAGTACCTTCTCGCCCGGCCAGATGTCCACTAGCTTCAGCAGTATCGGGTCGATGGTGATGCTGCCGATGTAATCCGGGTTATGGTCTGTGACCGTAGCCCTGTGGATCTTTCCTCGCAGGAGGAATCGCATGAATCCCCGATTGTCCTGGGGTTCAAGAACATTTGCGTCTTAGCGGGGGAACACCTCGATGCCCAGTTCCGCCTCCATCTTCCTCGAGTCCTTGGGCACCTCGGCCATCTGCCCCCCTTCCGCGTATTGGATCCAGTAGGTGCGCGACAGTTCATCCAACACCTCCGCGGGCGTCAGTTCCTCGATCTTGCCGTTGCGGCGCAGGATGCTCTCGATGCCGCAGTAGGCATAGGTGGAGAGAAATGCGGAAAAGATATGGCCATAGATGGCGTCCGCATCCTTGAGCAGCGTACGGTCCTCCAGCATCGTGCGACGCTGCGTATCGAAGAGCGCTTCAACGCCATCGCGGGAGCGGTAGCGGGCATAGGCCTCCTGCTCGGGAAGGTCGCGGTTGCTCACCAGGGTCAAGCTGCCGGCCCAGGCCGAGGCCTCCCTCATCTCCGTCAGCGAGATGCTGCCCCGATCCAGCAGCTGGTATAGGGACATCTCCTCCTCCATTTTCAGCTGGGTATCTTCGAAGCGGTAGACGAACCTCCCTTCCAAAGTGGTCTTCCCGCATTTTATCAGACGCTTGCGGTGGAAGAAATGACGCAGCAGGGGCACCTTGGCCTCCTGATAGTCTGACTCCCGCTTGGCCGGGATGAGATAGGACACGGTGTCCATATCTAGCATGTCGAGCAGCGCCTCGGAGAAGAGGCCGCGGTCGAGGAGCAGCACCTTCCCTTCGGTGCCGACCTCCTTGATGCTTCTGCCCAGCGCCGTTCCGTCAAAGGCCGGCTCGTGGTAGGCGCGGATCATGGTGGGGAAGCCCGTGTCCACGGAGACCAGCAGGGCAAGGTCGATCTCCTGAATGTACGAACCCTCTTGTCTCTGCCCGTGGGTGAGGTCCACCTGTCCGGAGCGGGTGAAGAGCATGCGCAGGTCATACACCACCTCCTCACCATTGACACAGAGCGAATTGAATACCTTGGCCTGGGCATTGCGGTCCGCCCCGACCTCGCGCAGCATACGGGCGAGGGCGTTGGCCTCCATCCTCGGCTCCAAGCTCTTCACGTTGTACAGTTTGCTCCATGCGCCCTGCGCCGAGCGCAGCGGGACCATCCCGGCCACGCGCACCAGTGACAAGGCGTAGAGGGATTGCCAGTGCTCCGGGAAGGCGGCGCGCAGGGAAGGCAGCAGGTCATCCATGACGCGGTTGAGGAGCACGGCGTTGCCGTACTGTTTGATCTCGCGGGGCCCCTGCGGTTTGGCCTTCTCCTCCTTGGCCAGCAGACCCTTGCCCTCTTCCAGCCGTCCAAGGTACACGGAACGCTTGCGCCGCTTCTTGCTCTCCTTGTCCCAGGTCATGGCGGAGCGGTAGACGTAGAAGCCGGAGCCGATCTTCTTGATCTCCAAACCCTTCTCCCCCGCTGCCCGGCGCTCTTTCAGCCACTCCCCCGCCCACGTCTCCATGATGGGGTAATAGGGAGCGTCTAACATAATGTTTGCGAATGCCTTCTTGCTATTCCAGATATATTGTTACCCTAAGACTTAACGGGTATGATTAAACCCTAGGACTTGTGGGGTATCTTTATATCGGGTGCTGAGGCTCGCTCGTCTCAGCAAAGGTGGATAGGATGAAAGGCAAGAGCATAGTCGCCATCGCCATCGTCGCCATCGTGGTCATCAGCGCGGCCGGTGTGGGCATATTCTTCATGGGCAAGCAGAATGACAATGGCGGCAAGACCAACGATGGAGGTTCAGTTTACTTCATCGATGGCCGTGGCGTGAACGTGAGCTTCTCGGAGAGGCCGCAACGCATCCTATCCCTGGGGGCTGCATTCAGCGAGATATTCTGGAATCTGGACGCGTTGGACCTGGTCGTCGGCGTAGATTCCACCTCAACCTATCCGGATCTGATGAAGAACAAGACCAACCTTGGTTCTGCCTACAGCGGCCTGGATATGGAGAAGGTGATCGCGCTCAACCCCGATGCGGTCATCACCTGGTCCTACAACAACGACTCCATCGGCAAGCTCGAGGCCAGGGGGTACAAGGTTCTAGCCTACTATCCTAAGAATATCGAGGCGGTCATGGACCTGGTGCAGGTCATTGGCAACCTGACCGGCCACACCGCCCAGTCCACATCTATCTGCAATGACATGGGCCTTAGGCTGAATGCGGTCAAAGCAAAGTATGCGGACGAGTCGTCTTTCCCCTGGGTCTATGCGGAATTGCGCAACGGCAAATCACCCAGTAAGAATACAATGACTAACAGTCTGATGACCCTAGCAGGCGCCAGGAGCATCAATAATGATACCGGCAGTGCCTCCGTTCTGATCTCCAAAGAGACGATCGTGGCCGCCCATCCCGATTGGGTCTTCGTCGAGGACCAGTCCACCAAGACCTCGGCACAGATCGCTTCGGACTACGGAATCCCGGTGGAGCGCGTGGTCCGCCTGGACGGGTCCAAGCTGACCGCCACCCCACGTATCATGATCCTCCTTGAACAGGTGGGTGCGGTCCTCCATCCGGCAGAGTGATGAGAACGATGTCCGGGGTCTCCCC
>CAZCNG010000099.1:0-8082 GCA_964500045.1 uncultured Methanomassiliicoccaceae archaeon
GGCCAGGCGAACTATCACCGGGGCGACGTGTTCTTCCTCAGCGGCCGCAAGTATGTGGTCGCATCCAACGAATGGATGAAGGCCATTGACCTCCTGGACGCCAACCGGGGGCTCATCGGCGCTCAGGATCCAATGGAAGCGTTGGAGATGCTCCAGAAATGCCATGCGGTCGACGCCTGGGCTGACGACAAGATTGAGGAAGCGCAGGCGCTGGTCATGAAGGACGCGTACAAGAAGCGTATCCACAGCATGCCCCTGCGCAAGAAGGTCCGGGTCACCTTCTTTGTGCCCTTCGCGGACAAGGCTATCACCCACGAGGAGTACATGAAGGCCTGGGAAGAGATGCTGGTCGAGGATGGCGTCCTACCTGATCTAATCCTCCGCCCCCTCAAAGTGCGCCAGGAGGAGCCCATCGAGTGGAGGCATGACAGCGAGTCTGTGCATACGGACCTGATCAAGAGGAAGAAGGAAGCCGTCGCCACCTTGCGCATCCATCTCTGGGCCTACGTGCAGGAGAAGAGGAACGCAGAGGCGAGGGAGACGGCCGACCGCATCTTCTACTTGACCGACTGCCTTGCCTTCTTCGGCGAGGTCCCGGACAGCGGAGTGCCCGCGTCCGTGCGGAGGGCGGCCAGGCGGAATGGCACTTGGTTCAACCAGGCCGCCTACAAGTACCTCGATACTGAAGCCCGGCTAGGTGCCTACGTCCGGCAGTTCAGCCTCGCTCTGGTCGCCTATCTCAGGGGCGAGAAGGTCAGGATGGCCGATGCCAACAAGCTCATCAAGCAGATCCAAGAGCTGCAGATGAACCTCGGCAAGCCCCTCTTGCAGATGGGCGATGCCCTCGAGGCCGCCATGGCTTCTGTGGAGCCGGTCTCATTGGCCTCCATGGGTCCCTGAGTCGGCTTTCCAATTATCCGGAGCCCCAGGTTATGCTCCTGGGGATGACGGCATCCGGGTCTTGATCGTTCGAATTGCTGCTGCAAGACGAACGGAGAATGCTACCATCCTACCCAAGCCGGCGCAGGAAGCGAGGTACCCCACTCGGACTGCAACAAGAAGTCCACCCCACCTATTCTCCCAACATTCCCAACAGGGGCATTGATGCCTTGGGAGAGGGAGCGGGGAGCAACGCCTCCCCTTGGGCAAGGCACCCCACTGGGGTCCACAGCATCCCCAACAGGGGGAATGGGGCAGATGAGGTAGGGAATATGATTCTGCACAAAGCCTGCTGCGACTTCGATGCCCACAATCGCCTCCTGGCGCACCAGCGCGCCATGCCGTCTGCTCAAGCAACCTACCTAGGGAGCGCCCTATTCGCAAATGAGCTGAATCCAGGTGAGATTCCGCTTCCCAGCGTCATTCCGGATGCATGGGCGAGGCGCGTCTGCACCTCCCTGGGAGAATACCATCGAGCTGAGTACACCTACGCCCGCGACGCCCTATTCTGGAGCCACCCGGCGGAGGACTGAATAGCTGACTATGACGGCGAAAGGTGAGCACCCCCATTGGAACACCTTCGCCACCACAACCCAGATCTGCGTGCCCCATGCAGCCGGGTGGATCATCCCTATGAAGGGAGCAGAGCTCACACCCCCTTGCCTCTGCTCCCTATCCCCCAAACAGGGCATGATCGACAAGGGCCCCTGGGAGCCTCTGCACCGTATCCTGGGTGACAAGACGCCTCTTGCTTCATGCGACCCCGCAGAACCGCTCCAAGAAGAGCTGCGGCCTGCTCTTGAGGCTCGGGAATCCTGCGCCGCGGTCTGTTCCCTAAGCTACATATCCAAACCATCAAATAAATATCAGCCTCACGAGGCACCTTCGGTGCCAAACGACGTTACGTACGTAGGTTACCTTTGGTAACACTACGCGTAGTGTTGGCCACATAGCGCACGTGGACTACACGGGGCTACTATGTAGTCTACTACGGGGCCCCGTCGGAGTGTTCCCTAAATTTGCCTCTTTTAGGGGCATATTTCTCATTATCTCATCATTCCCAACATGGGCAAGATCGAATCATTCAGCATCAATCCATTCTCACACTCCTTGCTTAGCGTAGGCGGAGATGCGCACCCTTCTGGGGCGCATGGTTGTGCCCTAACGGGCGAAGGTGAAGGAAATGAACACCAATGAAATAACCCAGGCCGTTGAGATCAACGGCAAGCGCGTGCTCTTGAACGAAAAGGCTGCCGACATGATCCTGCCTCGCTTCACACTGAAGTCGACGCTCTACATCGGCAACGAGAGCGTTGGGCACCGCTGCGCCCAGAAGATCGCTGGCATCCGCATCCTCAAGGCAGGGGCGGAGCCGATCATCGAGATGGAATTCGATGGCAAGGCCGGCGGCATGAACAAGATCGTCCATGGCTCCAAGATCTTCCTGGACGACTACGCCTCCTTCGTGAAGATCTACTTCGACACCGTGGCCCAGAAAGTGGAGCTCGCGGAGTTCCAGCCTGGCCGCAACTCTGAGGAACGCCGCAGGCAGGTCAAGGTCTACGACCTGAAGGAGTCGCTCTACATCGAGCACATGTTCGACGGTCGGATCCGAGTGAACCAAGAGGTCTTCAAAGGCCCCGTGAACGGGCCTGGACAGCAGATCATTCGGGAGCCGGGCCAGTTCTATGGGGCTCGCGGTCCGGGCAAGTTCGCCGGCCCGGCCACCATGGGGCAGGGAGCCGCCTTGGAACTCTGGTGCCGCATGCTGGGCCTCAGCCTCGAGGATGCGACCTCTCCGGTGGCTGGCAGCCCTATGGAGGCAGTCTCATCTTCTGCCGCTGAGACGAATAGCGGCATTCAAAGGCCGAATCCAGCGCTCTGTTCTCAGGGCAAGCAGAGCGCCTCGTAGGGGTGGACCTGCTGCCCCTCAAACACCACAACAAGAAAGCAATTCTGCAGAGGATACCAGATGAAAGGCAAAGAGTTCCAAGACGCGGCCAAGGCCGTCGCCAACGTACCCGAGGACGAGATGCAGGAATACCTGAACCGGCGACTCATGGAAGGAGGCGGTCCGATAATGGTCATGACCGCCACCCTGTTCATGATCTCCCAGGGCGACGAGTTCGTCTCGTTCCGGGAGATACGATCGCTGGCCCATGACATGGCCGAGAGGCTCCACGAGGGGTCAGATTTCAGCTCGACCGCAGCGGCGGCGATCCTCATCTTACTAGATGCCCATGAGCGCCGCTTGGCTTCGGATCCCGAGTACGTCAAGTTCACGGAATACGTGAAGAAAGTGCTCGCGCAAGAGCTGGGCCCGGGCATGGTCCTTGGCGCAAAAGGCACGGAAGGTCCGATGGACCCCATGTTCAGATGAGATAGATTTCATTTTCCCGATGGCTGTGACTGGATCGCCATCATTCTGGAACGTCGAGGCCCATCGTGGTCTCCATTTTTCTGCAAGAGGTGGTGAGATGTCCAACAATGATGGTTTGAGCATCTGGATGCGCATTGTCGCGCACCTGGAGAGAGGTCAGGAAGAAGATGATGGATTCAGCGCGGCCTATATCCGCTGCCAAGATGGGCTGGCGGAGGCGCTGGGCGTGAGCAGGGCGCACGTGGCCGTGGAGGTCAAGAAGCTCCTCCAGGAAGGCCTGATAGAGGAGCGATTGCGGCACGTGGGCGGCCAGTTCAAGCGCAAGGTGTACTTCCTCACGGCAGAGGGGAAGAACACGGCCCTGCAGACGCTGAAGTACTATCCTGATGCCAGGGGCGTCATACAGGTGCGCGACGGTGCCATTTCGCACAGCAACAGCGAGCGGATCGTTCGCATGGAGTTTCAGATCAGTCAGATGCAGGCCATCCTCAACAAGATAGCCGGCGACAACTCCGTGCGCATGTGATTTCTTCAGCAACAGAAAGGAAGTGAGTATTTTGATCCAAGATGACAACACGCTAGCCCAGGCTTTCGAGAAAGCCGGGGGCAATATGGGATATGAGACAGTGAAGGCGAACTACCATCCATTCAAGGAGTTCAAGACGACCTGGATGCGCAGTGGCGTCACGGCCGAGTTCAAGGTGTCGGACTATATGAGGGGGGCAGATCCGGCGCTCCTTGAGGAGTTCGCGCAGTGCCTACTGGGACGGATCTGTCTGAAGGGCCACAAGGAGCGATACACCGAACCGCTGAGGGAATATCTCAAGTCGGAGACCTTCGTCTCGCGCAATCGGCCGCTCTACCTGGCTCGGTCTCGCAACCTCGCCTATTCAATGAGGGGCAGGGCGCATGACCTGAGAGAATCGTATGATCGTCTCTTGAGCAGCGGTCTGATCGCTCCTGTGCCTAACACTTACATGACCTGGACCTCCAGACCTAACAAACAGAGGTTGGGCTATTGCAGCATGTTGATGCGCACTATTGCCATCAGCTCGAACCTCGACAAGGCTGAGGTGCCAGCCTTCGTGGCCGACTACGTGCTTTATCACGAGCTTCTGCACATGAAGACCGGAATGACATTTTCGGGACGCTATCATGATGATGCGTTCCGGGCCATGGAGCGGAGATTCCCTCGGTGGCAGGAGGCGGAGGGGTGGCTGACGAGGCTCGCCAAGGCGTCTTGATGGTGGATGAAACTGATTCAAGGAGAGCCCCCTGGTATCTCTTGCTGGGTAGACGGATTGAGGCCGCAGGCGTCCCGGCCTACTTTTTCCTCCTCATCACAACGACTACGATGGCAATCACTGCGATGACAGCGATCGCGATGCCAGCGTAGAGGAGTGTGTTGTCAGCCTGTGGTGAGGCGCTGATCTGCATCGATTCCAGCCCGATCCCCTCGGAATTGTTCGCCACGACAGTGTAGGTGTAGATCGTTCCTGCTTTTCCAGTGGTATCATCGAATGTCAAAGTGGAGGCACTGACATTAGCGACAAGTTGTCCTCCACGATAAATATGGTAACCTTTGATCGGGCTGCCGCCGTCAAAGAGGGGCGCTTGCCAGGCAAGGGACACCTTGCCACTACCTGGAGTAGCCGTAAGTCCTATAGGGGATCCTGGGCTGGTGGCCGGCGTTGCTCTGATCAATAAACACGGGGCCCCTATTCCAGCAAGGTTGTGGGCTGCGATGGCGAACGAATAATTCTGCCCGTTGTTTAGAGAATAGATCACTATCGTCGGATCGATGGAATGGGCGGGCAGCATGACTCCGTCTTGAAACACAACGTAGTAATCAATGGCCCTACCTCCATCGAAGACCGGAGCCGTCCAGCTCAATTGGAGCTGAGCATTTCCCACTGCGGCCACAAGCCCACGCGGAATGTCAGGAACGGTGTATGGTGTCGACGACATCACATTTGACTGAATGCCCTCTCCTGCAAGATTGTGAGCCGAGATGGCAAATGCATATGCCTGCCCGTTCGTGAGGCCTGTTATGGTCGCTCCCAGGCCTGTTTGATGCGTAGGCAAAGGATTGCCGTCTTGATAGATGAGGTAGTAATCAATGGCCCTGCCGCCATTGAACCCCGGTGCGCTCCAATTCAGTATCGCCTGTGAAGATGCAGGTACTAATGAAATTGGGGCAGGGGCATCTGGTACGGTGAATGGCGTGGCCGTGGTTGCCGATGATCGATTTCCCTCTCCAGCGAGATTATGCGCTGTAACACAGAATGAGTAATCCTGGCCGTTTCTCAGACCACTGATGACTATCGCGTTCCCAGTTGGGTGGGGTTCAAGGGCGACCCCATCCTGAAACACCACATAATGATCCACAGGTCTACCGCCATCAAATCCCGGTGCTGTCCAATTCAAATTGACGGAACTGTTGCCAGCGACCACTGTCAACCCGGTCGGGGCCTCAGGCACAGTATACGGGACGGTTGCCACGGCGACAGATCTACTTCCATTCCCGGCCAGGTTGTGGGCTGCGACAGAGAATGTGTAGCTATGACCGTTGGAGAGTCCGGTGATAGTGATGCTCGAATCGGAGGGTTCTCCGGATAAGGCGACTCCATCTTGGTAAATGACAAAGCGATCGATGGCCCGCCCCCCGTTGAATGCCGGCGCATTCCAATTCAAAGACGCTTGGGTATCGCCTGGAGTAACCAGGAGCCCTATTGGGGCATCAGGAATTGTATAGGGGATGGCCGAAGCCGCCCCTGTCATCGAGCCCTCGCCTGCCTGGTTTACGGCACTGACGCGATAGTAGTACTCCAGGCCATTTGTCCGAGCTGCGTCAGTACAAGAGATCCCAATAATAGACGCGATCAGAGCATAAGTCCCAGTCTCGCTGGTTGATCGATAGACCATGTAATTCGTGATGTTTCGGCCACCGTCAAACGGGGGCATGACCCAGGTCAGCAAGACTTCAGCGTTGCCTGGTGAAGCGGTCAATCCAATCGGAGCATCGGGGACTGTGTAAGGTATGGTTGTCACAGAAGATGACCGCAGTCCCATCCCCGCGAGGTTATGGGCCACAACGGCGAAGGTATAAGACTGACCGTTTGACAATCCGAATATCGTCCAATTCAAGCCCGATGGATGTGTGCCCAATTCAACGCCGTCCTCGAAGACGACATAGTAGTCAATAGCGGCACCTCCGTTTTGCAGCGGCGCCGCCCAGGAAATGGTGGATTGGCTATTCCCCGGAACAGAAGATAGCCCAGTGGGGGCATCGGGTGGCACGATCAAATAGGTCTGAAAGGCCTTCATATCTTGGCCCTGGAACATGTCATCAGCCACTGCCAGCTGAAGGTAATACATTCCAATGTCGCCATAAGAACTCAAATCGACTGTAATGCTGAGGCCGCTTGATCCCACCCTTAGGATATTCGAAGATGATATCTCGATCCGAGTCCCCGTGGACGATTGAATACAAGAAGCGGACACAGTGCATTTGCTGATGTCATATGGAGTTCCCTCTTCGGTTATGTTGCAGGATACTCTAAAAGCGGTGTTGAGGGGATAGAGCGAACCTACATCCATATTCAGTTCAAGCGGACTGTTTCCCACCACTCTGTAAGAAGCTTGTGCACTCTGCGCAATGTCATCAACATCAATTACTCTGATCTGGTAATCACCTTTGTTGAGATAGGGCAGTATCAAGCTGATATTTTGTGCTGTACCGTCAGCGAGCACCTCATATTCACCGAAGCCGACATACGACTCGCCAAGCATTGGCTTGACATGATGGCCAGGAATGAAACCTGCGATATTCGTGATGGTCAAGACTATGCCGCTCTTGCCAATTGTCGGAACAAGTTCAATTCGGGGGCCATTGTTGATGACAAGTCCAGAGGTGGTCGCGGTGCCGGTGCCGGCGGCCGAAACCGCTGTTACAACCGCGGAGGTGACGCCGTTCGGCATGAGCCTGGTGTCAACGCTCCAGGTGTAGGTGATGCCAACAATGGTGGGACTGGTGAAGGTCTGTCCTCCCATCACCAGGGTGGCACTGGTCACTGGAGACAATCCGGGAGTAATGGTGGCGACGACATTAGTCACACCGCTCAGAGTGGTGCCGGTGAGCGGTTGGGTGATGGTTACGGAGGGTGGGGTAGAAGCGGAGGTGACCGTGACCGCGGTCTGGAGCTGCTTGACGTACTCTCTTCCGCCGCCATGATTCGTGTAGACGTTCAGAGTGTGGAGGCCGACCGTGGTCGGAGCCTTGACCGTCCAGGTGAAGGTGTGCGGGCTGGCCCAAGCAATCTCATTCCAGTTGAATGCGGTTGCCCCCGTGGAATCGGTGACGATGACCCAGCCATCGGCGCTGGGTGCGGCGTTGGTCGAGGTTAGGAGCATCACTCCCAATTGCTGACCTGCGGCCTGCTGCCCGCCTGAAACGGTGATCGTTATGGTCATCTGCTGGCCAGGCGATGGCGTAGTCGTGCTGGACACCGCAGTTATCGTGGCGGTGCTGGCGCTGCCGTGGCAACTGCACTGGCTGATCGTGTAATTAGCATTGGCCATGCCTCCGCTGCGGGCCTCGCCAAACTGAGTTGTCACCATGCCGACGATGCAAATTGAAGCAACCAGCAGGAATACCGCGAATTTCCAAGACCTCACAACAATCCCCTCAAACACATGGTATCAATCAATGACAGCACAGTCGCATGCACATGCACAGAATGATATCTTAATAATATCCGGGC
>CAZCNG010000100.1:0-8019 GCA_964500045.1 uncultured Methanomassiliicoccaceae archaeon
GTAGTTGATGTCGAAGTACTTCTGCTGTGATGTGGCGTTGAAAGACAGGACATGGTTCATGTCCTTCTGTATGTAGTCCAGAGGGCGAATGATCAAGGCGCCATACATGCCCATCTGCACATGCTCGCTGGCGATGACATGGCAGTGATACATCGTGCTGCCCGGGCTCACGGCGCGGAAGTAGTAAGTGTACTGCGTCTGGTTCTCACGGTCGCTGTCGGACAAGGGCAACATGGTAGGGTCGAATTGACTCCGGATACCCCCTGCCGGGCTGAGCGCGTTCGTGATGTTGGGTATGGTGTTGTTGAAGTCCGACAGCCACTTCTGCTGGGTGACTGCATCCAAATTGTTCCACCAATCATCCTTCATCTTGGTGCTGAGGGCATTCAGTGGATAAGCGGTGGAGGGCCAAGCCGGCGCGAGGTTGGTCATGTTCTTCAATTGAGTAACGCCATCGCCGAGAAGTCCGGTCCCGCCGTACTCTGAGGATCTCCAGAACATGCGCATGATCTCGGAATAGCTACCCGCAGACTCGGGGAAGCCATCGTAGATGGATTGCGCGTGGATGCCGTGAAGGTGCAGAGTATGCTCATCCTGGACCGCCTGACGGTCCTGGTAGAAGCCACGGTTGTGGACGGTGATGTAGACGTCATCTCCAGTGCCAGCTTCGATAATGGGGGAAGGGAACTTGGCATTGCCGACTATTCCGCCGGCGGACGTGAGAGCGCCAGCCGGGACCGATTGTAGATTGAGACCACCGGTCCTGGTGATCGCATTGAATGCATAGGGTCCACCCGGGTCCACATCTGTAAAGCCCCAGGTATACACAGGTGAGGGCCAGCCGCCAATATCACTGGGGTCGGTGGTCAACGCACCCGCGTCGCCGGAGAATTTGTTGATGTATCCATCGGTCGTGTACAATTCATAATGTAGGGTCTTTCCGGACCAGGCCGCCGTGTTGTGCACGATGGCCTCAGCGTTGTTGGTGTCGGCCAGCAAGAATGGCGCCGGCAACAACATCATCGCTGCTATGAACACTGCTAGCATGACTCTCCTATTCATGGTCTTGAGTCCCTCCTGAGAACCTTATGACTCGTTTTGGAGTGGCTAGTATAAATAAGTTGCAAGATACCAGACATTGGCTAGATGGCCGATCGGGAGCGAAGATCCAATATATTCCATCTGGAGGAAAGGGTTTCTTGGCGTTTGTCGACTCAGATCTTGCCCCAATTGCTGTTGTTCTTCTGCGGGAAGGGCTCCTTGAGCAAGTCTACATTGAAGTTGGCCGAGGTCTTGCCGGTGGTCGCAAAGCGATAGAGGGCGGACATGACTATGGTCGTCAGCGCCGAGGAGATTATGCCCAGGATTATCCAATAGATGAGGGTGAAGGCGAGCAGACCGATCATGATGATGAAGCTGCCCGAGTAGAATGCCAGGAACATGGGGATGAAGCCTAGGAGACATAGTGCAAAGAAGATCAGGCCGATGCCGATGTTGGATATCGCGGCCTCTCCCCAGGTGGTCTTGAAGAGCCCCGCGCTGCGCTTCAGCGCCGCCTTCGGCCCTAGTCCTTCCATGACGATGATCGGTATCACGAAATAGGAGGCGATGGTCCATGCCACGCCGGCGAGCATGGCGGCGATCTGACCGAATATGCCACCCTCCTGACTGATCATCTTCAAGACCAGGCCGACCGTGGCCGAGACCGCGGCCCAGGCGAGCACCTGACGCATGTGCTTGCGCGCCTCAGCAATGCCATAGGATAAGGTGGGCTTGCCGCCATCGAAGGAATACATAACACAGGCCACCAGGGCGCTGTTGAAGAAGATGATGATGAAATAGGTCACGAGATAGAATAGGAAGATCGGGATGATGAGAAGCCACCAGTTGAGAGAATTAGCATCCTCGAAGACGCCCCATAGCGCCAGGGGAACGAAGAAGCTGGCCGCCACTATCATGGTGAGGATACCAGAGATGATGGGGAATATCATTAATCCCTTTTCTTTCATGAGCACAGCCCAGCTAAGCTTGGCGAGCTCCATCCCCCGTCCTATCTTTCCCATGGAGGCGCCACTCCCTTGCTCCAATATAAATCTGACTGCCTCAACGGCGGCCGCCCGACCCGCCTCCGCCGGTCTTACCGCCGCCGAAGCCGCCCAGTCCGCCGCCTCCGCGGCCGAAGAGGAGGAATATCAGGCCCAGGGCACGACCTCGGGTCACGACCAGGACCACTAGGAAGATGATGACCACAAGCGCCAATTGCCACCCGTTCAGGGGAATGAAGTCGATGGGCTGCGAGTTCCAGGGATCGTTGCCTGGCGAGTGGTAATTGTCCACCAGCTCCAATCCTATGGCGTAGATGTAGAGCGTCAGCCCATAGGAGATGTTGGCGGGGTCCAGCCGGGGTTCCAGATAGTCCATCTCGAACTCGGTCAAGCGGGCGCCGTTGAGGATATTGGAGACCCCTACACCCGTCACCGTCCGCCAGGCCCACTCATCGGCGGAGAATACGACCAGCACGCCATTGTCCTTGCCCGCCTGCCCTATGCCGTTCTTCTCAAAGGTGCGCAATGCGAAGTCATTGATGCCATAGGGCTGCGTCGTATTGACGATGAGCAAGGCCACTTCGCAGGAGTTGTTCGCCTCCACCTCGATGCAGAACTCCTGCAGGTCATAGGCATCCCAAGAATCGAGCAGCCCCGCCCGGTCATCGATGTAAGGGTTGATGGTCGGTACCCAGGCCAGCTGCTGCGACGGCCTCGTATACACGTATACGAGGGCGCCGCCGATGATCAGCCCGACCAGCAGCACCGCGGCCAGTGCCGCCCATCTTCCCTTGCTTCCCATTCTCATCACAGCGTCAGGGCATTGCTTTCGTTGCCCCAATATGACTTCTCATGGAAGCCGAAGCTATCGGCCAGCAGGAACATCGGGAACGATTTGATGTGGCTGTTGAACGAGTTGACGGCGTTGTTGTACTGCAGACGCGCATAGGAAAGCTGCTCCTCCTGGTCCACGACCTGGCCCATGTAGGCGCGCACAATGCTGTCCGCACTGAGCACAGGGTAGTTCTCCCAGGTGGCGCGGATATTGACGAACTGCGAGTCCAGGGCACTGCCGACATTGATCATCGCGTTCGTGTCGGTCCCGTTGACCACATCATACCATTGCGAGCGCAGCGCCGTGATGTTGGTGAGCAGCGAGCTCTCGTAGACCTTGTAACCGTCCACCTGCACCAGCAGCGGTCCGAGGATGCTGACCTTGGTGCTGTAGCGATTCTTGATCTGCGACAGACCGCTGTTGACGCTCTGCTCCTGGCTGACCGCGGTGTTGTATGCAAGCATCACCCAAAGTCCGATGAGGAGCATCGCCACCACGAGGATGACGCCGACGATGAGGGCCTTGGACGGCCCCTTGCCCGATGCCATGGACAAAATCAATGGACCTCTCGATTATCAACCTTTGCCTGCCGTTGATGGTATCCTCACTTCTTGCCGAAGGCGTAGGACAACATCAGCACCAGCAATAGCGCCATGATGAGGGTGATGCCGATGAAGGGGAGCACGACCTTGGGGTTGTCGGCCGGGTCGGCATTGACGTGCATGATGAAGTCCTGCGAGGCGGTGAGCTGCCCGGTGCTGGCAATGAGGCGGATGTGGACCTCCTTGCCCATCTCCCCCGCGGGAGCGTAGCCGTGCACGCGACCGTTGGTCTCCACCACCAGCCAGTGGGCATCACCCTCTAGACGCCAGACGGTGGCTCCGGGGCACACGGCCTGGTACTGGTAATAGATGCCGGCCGCGCAGACGCGATCCGGGATACTGGTGATGAACAGGTACAACCGGGGCGTCACCGCGAGGGTCCAGTTGATGACGTCACCCCGGAAGCCATCGCCCACTCCCAGGCTGAAGCGGAAGGTGCCGTTGACCGCCTTGCCACGGACCAAGAAGGAGTGGTCGCCAGCGACCTCCCCCTGCATCCATAGGGCGGTGCTATTGTCGAAGGTCCACTGCAGTGGCCTCCCTGAAGGGGAGGGGGTGCTGCTGACCAGGAAGGAGTAGGTCTCGCCTCCGTGTGCATCCGTCGGAGGATAGTTGATGATGTGCGGATCGCCCGAGGTGGTATCGACGATGATGGTGGCCGAGGCGTTGAAGAAGGCGGATACCTGGACCGCCCCATCCCTGATGTCATAGCCCAGGTCCATGACCCTCTTCCCGTTGAGGGGCTTCAGTTCCTGCACCACGTCGCCGTTGGCTGTGTGTTCGATCACCTTGACCGAGCGGACCTGGCTGCTGCCCAACGCTATTGAAACCGTGACCGGCACTAGCCAGTAGCCGGCGTTGCGCGGGTCTTGCCGCTGCACGTCATAGCCCAGCTCGTAGGAGGCGTTGACGGTCAGCGAGGTCGTGTGCCGCGCGTAAACGTAGGAGGCCGCCTCGCCGTCCGTCGTCTTCCAATTCTCAGGGGCGGAATTCGTCTTCGGATTCGCGATCCATTTGAGAAGCTCCACGGACGCCGGCTGCATGGGGTTGCTCTGCATATGATTGTAGACACGCAGGAGCCCGCCCTGGGAAGCCACATACTGGACGGTGGTCCACGCCGCTCCCCCATTGTCGGTGCTGTATTGCCTTTGGGAGTCCATCATGTCGATGGACCGCGCCGGCTGCCAGGAATGATTGGCAGAATCCCACCAGGAAGCGCCGTTCACCCACCAACTCCCATAGAGGGAGTAGTTCCCGGAGACCGTGTCCCCCTGACCGGAGCTGGCCCCTTCGATGCGCGTGCCGGCGAGGTATTGAGCGAACATCATCTCGTAGCTGGCGGCACTGCCGGGGTTCGCCATCGAGATATAGGTGTCCCCCCTGCCAACATACGAGGGATCATCCCAGCGGCTGGCATAGCTGTAGTAACTGTTCATCTGTGAATGTGCGGAAAGGGCCATGGAGATCGCTTCAGCCCAATTCTTGCCCCGGAAGTCCAACCAGTCATGCGGTAGATGAAGCGCGAGCTCGGACTGGGTCGCTAGGATTTCCGACGAACTGCCGGATGGGCTCATGACGTAGGCGGTGAGCGGATGGTCCAGCCCTCGGTACACATCGGCGACGGTGCTGAAGCCACTGCAGTCGTCCGTGCCGAAGACGCTAGCCCAGTCATAGCCACCCCACCATTGGGCGATCTGGGCACCTGCGGCGGAAGTGGTCGTGGTGAGCAGCCAGCGGTCGCGGAAGCGAACCGGACCGCTCGTGACCTCGACAGACGTCGGAACGCACCAATCCACCTCTCGAGCATAGTTCACCTCGTAAACGCTTCCGTTCTTCTGGGCCGAGTGCCCAGCTATGTTGACATCTGCGTCGATAGCTGATCCCGACTCATCCAGCAGTTGAACGGCGACGGGAGCACCTCGGTCCAAGGTGGACCAAAGCAATGGCAGGGTGGGATACGCGGTTCCAGCGGACCGCACGGTCAGATCGTCCATCATCCAACCCCCATCTATGCTACGCGAGTATTCGCCGGGACTCATCTTTACCTCAGAATCCGCATAGAAGTCGATCACGGGTAGATTCGCAGAGAAATCAACAACGCGGTGCAGGAGCACCCCGGCGGTGCTGTGCCGCACCGTGACCGTGACCACGCCCGCTCCGTTCTCGAAGGAAACGATGTAGCGGTCGGGGCGCTGCCCTTCGCTGGTGTTGCCTTGAGGATAGGCGGGCAGGATGCCCGCCTGCATCAGAGTCCGGCTGCTTCCTTCGATCAAGTATATGCCTTCGCTACTTCGATTGCCGACGCATAGCTCGAGCCCCATACCTTCGTTGCCATTGGATATCATCGCCCTTAGGCCGAAACTTCCGATATCTGGATAGGGGTAGGAGTTCCCAGTGCGCGGGGCGTAGGCCTCGAAGGAGATGTTCCAAGCGTCGGTCGTGAAATCGGGATGGTAGGTGGCGATGCGCGATCGGTCGCTGGCGCGGTACATGATCCACAGCACCGCGTCCAGCACGACCACGTCCGTGGCCTGATTGCCGCGCAGTTCCATCCCCGGCAGCGAGGTCGTGGTCCCGGTGGCCACTTCCGCGAAGGTGATGCGACTTCCGATCGGCGCTTCAGCTGACACCAATTGTATCGGCATCAACATCGCTACCAATAGCAATGCTGCCGCGATCTGCGCCGCATGTCGCATCGTTTGGCCTAGTGATAATTCAGCTATAATAGGCTGATTGAGCTGTTGACTACCCCAGCGCTATGGTCATGCCGTTGGTCTGCCGGACGAAGGGGATGTACACCATGCGGGCATCGTGCACCGTAAGGGTGTAATCCAGCTCCTGCAGGACGCCGGACTTTTCCGCTTCTATTGTCACTAGCACGAAGTCGGCCATGCGCGTCGCTTCCTCCTTACTGATGGAGGTCGGCAGGCGTTCCAGCTTGGCGAAGTCCAGGCGGGTGCGGTACTGCGGTGGGGCGGTGGTCATATCTATCGCCATGCGGCGGAACGACTCCTTGTCCAACGACGTCGCCGGCACGTACACGAATACGGTGCCGCCGTTCTCATCCCCGGATATCCAGTTGCGCAGCTTGCGCATGCTGCCACCGGCCACGCTGACGTGATTGATCTTCAGCGTCGCATAGATCCTCCAGAAGGGCATGAACACCTTAGGTTCCGGCGTCTCCTTGTTGAAGTCGGCCACCTCATAGTCGATGACCTTGGCCGTGCCATTCCTTTCGTGCAACGTGCCGCACTTCTCGCAATAGAAGACCATGTCCTTCTGTTTCGAGTATATGGGATCGCGGCAATTCGGACATTTCACTTGTATGACCTGCATCTCATCACCCTATCTTGATCTGCTTGGCTACTTTCATCAGGTCCCCGTCCAAGTTGAGGCCATATTTCTTGTCGTTGAAGTCTCCCTCGACGATCTCCGAACCGTGCCGGAAGAACAGATAGGTGACCACCAAAAGGACGAGGCCCACGACCACGCCCCCTATGGCGATCTCCGGAGTTCCCTGCGAACCGATCAATATCCCCCCGGCGGCCACGACACCGCCGATCGACGTTCCTGCCGTGACCGCAAGGCTCTGGAAGAGCGGGTCGCCGGGGGCACGTCCGGAGAGCACATTGCCAGTGACCCCGTCCACGGTCGATATGTACATCTTTTCCCGGTAGTCGTAGCGGATGACCCACACAGGATAGTAGACGAGGGACATGCGCTTGGGAAAGGTGTGCAACTGCTCAAAGGTGATATGCGGGACACCCGCTTCGGCGCGGGCCCGGGCGATGCCTTCCTGCCGGGAGTGCTCGGTCGCATCGTCCTTGCTGGTGGTGGCCTGGTACGTCGGTATCATCTCGAAGTCGGTGAAGCTGCTCTCCCCGGTCAGGTTGCGCAGCTTCTTGAGGCCGAGGTCACCAGGATCGCTGGCCACCTCGCTGAAGGCGTAGTCCTCGAGGACCATCTTCTCCTTCGGTATGCGTTCAGTGGTCGTATGCCCCTTGCCGTCGGAGTGCGTCCTTTCCTCATAGCCGCAGACCCACCCCGCGACCCGCACAGTGGTATTCCAGAAGGGCAGGTAGATCGGATAGGCTTCCAGCACCTTGCCGGTGCGTTTCAGGTCCCGGGCCTTGAAGCCTTTGTGCCACCATTTCTCGGTGGCGGCGATGGCGCCTTCCTTGGTGACCTTGTTCTTGAACGAGATGGTGGTGACGCCCGAATCGCCTTCCACGTAGAGCAGCGAGCTGCAGTACTGGCAGTTGATGGTCGCCTCTCCTTCCATGACATTGATGGCCCCCCCGCAAACGGGGCAGTTCAATCCAACGCTGATGCCTGCCATTTCACAACCTCTTGGCCACGGTGTAAGAAAGTCCGAACACAGCAATGACCGTCACCGCCATGGCGATGAGGGCGATGGTCAGGTAGTTGGTGGCCAGAAGCCCCTCGGCCAGGAAGGCCACGAAGCCCAGGATGGCCACCAGCAGATAGGCGGACGAGCTGCGCTTGGGGAAGTCCGCGGCGAAGACCTCGCCGGAGT
>CAZCNG010000101.1:0-7993 GCA_964500045.1 uncultured Methanomassiliicoccaceae archaeon
TGTTCTTCGGGTCGATGATGACCAACGGAACGCCCGCCAACAGCGCCTTGTAGGCGATGAACTGACGGAGTTGCGAGAACGCCCACTTCGACCGCGAATCCCGTTGCGCCTTCGCAACCGTTGACCGGACGTTGATGTGCGTTAGTTCCTCCAACGCAATTCCACGTCCGGCGTTATCGGCGCCTCCTCCGGCACATCTATCGGACGGCCAACTGGGCGGAGAGTCGGAACTCCTCGCGGATACGCCGGTACAGCTTCGCCTGGATGGCGAACTTGTTGAAGCAACGGCATGCGAATGCATCCACTGACACCCTATCGCATGCTTCGTTGAACTTCTCCATCGTGGCGAGAAGCTGCTGCTTCTGTTCGCTATTGGGCAGCAACTTCACCTTGACCGTCAGCAGCATCGGAACTGAATAGCAACCTCACTGCGTCAACGATCCTATTGCAGTTACATTGCGGGAGCAAGGCACCAGATGTGTGAATGGGCGCAATTCCCCCCACGATTGAAATCGCGGGCATCCTTGCGCCAACGATGGTGAACCAGGCGACACTGCAGAAGTTGGGGCGGCCCTCGAGCACGGAATCGAGCAGGCAGACGGGGAGGGAAGCGTCGGCACGATCCCCGGCAAGCGGACCATCTCTCTCTTCATGACCAAGGATCTACGTTCTGCCACATCACTTTGGCGGTGTTCAGGCAGGAGGCAGGGGGAAGGTGAGCACCAGCACGGCGCCCTGCGGGTGGTTCTGCTCCGCATGTACCGTACCGCCGTAGCGGTCCATGGTCCTCTTGACGATGAACAGTCCCAGTCCGGTACCCTGGGTCGGGCCTTGACTGTAGCCCTCCTCGAATAGATGGGGCATCGCCTCGGCCGATATGCCGCGGCCGCTGTCCTCCACGCGCACGGACACGTCGGACGACCTCTTGCTGATGAGCACCCGGACGGTGCCGCCGCCGTGGACGCGGGCATTGCGCACCAGATTATCCAATACGGAGTAGATGGCATGGTCGGCCATGACCTCCGCCTCGCCGCGCACGTCGACCGGCAGATTGTTGCCGGCCATGGCCACCTCGGCCGCTTCACGCAGTGAGAATGGCTGCAGCCCTGCTCCGATCCTCAGGAACGCATCCATCTCCTTCATCTGGTCCAGCATGCGACAGACCCGGGCGATGGAATCGGTCGCCATGTCCAAATAGCGGGGTTCGTTGCGCAGGCGATATAGCTCCAGGGCTCCCGACGTGACGAGGAGCTCGTTGCGGATGTCGTGGCGCATGATCTTGTTGGTGATGTGCAAGGAGTCGTTCAGGGAGAGCAGCTCCTGGTTCATCCTTTCCCTCTCCAGCATGCCGGCCAGCATGCGGGCGAAGATCGTGACCAGACTGTCCACGCCCTGCTTCCACTTCTTGTTCGGATCGTTGGAGCTGAGGACCACCAGTCCCTGCGCGCGACCTTGCAGCTGCACGTTGGCCGCCATCATGCAACCGTGGGAAGAGCCCTTTCCCACCGAACGTACCACCAGCATCTCGACCGATTCGAGCAGGTCCTGTCCTCCGGACGTGACCGTGACAGGCGTCCCTTCCGGTATGGCACCGGAGCTCCAGCTCCCCGCCGTCACCAACGCGGAGACTCCGCCGGGGAGGAGGATCTCGGCCCGGTCGGCCTCGGCCACCTCTCCCAGGACGCGGGCCTCCACCGAATAATCGAAATCGGAAGGCTCCTTCGTCGCCAGCAGGCGGCTCAATTCTGCGGCGGCCTGCTCCAGCCGTAGCATCTCCTCGGTGCGGCTCTTGGCCTTGGCCAGTTCCCGGAAGGCCCTGGCCTTGGAGATGGAGAGGCCGACCACCGTGCAGATGTCCGAGGCCAGGATGACGTACTGGTCCAGGTATTGGGGGAAGGCCACCTCTTTCACTTCGAGCACGCCGACCAGCCCCTCCCGCGTGGCGATGGGGGCGAGGAAGCCCTTCTTGACCTGAAGGGCTGCCGTGGCGCTCCGGTCCCCCGCTTTCGACCGGCCCAAGGCGTCCCTGGACTGCATATCTTTCTCATCCCCCTCGTGGCAGGCGCGGTAGTTCATCTCGCCCGGGGCGAACAGCAGCTCGCAGAGGTTCAGCATGGCGGCCACCATCACGTCCTCGTCATTCAGTTGGCTGATGTTGCGCAGCGTGTCCAGGGCCAGGGACAGGTTCGCCCGCGACATCTCCGTCGCAGCCAACTTGGCCTTGGCCTCCGCCATATCGCGGCCATGACGGGTCTCGCGGACCGCATCGCGCAGCAGTTCGTGGTAGCGACCCAGCCCCACCTCGATGATCACCTGCGGCCTGGCCACGAACACTGCGAACTCCTCCAGGTCCTTCTCCATCCCTTCGTAGGGCATGGTGACCATCAGCACGATGTTCTCCACCGACTCTCGGAAGAAGCTGCGCGCGACCTCCTGGTCCATGCCCCAGCTTTGGATGTTCTGCCGCCAGCGGCGCAGCCAGCCGGGCAGCACGATGTAGGAGCCGCTGCCGATGCACTTCTCCAGGACCTCGCGCTCGCAGAAGAGGTCGAAACACTGGTCCGTCTTCAATCCCAAGCCCCTTTGGCGGTGGTTGGGAAGCGGCCCCGCTTCCTGCAGGCATTGCGCTCCCACCAGGCATAGCGATTCGCCCGCGTCGCCGACGACGTCCCGCACTTTGCTCCAGTTCATGCCGCGCTTGACGCATTCGGCTTGATAGGTGATCAGCTCCACGTCCGAGGCGCCCCATTCTCCTAGAAGATAGCGCGTTTCATCGGCCACGTATTCGCATACCAGGAGCTTGATCGGGGTCATGGTCTCACGCATCCTTCAATGGATAGGTTCCGAACTTGTCCACGGCGCGGCGGAGCGCCCACAACACATCGTCCGGCACCTGGAATGGTACCTCGCCATGATTCTCGGCCAGCAGAAACCCGCCGCCCCGTCCGGCCTTGGAGATGGCCATGCGCGCCTGTCTTTCCGTTTCCACGGGGGTCCAGCGCCGCATGCTGATACCATCCAGGTTGCCGAGCAAGGTCAACTTCCCCGCGCATTTGCGCTTCAGCTCGCCCAGGTCCTCAAGCGAGCTGACGCCCACGGCCACGGCAGGCGTCTCCAGGATGTGGTCTATGATGTCCAGGCAGCGGCCGGAGGCGAAATGCATCGTGCACGGCCCCTTGAGGGCCGCCATGGTGCGCTGGGCGATCGGCAGACCGGTGCGGATGAACTTCTCTTTGCCGATGATGGTCGTGGACGACATCGGGTCGAAGTAGCCGAGGGCGGTGGCCCCGGCCTCGAGCTGGGCATTGCCCCATTCGATGGCGAAGGCCTCGTTCTTCTCCATCAGTTCCCAGAATCGGTCCTCCTGGTGGAAGAGGAGCTCCAGGTAGGGTTCGAAACCCATCTGCATGATCGGGACCGAGAAAGGCGACATGACGCAGCCGAGGACCGGCACCTCGCCCTGCGCCGCCTCGTGCAAGCCCTTGATGGCCTTGAGCACTTCGCGTAGGCGCGGGGACGATGATACTTCGGGCACTTGGACGGAGCTGATGGACGGCAGGTCCTTGATGATCGGTGCGCCCGCATTGACCGGTCCGTCCGCGTAGAAGATGACATCTCCCCCCCACGCCTCCATCTCGATCGCTCCGTAGAAGAGCGGATAATAGCAGTCGCTGTGGAACTTCTCCCGTAGGCGCAGCTGCCCCTTGATGACATGGTCGGCAGAACGGAAGTAGGACTGCAGCGACATGTGCAATTCCTTGGCTCCGTGCATGGTGGTGAGCAGAAATAGAGGAACGCGGTCCAGCTCCTTGTGCGAAAGCGCCGCCAAGGTCCTATCCATGGAGGTGACCTGGCTCACTTCTTCGCCTCCAGCAGCGCCTGCACGATGCCCGCGGCATCGGCGCCACTGCTGCCGAGGGCTTCCGCGCCCACCTCCCGCGCCAGCTCCGGGTCGAAGATGAAGGGGGCTCCTCCCACCACCATCACGGCGGAGGATCGTCCCTCCCTTAGGAGGCGGGGTATCTCCCTGGTCTTGAGGGCCGAGCGCAGCATCAGCGTCGACACCATCAGTACCTCGACCTGGTGCTCCTTCACCTTGAGCGCTATGCTGTTCGCGTCCGTCCAACCCAGGTCGATGATGTCGTACCCGGCGGAGCGGAGCGTCATGTAGACGATCTTCTTGCCTAGGCTGTGGTGGTCGTCATAATTGGTGATCGCGATGACCGGTGAATCCTTGCGCCAATGCGCTTCCTGGGGAAGAATGCGCTGCAACAGGTCCTCGCACAATCTGCTGCCGAGGAAGATCTGCGCCAGGTTGGCCGTGCCCTCCTCCCACAGGATGCCGATGCGCTCCAGCGCCGGGGAGATGATCTCCTCCGCCACCTGCAGCGGCGTCATGCTGGCCATGGACTGATGCACCAGTTTCTCCAGGTCCGCCTCGTCCAAGCTTAGAATGGCCGAGATGGTGCGCTCGATAGCTGACGATGTCACGGTGCATCCCTTCCCACGCCGCCATTATCGTGCGGCGACATAGGCATAGATACCTGGCTCCAGGTTGATAAACATGCTTGGGTAGGATGCATGGAAGAACAGCGACCCGGGGCGCGCGGATCGCCAAATCGGTTTGCAGGGGATCCCTACCAGCGGGCGACCCATGCGGCCCGTCCATCCGCGCTCCAGATGGACTCCACCTTGCTGAACCCATTATCCTCCAGCAGAGAATGCCAATCCTCGGTCAGGCCGACCTCCTCCATGCCCATCCACTCTATGACGATGAGGGCGCCCTGCCTTCCGACCTGGTGATGGCACTTGGCCAGCACCTCCTCCCTGCGGGAGTGGTCCAGTCCGGAAAGGCAGCCGGGGGCGATGATCAGATCGGCGTGCACCTCAGGGAATCGCTGCGCCAGGTCGAGCTCACGGATGTCGAGCATGCCTAGATGCACTTCGAGCCGGTGCCGGTCCAGAGCGTCCATGGCCGCGTCCTGCGTCGAGCAGATGGCTACATGGGGGCACAGGTCCCAATGCCGCCTGAGCAGATGTCCGCCCAGATCTCCGTTCTCCACGGCCAGGTCGATGATGCGACCGCGCGGCCGGACGACCTCGTCGCCGACCTCGATGATGGCGTTCACGAGGGAATGATAGGCAGCGCCGGATTCCGGAACCGCCGACCCAATGGGCACGGCGAGAGCGTCCTTGTGCAGCGCTATGCTCCGGTTCGAACCGGAGATCTCTCTCGCTTCAGCCATCTCACATCACTCCATTTTGTTGCACGGCTAACCGTGCTATGTCATGTCATGGCATGCGAGTATATATGGATTTTGTCTTGCCTTCCCGTTCCGATCCTCTGCCTCAGACCGCCTGGCAGGAGGGACAGAATATGCTGGTCCTTCCACCTACGACCAGGGAATCCAGTCGTCCTCGGCATCGTGGGCATGGGCGACCTTTCGCCCTGTGGCGAAGAAGATAGGTTCCAGGCAGCTGGGAGAAGTCCGTTCCCACTGAAAGGGAGCGACGGAGGACGCGCCGCGCCGCCCGCCACAGGGCACGGGTCTCCTGCTCGCTCAACGAAATTCCTGGACGCAGGGGATGGAGGTAGGTCTGGAACAGTGCCTCGTCCGCGTAGAGGTTACCTAGGCCGGCCATCTTGCCCTGGTCGAGCAATATGGTCTTGATGGCGCGCCGTGAGCCTTTGACCTGACGGGAAAATGGTTCCAGGCCGATCTCCAGGATGTCCTCTCCCAGTCGATGGTCCTTGACGAAATCCTCGATCGCGGTGGCATAGCCGACGGCGCCGAAACGGCGCGGGTCCACGTAGTTCAGGTAGGAGCCGTCGTCGAAGCGCAGGCGCACCGCCACATGCTTGTCCTGGGATTCCGCCCCGAGGCGCACTTGGCCGGTCATGCCCAGGTGGAGCGTGATGGCGCCCTCCTCCAACAGGATGAATAGCTGCTTGCCCCGGCGTCGCACCTCCACGATCCGCCTGCCCGCGGTCGTCTCCAGCAGTTTCGCAGGAGTGCTGAGTATCGATGGGTGGAGGATCTCGATCGATCCTATCCTGCGCCCCCGCAGCGGAAGCAGCGACCTCCTCACAAGTTCGACCTCTGGTAGTTCCGGCATTTCCCGCTCCGGTAGAGGAACACGGCGGAGTCGATAATCCCTTCGCAGAACGAGCTATGGGATGCAAATGGTCGAACGCCCCCATCGCGCTATAATGTACATTGTAACTCATTCAAAACGGCCATGCTGTATGTTTATGTTCAGTAATGCTTAATTATATGCATTGATGTACAGCATGCATACGAGGGATGAATGTGAAACCCACCATCACGCCGTTGGAGATCGGCCTTCCGCCTTTCGATCTATATTCCCGTTTGCGCCGGGCCCACGAGACCAGCTTCTTGCTGGAGAGCGCCAGCGGCCCGGAGAAGGTCGTCGCCTACTCGTTCCTGGGCGCCGGGCCGCGCGCCGTGGTCACCGGTCACGGCGGCAAGGTCTCAGGGATAGAAGGTCTCGCCCATCTGGAATCCTCCCCTCTAAAGTATCTGGAGGCCGCCCTTGCTCCATATTGCACCGAAGACCGCACCTTCCCTCTGATGGGCGGTCTGGTCGGCTATCTTTCCTATGCCTCGGTCAATGCCATGGAAGGCGGTGTTCACGTTCATTCCCATCCCGACTTCCCGGATCTGGAGATGGGGCTCTATGACGAGGTGATCGTCTACGACCACGGTCGCTTCCAGGCGTACCATGTCTCCACGGGCGGCTTCTCCCTGTTGGAAACGGTCAAAGATCTCCCGCAGGGTACCAGCCCACCCCTGCGGCTGGGAGCGCTGGAAAGCGACACCACCCCAGAGAAGTTCCAGGAGAACGTGGTCAAGGCGAAGGAGGCGATCTTCGCCGGAGATGCATTCCAGCTCGTGGTCTCCCGAGAACTGAGCGCCCCCATCCGGGGCGACGCGCTCCACCTCTATGCGGCGCTGCGCCGTCTCAATCCATCACCCTACATGTTCTTCCTGGACTTTGGTGGCCGCCAGGTCCTTGGTTCTAGTCCAGAGACGCTCGTGTCCGTGCGCGGCGGGATGGCCACCACCTTCCCCATTGCCGGGACCCGACCCATGGGCCGCGACAAGGCGGAGACCCGTACCTTGCGCCAAGAGATGCTGGGCGACGCCAAGGAGAGGGCGGAGCATTGCATGCTGGTCGACCTATCCCGCAATGATCTAGGCCGTGTCTGCATTCCCGGCAGCGTGCAGGTGGAGCAATTCATGCAGGTGGAGGAATTCAGCCACGTGCAGCACCTCGTCTCCAAGGTGGGCGGTCGGCTGGCCACCGGCAAGACGGCCCTGGATGCTTTGGCGGCGACCTTCCCGGCCGGCACGGTCTCCGGTGCCCCCAAGGTCCGGGCCATGAATATCATCGATTCCTTGGAAGCGTCCCCGCGCGGCGTCTACGCCGGCGCGGTCGGCTACATCTCCGGGAACGGCGACCTCGATACCGCGATCGCCATCCGCTCGGCCTTCGTCGCCGACGGCATCATACGCTTCCGGGCCGGCGCCGGCATCGTGGCCGATTCCGACCCAGAACGGGAGTACTTGGAGACGGAGGCGAAGTTGGGCGCGCTCTTGGCCGCTGCCCGCGCTGCGGGGGCGGTGGCATGAGGGTCGTCATTCTAGACAACTATGACTCCTTCGTCTACAACCTGGCCCAGATGTTGGCGGAGGAAGGGGCGGAGACGCTCGTGGTACGCAACGACGCCATCGATGTCGAAGGCATCCGTCGGCTGCAGCCCGATGCCCTGGTCATCAGTCCGGGACCGGGGACTCCGAGCCGACGTGAGGACTTCGGCGTCTGCGGCGACGTGCTGCTGGAACTCTCACCCACGCTGCCGACCCTCGGCGTCTGCCTCGGCCATCAGGGCATCGCCCATTATTACGGCGGCAAGGTGGGCCGCGCCCCTGGTCCCGTGCACGGCAAGCCCTCCCCCATCCACCATGAC